>NZ_CP136187.1:1863333-2195000 GCF_033193315.1 Agathobaculum sp. NTUH-O15-33
CCGAGCAGCCGGAACGGCAGCGGTCCGGCCGCCGACGCAGCCGGCGGCAGAAAAACGGCGGGTGCGCGGGCACGGTGGTCTATGTGATCGCGGTGCTCGGCATTTCGATCGTGCTGTCGCTCGTGGCGATCTTTGTGGCAAACGATGTGTTCGCCTTTGTTGCGGACGATGCCGAAAAGCCGATCACGGTTTCGGAAAATACCGATGTGGTCTCGCTCAGCAAGCAGCTGGACGACGCGGGCATCATCCACTACGGCTCCATTTTCAAACTGTATATCAGCCTGACCGGCAAAAACGCCAGCGTGCTCGCCGGCACCTATACGCTCAACCCGAATATGGACTATGGGCAGATCGCGCGCGCGCTGGTCAGCTCGGAAGACGCGGAGGTTGTCGAGCTGATCATTCCGGAGGGCTACTCGGTCGCGCAGATCGGCCAGCTGATGCTGGAAAAGCATGTGTGCACCGAAGAAGCGCTGAATAAGGCGCTGAACGAATACCCTTTCAAGCACGAGTTTTTAAAGGACCGCCTGCCGCCTAAGGAGGGCTGGCTGGAAGGCTACCTCTTCCCGGATACCTATCAGGTATTCGCCAATAACAACGCGGTAGAAGCGATCAATAAAATGCTCAATAACTTCGGCGACAGCAAGTACGACGATGAGATCAAGGCGGGCGCCGAGCAGCTGGGCCGCTCGATGCACGAGATCGTCACCATCGCGTCTCTGATCGAACGCGAGGCGCAGAAGGACGACGAGTACGCGCGCATCGCGGGCGTTATCTATAACCGCCTGAATAACGCCGGACAGTTCCCGTACCTGCAGGTGGACGCTTCCGTGCTGTACGGCCTTGGCCGAACGAGCGGTAAGCTCACGCAGGAGGAATTGCAGCAGGACACGCCGTATAACCTTTACACCCAGCAGGGCCTGCCGCCCGGACCGATCTGTAACCCGGGTTATAAATCGCTTTACGCGGCCACCCATCCGGAGGAGCACGGCTACTACTACTATGTCGCCATGCCGGACGGCTCGCACCTGTTCGCCTCGACCAACGACGAGCAGAACAACAATATTGCGATCTCCAATCAGGCGCAGGCGCAGGCTGCCAACCAGTCGAATGAGGGTGAATAAGCGGCCGGAGCTGCTCGCTCCGGCGGGCGATCCGGAAAAGCTGCGCTACGCGGTCGCCTACGGAGCGGATGCGGTGTATATGGCGGGGCGCCAGTTTGGCATGCGCGCCGCCGCCCAGAACTTTGATGATGACGCGCTGCGCGAGGGCGTTGCCTTCGCGCACGCGCACGGCGTAAAATGCTATATCACGGTCAACGTCATGCCATCCAATGCGGATTTGGACGCGCTGCCCGCGTATCTTGCTTTTTTGCAGGAGATCGGGGCGGACGCGCTGATCGTGGCCGATGTGGGCGTGATCCGTTTGGCCAAACGCCATGCGCCGCGCGTGCCGCTGCACATCTCGACGCAGACGAGCATTCTAAACCATGAAGCCGCCAATTTTTGGGCTGAGCTGGGCGCGGAACGCATCGTATTAGCACGCGAGCTGTCGCTGGCCGAGATCGCGGAGATCCGCGCCAAAACGCCGGAAAGCCTTGCGATCGAAGCGTTTGTGCACGGGGCGATGTGCATTTCCTATTCGGGCCGCTGCCTGATCTCGCAGTACTTGACCGGGCGCGACGCCAACCACGGCGCGTGCGCGCAGCCCTGCCGCTGGAAGTATACGTTGATGGAGGAGCAGCGCCCCGGCGAATACTTTCCGGTCGAGGAGGACGGTCGCGGCACCTACCTGTATAACTCCAAGGATCTTTGCATGATCGGCCACATACCGGAGCTGGCAAACGCGGGCGTCGATTCGCTCAAGATCGAGGGACGGAACAAGACCGCGTATTACACCGCCTGCGTGACAGGCGCTTACCGCCGCGCAATCGACGCATACGCGGCGGGGCGGCCCTTGCCGCAGGATTGTCTGGACGAAGTGAACAAGGTGAGCCACCGCGTATACTACACCGGCTTTTATTTTGGCGGCGCGGAAAACGGCCAGCATTACGAGGATAGCCAGTATATCCGCGACTATGAGGTGGCCGGTATGCCGCTTACGATCGGGCCGGAGGGACACGCTGTGTTCGCCCTGAAAAATCGCATTTTTAAAGGGGAGGAGCTGGAGCTGCTCCAGCCGGACGCCGCGCCCTATGTTTTTTCCGCATTTCCACGAAACGACGAGGGGGAGGCCCTCGATCTGTTCAACGTGCCGCAGATGCGCGTGCATTTTGATTTTCCGTTTTCCATCCACCCCTATGCCATTTTGCGCAAAAAAAAGGAGCGCCCCACATAAGGGCGCTTCAGGTGCTGACGTGCGTTCAGCGGAGCGGCTTCTTGATGAAGCGGCTTCCGCTGAGCGCATTTTTTTATTCTTCCCGGGCCCAGCCTTTGCTGCGCCCCACGGCCTTGTCCCAGCCGCGCAGCAGTTCCTTGCGCCGCTCTTCGTTCATCTCCGGCTGGAATAGCGTATCGCAGCGCCACAGGCGGGTCAGCTCGTCCCGGTCGCGCCAAACGCCGGCGGCCAGTCCCGCCAAATAGCACGCGCCCAGCGCGGTCGTTTCGCGAATGACCGGGCGGCGGATGGCCAGCGCCGATATATCGGCCTGAAACTGCATCAAAAAGCCGTCCCGGCTCGCGCCGCCGTCCACCGAAAGCGTGGTTAGGGGCGCGCCCGTGTCGCGCGCCATGGCGGCGAGCAGATCGTTCACCTGATAGGCGATGGATTCCTGCGCGGCGCGGATGATATGCTCGCGCTTGGTGCCGCGCGTCAGCCCCAGCAGCGCCCCGCGCGCATACATGTCCCAGTGCGGCGCGCCAAGGCCGGTAAAGGCGGGCACCAGATAAACACCGCCGGTATCCGGCACCTTGCGGGCATAGTATTCCGCATCCCGGCTTTCGGAGAAAAAGCGCAGCTCGTCCCGCAGCCACTGGATCACCGCGCCGCCGACGAACACGCTGCCCTCTAAAGCGTACTGCGTCTCGCCGCCGAGCTGGACCGCAATGGTGGTCAAAAGCCCGTTTCGGCTTTCGCAGGGCGTTTCCCCCGTGTTCATCAGTAAAAAGCAGCCGGTGCCGTAGGTGTTCTTTGCGTCGCCGCGCTGAAAGCATGTCTGCCCGAACAGCGCGGCCTGCTGGTCGCCCGCGATGCCGCAGATCGGCACCTCGCCGCCGGGCAAAGAGACCGTGCCGTAAACCTCGCTGGAAGAACGCACCTCGGGCAGCATGGCGCGCGGGATATCGAGCGCCTCCAGCAGGGTGTCGTCCCAATCGAGGCGGTGGATGTCGTACAGCATGGTGCGGGAGGCGTTGGTCGCGTCCGTGATGTGCGTTTTGCCGCTGGTAAGCTTGTAAACGAGCCAGCTGTCGACCGTGCCGAACAGGATTTCGCCCCGCGCGGCCTTTTCCCGCGCGCCGTCGACATGGTCTAGGATCCATTTGATCTTGGTGGCGGAAAAGTAAGCGTCCGGTACAAGGCCGGTCACGCTTTTGATATGATCGGTCAGCCCGGCGGCTTTCAGTTCGTCCACGATATCGGCGGTGCGGCGGCACTGCCAAACAATGGCGTTGTAAATGGGGCGGCCGGTGGCCCGCTCCCACAGAATGGTCGTTTCGCGCTGGTTGACGATCCCGACGCCCGCGATCTCGGCGGGGGAAGCGCCCGAAACGGCCAGCACCTCCATCATCGCGGCGTATTGGGTCGACCAGATCTCCATCGGGTCCTGTTCGACCCAGCCCTCGTGCGGATAGTGCTGTTCCAGCTCGTGCTGGCGGATGGCAAGAATGTTCTGCTCCTGATCGAACAGGATGGCGCGGGATGAGGTCGTGCCCTGATCCAGCGCCAGTAAGTATGGGGCCATAACGGACTTCCTCCTTTCGGTTAAGCCTATCATACCCTCTTGCGGGCGGGCTTGTCAACCGGTGCAGGATCAGCCATTTTTAGTTGCATAAAGTGTAAAAATATGATATGATACTAACCAAGCATGGGGTCATGTATCCCAAAGCCGCTATATCGAATTTTTTTGTAAGGGAAGTCGTCATAAATGAGCGAAAACCAGAAGCAAACGATCTTTTCCGGCGTGCAGCCTTCGGGCAAACTCACGCTGGGCAACTACCTCGGCGCGATCCGCAATTTTCCGATCCTGCAGGAGGACTATAACTGCATCTACTGCGTGGTCGATATGCACGCGATCACCGTCCGGCAGGACCCCGCCGCGCTTCGCCGCGCCACGCTTGAGGTTCTGGCGCAATATATCGCCTGCGGCCTTGATCCGGAAAAGAGCACGCTCTTCATCCAGAGCCATGTGCCGGCGCACGCCGAACTGGCGTGGGTGCTCAACTGCTTCACCATGTTTGGCGAGGCCTCGCGCATGACGCAGTTCAAGGATAAGTCCGCCAAGCATGCCGACAACGTAAACGTCGGCCTGTTTACCTATCCGGTGCTGATGGCGGCCGATATCCTGCTGTACCAGACCAATCTGGTGCCGGTCGGCGTGGATCAGAGCCAGCACATCGAAATTTGCCGCGATATCGCAAACCGCTTTAACGGCGTGCACCCGAACACCTTCACCATCCCGGAAGGCTATTACCCCAAGGCCGGCGAGGGCGCGAAGGTGATGAGCCTGTCCGAACCGGAAAAGAAAATGAGCAAATCCGATGAAAACGAAAACGGCTACATCCTGCTGATGGATCAGCCGGACGCCATCATGCGCAAATTCAAGCGCGCCGTGACCGATTCGGACGCGCGCATCATCATGGACCCGCAGAACAAGCCGGGCGTTTCCAACCTGATCCAGATCTATGCGCTCGCCACCGGCAAGACGACCGCCGAGGTCGAAGCGGAGTTCGACGGCAAGGGCTACGGCGATTTCAAACCCGCCGTCGGCGAGGCCGTGGTAGAGCTGCTGCGCCCGATCCGCGAAACCACCGAGGATCTTTTGAACAACAAGGACTATCTGGAAAAGGTATATAACGAGGGCGCGCAGAAGGCCGCCTTCCTTGCGCGTAAAACGCTTGATAAGGTCTACAAAAAGGTTGGCTTTGTAAAACGCTGAACGCGCGCCGGAGAGGAATGGTGAAATGCCGGAATATACGGTAATATGGATGATTGTCGCCGCGTTTTTGGTCGCCGGCGTGTTATCTTATTTCTTTACGCCCTACGTGAAAAAATTTGCGCACAAGATCGGCGCGATCGACGTGCCCAAGGATACCAGACGCATGCATAAGGAGCCCATCCCGCGACTCGGCGGGCTTGGCATCTTCATGGCGTTTTTGTGCTCGATCCTGTTGTTCGGCAAGCTGGATACGCCGATGCTGTGCGTGCTGCTCGGCGCGCTCCTGATCGTTGTGCTCGGTATCTTTGACGATGTGATGGCGCTTGGCGCAAAGCTCAAGTTTGTCGTGCAGATCATCGCCGCGGCGATACCGGTCTGCATCGGCGGGCTGCGCATCGATATGTTTACCAATTTAAACCCCTTTTCGGATGATATGTATTTCCACCTTGGCATTTTCGCCATTCCGGTCACCATCATCTGGATCGTGGGCATCACAAACGCCGTCAATCTTATCGACGGGCTGGACGGCCTTGCGGTCGGCGTTTCGTCGATCGCGGCGATCACGATGCTCGCCGTGGCGCTGCTCACCGGCGAAATGGGCATCGCCATCACCATGGGCGCGCTGGCGGGCGCGTGCATCGGCTTTATGCCCTACAACCTCAACCCCGCCAAGATATTTATGGGCGATACCGGGTCGACCTTTCTCGGCTATATGCTGGCGACGGTGTCGATCATGGGCCTGTTCAAATTCTACGCGGTCATTTCGTTCGCTGTGCCGTTTCTTATTTTGGGCCTGCCGATTTTCGACATGGCGAACGCCATTATCCGCCAGCCTGGCCGAAGGGCGCAGCCCGATGAGCCCGGATCGCGGCCATGTGCACCACAAGCTGATCGATATGGGCTTTAACCAAAAGCAGGCGGTGGCCATTCTGTACGCCGTGAGCGGCACGCTGGGGCTTACCGCGGTCATCCTTACCTCGTCCGGCGAGGTCAAGGCGATCTTCCTGCTGCTGGCCGTGCTGGTCGCCATCATTGTGGGCGCATGCGTGATCTACGGGGCGGAGCACCACATGCGCCGCCGCCCGCCGGAAGGGGAGGAGCCGAAGAACGTCCCGCCCGCGCAGCCCGAAGAGAAGGAGAAAAATAGCGATGAACAAGATTAAAGTCATGACGGTTTTCGGTACCCGGCCGGAAGCGATCAAAATGGCGCCGCTCGTGCACGCGCTGCAAAAGAGCGATACGCTGGAATCCATCGTCTGCGTGACCGCGCAGCACCGTGAAATGCTCGATCAGGTGCTTGATATTTTTGATATCAAGCCTGATTACGATCTGAATATCATGCAGCCCCGGCAAACGCTGGCGCTCATCACCGAAAAATCCCTGCACGGCCTGGACGAGGTGCTCGAACAGGCGCAGCCCGATATCGTTCTGGTGCACGGCGATACCTCCACCACGTTCGCCGGCGCTTTGGCGGCGTTTTATCACAAGATCCCGGTCGGACATGTCGAGGCGGGCCTGCGCACCTATGATAAATACTCGCCCTTCCCGGAAGAAATGAACCGCAAGCTGGTCGGCCAGATCGCGTCCCTCCATTTCGCGCCGACCGTGCGCAACCGCGACAACCTCGCCCGCGAGGACATCGCGCAGGGCGTGTCCATCTGCGGCAACACCGTGGTGGACGCGATCCATATGACTGTGAAAAACGATTTTGCATTTCGCGACGAACAGCTGAAAGCGCTCGATTTTGCAAACAACCGCGTGGTGCTGGTCACCGCGCACCGCCGTGAAAACTATGGCGAGGCGATGGAGAATATCTGCCGCGCGATCGCTGAGCTTTCGGCGGCGTATCCGGACGTTCACTTTGTCTACCCGGTGCACCTAAGCCCCTATGTGCGGGAGACCGCGGAGAAATTCCTCGGCGGCAACGAGCGCATCCACCTGATTCATCCGCTCGCCGTGGATGAAATGCACAACCTGATGGCGCGCTGCTACCTTATCATGACCGATTCCGGCGGCTTGCAGGAGGAGGCGCCCAGCCTTGGCAAGCCCGTTCTGGTGCTGCGCCGCGAGACCGAGCGGCCGGAGGCCATCGAAGCCGGCACGGTAAAGCTTGCCGGCGTTGACCGTGAAACCATCGTTTCGCTGGCGCGCGAGCTGTTTGACGATCCGGCCGCCTATGCCGCGATGGCGCATGCGGTCAATCCTTATGGCGACGGCAAGGCCTGCGAGCGCATTTTGCAGGCGATCGAGCACTTCTTCGGCCTGCGGGACGACGGCCCCGCGCCTTTCCAGCCGTGAAGCCGCCGAAAAAGCGCCGCCTTACGCCGCCCATGATCGCGTCGATCGGCGCTACGGTGCTGGTGATAACGCTGTTTTTAAGCTATCTGTTTTCTTCCGGGCTGCTGCATCCGCGCGGCGCCGGAATCGAGCTGCCGGGAGAAAACGACGGCGCGCCCGTTGTGACCACGGGCAGCAAAACGCTGACCGTGCAAAGCGTGTACGATGTTGAGATCGGCGTGTCCAACGCAAAGCAGGTGATCGCCTCGCTTACCCGGCCCGAAGCATACAGCTACCGGGTGGAAAACCGGCTTGCCTACACGGGCGGTTCCTCCGCGCTTTATTGCCAGCGCTACGCGCGGGGCGGCGCGGTGCGCACCGATACCGTGGACGCGGCGGGAACTGTGCAGTCCACGCTGTTGCGGGTGGACGGCGTCGCCTACGCCTGGAACGCGGGCGACAGAAGCTTTTACAAAGGCTCTTGGGGCGATTTTTCCGACGATGCCGCCGCCATGCTGCCCACCTATGAGGATGTGCTGGAGGACGGGCTCGCCTACACCGCGGCGGGCAAGCAGGAGATTGAGCTGGAGCCTTGCGTCTATGTAGAATTTGAAAAGGACGGCTACCGCTGCCGGTACGATATTTCGGCGGTGAGCGGTCTTTTACGCGCCGCCTCCTTTTACGAAGGGGAAACGCTCGTCCGTCAGGTAACGGTGAGCGAACTGAAACTGGAAACCCCGGCGGACGAGCTGTTCCAGCTGCCGAACGGGCAAAGCATATTGGGAGAATAAAAGTTTATGTCTGACTACCTTGCCATATCAGAGGAGATTCGCGCGCTCGGCCGGCAGGCCGAGCGCGAAATCATGCCTTATTTTTCGCGTATCAATGAGATCTGCGAAGAAAATACAGAGAAAGTTCTGGCGGCGTTTGCCAAGAACCGCGTGTCCGACAACCTGTTCGCGGGCACGACCGGCTATGGCTACGACGACCACGGGCGAGATACCTTGGACCGCATCTATGCCGATCTGTTCGGCACGGAGGCGGCCCTCGTGCGTATCGGCTTTGTAAACGGTACGCACACGTTGTCCTGCGCCATGTTTTCCGCCGTTTCCACGGGGGATACCGTGCTTTCCGTCACCGGCCCCGCGTACGATACGCTGCAAAATACCATTACCGGCGATGGGTGCGGCAGTATGAAGCGCTACGGCATCGGTTACAAACAGGTCGATCTCGTGGACGGCCGACCCGACCTGCCCGCGATAGACAAGGCTGTGCGGGACGACGCGGTAAAGCTCGTCTTTATTCAGCGTAGCCGCGGGTATGCGGTGCGGCAAACGCTGTCCTGCGCCGAGATCGGCGAAATCTGCAAAACAGTGCGCGAGGCTGGCTCGCGGGCGGTTATCATGGTCGATAACTGCTACGGTGAGTTCGTGGAAACGATCGAACCGACGCAGGTCGGCGCCGATCTGGTCGCGGGTTCGCTGATTAAAAACCCCGGCGGCGGCCTCGCGCCCACGGGCGGCTATATCGCGGGCCGCGCCGATCTGGTGGAAAACGCCTCCTACCGGCTGACCGCGCCCGGCATCGGCGGCGAATGCGGCGCCACGCTTGGGCAGAACCGGCTGCTGTATCAGGGCATTTTCATGGCCCCGCATACGACGGCGCAGGCGCTCAAAACCGCGATTTTTTGCGCAAAGGTCATGGAAATGCTCGGCTATGAGGTCAGCCCCAAGGCGGAGGAGCCGCGCTACGACATTATCCAGACCATCGCCTTCGGCGCGCCCGATCCGCTGCGCCGCTTTTGCGAAGGCATACAGGCCGGCGCGCCGGTCGATTCGTTCGTAACCCCGGAGCCGTGGGCAATGCCGGGCTATGACGATCCGGTGATCATGGCGGCGGGCGCATTCGTGCAGGGCGCTTCCATCGAGCTTTCTGCCGATGCGCCGATGCGCGAGCCCTATGTATGCTACATGCAGGGCGGTCTTACCTATTCCTCCGGCAAGGCGGGGATTTTGCTAGCGGCCGAGCGCATCCAAAAACAGCGCCGCGCTTGAGCGTTTTTTCTATGCGCCGGCAAGCGTCGGAATATTGCATCGTTACGCTGTTTATGGTACAATATTTTGGATAAGAACGTTAATTTGCGTAAAGGATTCGTTTTTATATGACAATAATCGGCATTGATCCCGGATATGGCACGATCGGCTACGGCGTGGTGCGGTATGAAAAGTTTCAGTTTACGCCGGTGCAGTACGGGGCCATCAAAACCAGTCCCGGCATGCCGATGCATCTTCGCTTGGCTGAGATCTATGACGACCTGTGCACGCTACTCGATACCTTTCACCCGGATGAGGCTTCGATTGAAGAGCTGTTTTTCAACTCCAATATCACAACCGGCATTCAGGTGGCGCAAGCGCGCGGGGTCATCTTGCTCGCACTGGCGCAGAAGGGGCTGCACCCGGCTTCCTATACGCCAAGTCAGGTCAAGCAGTCGGTCGTGGGCTATGGCAAAGCCGAAAAGAAGCAGGTGATGGAAATGACCAAGAACATTCTGCACCTGACCAGCATCCCACGGCCGGACGACGCGGCGGATGCGCTGGCGCTCGCCATTTGCCACGGGCACTCGGCGGGTTCGATCCGCTATCATGAGAGGTAACTATGTTTTATTATCTGGAAGGAACGGTCGCGCTGCTTCAGCAAGGGCTGGTGGTGATCGATTGCGGCGGCGTGGGCTATGCGTGCCATGCTTCGCAGAACACCGTCGGCAGCCTGAAAATGGGCGCGCGCGCCAAATTGCTCACCCATTTAAATGTGCGTGAGGATATTTTTGAGTTATACGGCTTCAGCGACGAGGAAGAGCGCTCTTGCTTTGAAATGATGATCGGGGTGTCGGGCGTCGGCCCCAAGGCGGCGCTTTCTATTTTGTCCGTCGCGCCGCCCGACCGGCTGGCGCTCTCCATCATCACGGGCGATGAGAAGCTTTTGACGCAGGCCCCCGGCATCGGCAAGAAAATCGCCCAGCGTATCATTTTAGAGCTGCGCGACAAAATGAGCAAGGAGCAGCTCGAAGCGGGCGCGTCGGCCGTGCCCGCCGCGCAGGCGTTTGCCGCGGGCGGCGCCAACCATACGCAGGAGGCGGTCGCGGCGCTCATGGTGCTTGGCTACAGTCAGGCCGAAGCGCTCGCCGCCATGAAGGGCCTCGACACCGCTCATATGGAGGCGGACGAGATCATCCGCCAGAGTCTGGAAGAAGCTCGCGGCACAGTAAGGAGCAGGAACACTTGAGTATAGAATTTTCCGGCGGTATGACGGATGACGAGCGCATCATCTCATCCCGCCCGCTGGACGGCGACGAGACCGATCCCTCCCTGCGCCCCAAAACCATGGCGGACTACGTCGGCCAAACCAAGGCGAAGGAAAATTTACAGGTTTACATCGAAGCGGCAAAGCTGCGCGGTGAATCGCTCGATCACACGCTGCTGTACGGCCCGCCCGGCCTTGGCAAGACCACGCTCGCCGGTATCATCGCTGCTGAGATGGGCGTTAACATCCGTGTGACCAGCGGTCCGGCGATCGAAAAAGCGGGGGATTTGGCGGCCTTATTGACAAATCTTTCGGAAAATGATATTTTGTTTATCGACGAGATCCATCGTCTCGACCGCAGCGTGGAAGAGATACTCTATCCGGCGATGGAGGATTACGCGCTCGATATCATCATCGGCAAGGGCCCTTCGGCCCGGTCGATCCGGCTCGACCTGCCGAAGTTTACGCTCATCGGCGCGACCACGCGGGCGGGGCAGATGACCTCGCCGCTTCGCGACCGTTTCGGCGTTTTGCTCCGGTTGGAGCTGTATTCGCCGGAGGAGCTGTGCCGCATCGTCGAACGCTCGGCCGGTATCCTAAACGTGCCTTGCGAGCACGAAGGCGCTTTAGAGATCGCGCGCCGCAGCCGCGGCACGCCACGTATCGCCAACCGTCTGCTGCGCCGTGTGCGCGATTTCGCGCAGGTGCGCGGGCAGGGGACGATCGATAAGAAAAACGCCGATATCGCGCTGCGCGCCCTAGAGATTGACGAGCTTGGGCTTGACAACATCGACCGGCGCATGCTGCAAAGCATTATCTTAAACTATGGCGGCGGCCCGGTCGGTCTCGACACGCTGGCCGCGACCATCGGCGAAGAATCGATCACGCTGGAGGACGTGTACGAGCCGTATCTCATGCAGATCGGTTTTCTCAGCCGCACGCCCCGCGGGCGGTGCGTGACGCTGCAAGCTTACCGCCATCTGGAAATGGAACCGGCGGACGGGCAGCAAATGATGTAGCGGATGATAAAATGAAAACAGGAAGCGGCGCTCAAAAGGTGCGTTCCTTACAATAGCGATCCTCAAAACTTGGAAAGTTGGGTGTTTTAATTTGGGTAGATACTTTGGAACAGACGGCGTGCGCGGCGTTGCTAATTCGGAGCTGGACGCACTGCTCGCCTTCAAGATCGGCGCGGCTGCCGCTTATGTACTGACGCAGGAACTGGAGAAGGACGGCAAAGCCAAGCTGCTGATCGGTAAGGATACGCGCATTTCCTCTGATATGCTGGAAAACGCATTGGTCGCGGGCATTTGCTCGGTCGGCGCGGATGTGGAGCTGCTCGGCGTTATCCCGACCCCGGCGGTCGCCTTCCTTACCATCAAGCACAAGGCGGACGCGGGCATTGTGATCTCCGCGAGCCATAACTCGTTTGAATACAACGGCATCAAGATCTTCGCGGGCAACGGCTATAAGCTGTCCGACGACATGGAGAGCAAGATCGAGGACTTGATCGACGATCTGGATTCCATCCCCAAGGTAACGCACGAAAAGCTGGGCCGCGTGCTGCGCAGCGCGATCGACCCGGTCGTGGAATACACCGACCATTTGGCCGAGACCATTCAGGGCGATCTTTCCGGCCTGCGCGTTGCGATCGATTGCGCCAACGGCGCGTCCTCCACCACGATCCGCCGCCTGACCCGTTTGGTCGAATGCAAGAGCGAGATCCGCTTTAACGAGCCGGACGGCATCAATATCAACGACGGCTGCGGCTCCACCCATTTGGAGCAACTCAAGACGCGTGTGCGGAACGGCGAGTTCGACCTCGGCGTTGCGTTTGACGGCGACGCCGACCGTTGCCTGATCGTAGACGAGACCGGTGAGGAGCTGGACGGCGACCGCATCATGGCGGTTTGCGCGGCCCGTATGAAGCGCGAGGGCAAGCTGCGCGGCGGCGCGTTCGTGGCCACCGTGCTGTCCAACATGGGCCTGCACGCCTATGCGGAAAAGAACGACATGCGGATCGAGTGTTCCAATGTGGGCGACCGGTATGTGCTGGAAATGATGCTGGAAAAGGGCTATATACTGGGCGGCGAGCAGTCCGGCCACGTTATTTTCTTAGAATACGCTTCCACCGGCGACGGCGAGCTGACCGCGCTGCAGTTTATGTCCATTCTCAAAGAGAGCGGCAAGAAGTGCTCTGAGATCGCGCAGGAGGTTGTGCCGTGGCCGCAGCTCATGGTAAACGTCAAGGTGCCGAACGATAAAAAGTCGAAGCTGCACGAGCTGCCGCCCGTGCGCGAGGCGATCGAGGCGGCCGAGGCGGAGCTCGGCGAGGACGGCCGCATTCTGGTGCGTCCTTCAGGCACCGAAGCGCTCGTGCGCGTCATGGTGGAAGCCAAGGACAGCGCGAAAGTGGATTCTTTGGCAAAAAGTGTTGCAAAGGTCATAGAGTCTGTCGTATAATAGAAAAATAGCCAAAGCTATTTTCTCATAAAATCATATTTTTATTGCGCGGCAATAAAATGCACCAATGGGGGTGGGCGTGGTTTTCTCACGTCCACCCGTTTTTTAGCAAAGGAGGGGATGCGGCCCGATACAACTGAATTACATGAAGCGCCAGAACTGCGGTGCAGCCGGTATCGCAGTTGACGAGGAAAGGGTAAATCGAAGTTTTCGGCGGATGCCCTTCGGCCACGAGTGAGTTGGTCGTCAGCAGGCTGAGGAAAACGCGCGGGCGACCGCGCGGACAGAGCAGACCTGCGTAACGCACTATTTTTATGCCCAAAATTAAAAAACTGCGAGAAATTAAATCATTCGTATATTGAGAGGATCATTTATAATATGTGTGGAATCGTTGGATTTACCGGGCGCGAAAACGCGCTGCCTGTATTGATCAAGGGCCTGTACAGTCTGGAATACCGCGGCTATGACTCGGCCGGCGTCGCGGCATTTACGAAGGAAGGGCTGCGCGTCGTCAAGACCCAAGGCCGTATCGCGAATCTGGAAGAAAAGATCAAGGAAGAGGGAGGACTTTGCTGCACCTGCGGCATCGGCCATACCCGCTGGGCGACCCACGGCGAGCCGTCCGACCGCAACTCTCACCCGCATCTCGGCGGCAAGGACGGCATGGGCAAGGTCGCCGTGGTACATAACGGCATTATTGAAAACTATCAGGATCTGCGCACGCGTTTGGAAAAGCATGGATACGCGTTCCAGTCCGAGACCGATACCGAAACCGTCGCCCACCTGATCGACTATTTGCACACCGGCAAGCAGGAGGATCTGGCGCAGACCGTGCTGGCCGCCGTGCAGCGCATTCGCGGTTCCTATGCGCTCGGTGTCGTTTCGCTCGATAATCCGGATGAGATCGTCGCCGCCAGACGCGATAACCCGCTGGTCATCGGTTTGGGCAAGGAAGAAAACATGATCGCGTCCGATATCACCGCCATCATCAGCCGGACCGACCGGTACATTATTTTGGACGATAACGAGGTGGCGATCGTCCGCCCGGACGGCGTTACCGTGATGAACGAGTTCGGCGAAACGCTCGATAAGCCGGTGCAGACCGTGACTTGGGACATGTCCGCCGCGGAAAAGGGCGGTTACGAGCACTTTATGATCAAGGAGATTATGGAGCAGCCCAAGGCGGTCGGCGACACGGTACGCCCCCGCATCCAGAACGACAGCATTTTGTTCGAGGAGTGCGGCCTAACGGATGAGCGCCTGCGCGAGATCGAAAATATTCATATCGTCGCCTGCGGCTCGGCGCTGCACGCCGGTATGGTGGGCAAGCGCGTGATCGAAAGCATGTGCCGCGTGCGCTGTTCGGCTGAGGTGGCAAGCGAATTCCGCTATGAAAACCCGATCATCGGCAAGAAGGATCTGTGCATCGTCGTCAGTCAGTCGGGCGAAACCGCGGATACGCTGGCCGCCATGCGTCTGGCCAAGCAGGCGGGCGCGTTTACGGTCGCAATCGTCAATGTGGTCTCTTCTACGATCGCGCGCGAAGCGGACGGCGTGCTGTACACATGGGCCGGGCCGGAGATCGCTGTCGCTACCACCAAAGCCTATTCCGCGCAGCTTGCGGCGCTTTATATGATCTCCGTGCGGATCGCGCGGGTGCGCGGCCATATTTCGATCGGCGACGAAAAGGCGCTGTGCGCCGAGCTGCGCCGTTTGCCCCGTTTGATCGAGCAGACGCTTGCCTGCAAGGAACAAATGCAGCGTATCGCCACCCGATACGCCAACCGCGCGTCCGTCTTCTTTTTAGGGCGCGGGCTGGATTATGCCGCCGCGCTGGAAGCCTCGCTCAAGCTCAAGGAGATCAGCTATGTACACTCTGAAGCCTATGCGGCGGGAGAACTGAAACACGGAACCATCTCGCTGATCGAGAAGGGCACGCTCGTCGTTGCGCTCGCCACACAGCCCGCCCTATTTGAAAAAACCGTGTCCAACATTCGCGAGGTGGTATCGCGCGGAGCAAGCGTCGTTCTCGTCACGACGGACGATTTTACCGGCGATGAATCGGTTTGCCGCCATATCGTGCGTTTGCCCAAGTGCCTTTCGGAATTTTCCGCGTCCCTTTCGATTATTCCGTTGCAGCTTCTGGCATACTATGTAGCGGTGGAACGCAGCTGCGACGTGGATAAGCCGCGCAATCTGGCAAAGTCGGTCACGGTCGAATAAATTAAAGCGTTTTGCCGAAGTTGATTGTCTAATTAGCACAAAAATCAAAATCGAAATTTGGCGGAAAATCAATAGGTTCCACAAAAATTACTTGACAAAATGGATTCTTTCGCCTATAATGAGAAGCGACATGAGAAACGATAAGGAATTTGAGGCATTTGCCGCCCTATCCGATGAAGCTTTGTGCCAAATGGCGCAGCAGGGCAAGGGCGAGGCAACAGAAGCGCTCGTTTCGCGGTATTCCCGGCTGGTAAAGACCTGCGCGCGCCCCTACTTTTTGGTTGGCGCCGACGCGGAGGATTTGCTGCAGGAGGGCATGCTTGGACTGCTCAAGGCGATCCGCGAATACGACGAAGCACAAAAAACGCCGTTCGGCGCGTTTGCGCGCCTATGCGTCACCCGGCGGATCTATACCGCGGTGCGTGCGGCGGCGGCGCTCAAGCACGATCCTTTAAATCGTTCCCTGTCCTTTGATCGACCTCTGTTTGAAGACCTTGCTCAATCGCACACCCGGGTTGCGGCACCGATCGGTGACCCCGAATCGCTGGTGATCGGCAATGAGGAACGGGCGGAGCTGATACGCAGGCTCTATTCGCTCCTGTCTGAATTCGAGGCAAAGGTTTTAACATTGTTTCTAGACGGCCTGTCCTATGAGCAAATGGCCGAAACACTGCATAAACCAATCAAGTCTGTGGACAATGCCATCCAGCGCATCAAGCGAAAATCGGCAGCTATCAAACCCCAATAGGCGATTGCAGGCAAAAGAAGCCTGTACGCAATAAATCTAGGTTCCCGAGGGAACGGTATCAAAGAGAGGTAAAAAGCATGTACGAAGACAAGACTTTAGTATGCAAGGAATGCGGTCAGGAATTTGTATTCACCGCAGGTGAGCAGGAGTTTTACGCAGAGCGCGGCTTCCAGAACGAGCCCCAGCGCTGCAAGAACTGCCGCGATGCCCGCAAGAATGCTGCCCGCGGCCCTCGCGAGTATTTCACCGCAGTCTGCGCTTCCTGCGGCGGCGAGGCGAGAGTTCCGTTCGAGCCCAAGTCCGATCGCCCGGTATATTGCAGCGAGTGCTTCGCCAAGATGCGCGAAGAGGGCTAATTTTTTAGCTTATTACCCGCAAAATCAGCGTCCGAGAGTTTTCTCGGACGCTTTTTTTAATTTTAGCAAATAAGTATTTCAGACGTGATAAATATGATATTTTGATTGAATTTTCTGTTTTTCTGCGGTATACTATAAGAAATCAAACAAACGAGTTAAGGAGGTTCATCATGGCTGCTGTCACGAAGAAAACCACGATCGGCGAGGTTTTGGCCCGCGATCTGAACACGGCGCCCTTTTTCACGGAAATGGGCATGCACTGTCTGGGGTGTCCGGCTTCGCAGGGCGAAAGCATCGAGGAAGCCTGCATGGTTCACGGCACGAATGCGGACGAGCTGGTTGAAAAGCTCAACAGCTTTTTCGGAGAATAAGCTAGTAGGAAACCGGGCCGGCTAAAGCCGGCCCGGTTTTTTTTGAGGAGACTATGGAAAGTTTGATTTTAACGCCGCGCCTTGACTGCCTTGCATCGCTGGTGCCGCAGGGCGCGCATCTGGCCGATATCGGCACCGATCACGGCAAGCTGCCGATCAGCCTGCTAAAGGCGGGCCGCGTACAGAGCGCCGTCGGCTCGGATATCGGCGCGGGACCGCTCCGACACGCCGAACAAAACGCGCGGGATCACGGCGTTTCGCTGCCGCTTCGCCTTGCGCCCGGCCTTGACGCGATCGCTCCTGACGAGTGCGATACCGTTTCGATCGCGGGCATGGGCGGGCAGACCATTGCGGAAATATTGGATGCCGCGCCGTGGGCGATTGACGGCGGTCATCTGCTGTTGCTCCAGCCTATGACGGGCGCTCCCGAGCTGCGCCAATGGCTGTGGCAAAACGGCTGCCGCATCGTTGAGGAAACGATCTGCCGCGAAGGCGCGCGCCGCTGGTACATTGTGATCAGCGCCCGGGGCGGGGCGGATAAGCGGGAAAAACCGCTTTCCGCCTGCCATGTTTCAACCGCGCTGTTGCGGGCGGCCGGTGCGAAGGAATATCTGGCACACCTGCTGCGCATTGAAACGCACGCGCTGGCCGGTATGGAGCAGGGCAGCGCGGTCGATGAAGCGCGCCTCGCGGCGCAGCGCGATACCGTTACGGCGCTTCGGGACGCTATGGAGGGATTATGATGATAACCGTACAGGATATCCTGACTTTTTTAGAGGGCTTTGCCCCATACGAGCTTGCTGAAAGCTGGGACAACGTCGGCCTATTGGCTGGCGACCGCGTGCAGCCGGTCTCTTCCGTTCTCTGCGCGCTCGATATCACCGAGCAGGTGGTGGAGGAGGCGGCCGCGCTCGGCGCACAGCTGATCGTGGCCCATCATCCGGCGATCTTCACTTCGGTCAGCCGGGTCACGGCGGATGATACCACGGGCCGCCTGCTGCGCGCGGCGATCCGAAACGAGATCGCGCTCATCTGTATGCACACCAACGCGGACTGCGCGCAGGGCGGCGTAAACGATGCGCTGGCCGCCGCGTTGTTCCTGACCGGCGTATCCAATATGGAAGCCGGGGAAAACGGTATGCTGGGCCGTGTCGGCACGTTGCCGCGCGAAATGCAGCCCGAGGAGTTTGTCCGCTACGTCAAGGACTGCCTGAACGCGGGCGGCGTGCGTTACTGCGACGGCGGCCGGGCCATCCGCCGTGTCGCGGTCGGCGGCGGCGCCTGTGGCAAAATGATGGATCAGGCGCTCGCAAAGGGCGCGGAAGCCTTTGTGATAGGCGATTGCAGCTACGACTTGATGCAGCGCGCACAGGCCCTTGGCCTGACGCTGGTGGACGCCGGGCATTTTCCAACCGAAAACCCGATGACCGCCGTGTTTGCAGAGCAGATCAGGGGCGCTTTTCCCAAGCTTACGGTCAAAACATCGGCGAAGCACGCCGATTGCATCCAATTTATATAAGGAAGGTTTATTATGCCACTCGACGCAATCTGCCTTGGGGCAGTAGTGCACGAACTGAACGCGGCGCTCATGGGCTGTCGCGTGGAAAAAGTATATCAGCCCGACCGGGACGAGATTGTGCTGCAAACGCGCGGCGTGGGCGGCGCAAAGCGCCTGCTGCTCTCGATCGCGGCGGGCGCGCCGCGCGCGCACTTTATCGAAGCCGCGCGGGAAAACCCCGCCGCGCCGCCCATGTTTTGCATGCTGATGCGCAAGCATGTGCAGGGGGCCAAGATCGCCGCCATTTCCCAGCCCGCGACCGAGCGCATGTTCACCATCGAGCTGGACACCAACGATGAAATGGGCGTGCCCTGCAAAAAGCGCCTGATGTGCGAACTCATGGGCAAGCACTCCAATCTGGTTTTATGCGGCGAGGATGGGCGCGTCATCGATTCGCTGCGCCGGGTGGACGGTGATATATCCGGCAAGCGGCAGGTAATGCCGGGCCTGTTTTACCGCATGCCGCCCGCGCAGGATAAGCGCGATCCCTTTGGGCTGACCGGTGAAACGCTGACCGCCCTGCTGCGGGAGGGCGACCCGGAGACAGCGCTCGACCGCGCGCTGCTCGGCCTGCTGCTCGGCTTTTCGCCGCTGTTGTGCCGTGAGATCGCGTTCCGCGCGACCGGAAACGTACAGCAGCCCCTGCGCGAATTGACGGAAAAGGACTACCGTGCGATTGCGCAGGCGTTCGACGCTTTTTGCGCCGACGTCAAAGGGGGACGCTTTTCGCCCACGCTTCTGACCAGGCGCGAGGACGGCGCGGTGTTCGATTTCTCCTGCACGCCCATTGCGCAATACGGCGACTTTTTGCAAACAACGGTGTTTGACAGCTTTTCCGCTTTGCTCGCCGCCTTTTACGAGAAAAAAGGCAAGGCCGAGCGCATGGCGCGCCGCACGCAGGATTTGCGTAAAACCGTACAGAACGCGCGCGACCGGCTGGCGCGTAAAATCGCCGCCCAGCAAAAGGAGCTTGCCCAAACGCACGACCGTGATAAGCACAAGCGCATAGGCGACTTGATCACGGCCAACCTGTACCAGATCGAAAAGGGCATGAACAAGGTCCGCGCGGTGGACTATTACGACGAGACCTGCCCAGAGGTCGAGATTACACTCGATATCAGGCTTACGCCACAGCAGAACGCGCAGCGCTACTTTAAGCTTTATAACAAGGCCAAAACAGCCGAACAGATGCTCACCGTACAGCTGGCGCAGGGGCAGGACGAGCTGCAATACCTCGATAGTGTGCTTGCCCTGATCGAGGAAGCGGAAAACGAACGCGATCTGGCCCAGCTTCGCGAGGAGTTAACGCAGACAGGCGTGCTCTCCAAAAAGCAGACAAGGAACAAACGCGGTCAGGCGCGGCCCGCTTCGGCTAAACCCTACCACTACCGCACCAGCGACGGGTTTGATGTGTTTGCGGGTAAAAACAACCTGCAAAACGATCTGCTCACGCTGAAAACCGCGCTGAAAAGCGATATTTGGTTTCACACACAGAAAATCCATGGCTCCCACGTCATTCTCGCGGTCGACGGCCGCGAGCCGACCGATCAGGCCATGACCGAAGCCGCGATGATCGCGGCGTACCACTCCAAGGCGCGTACCTCGTCGCTGGTTCCGGTCGATTATACGCCGGTACGTCAGGTGAAAAAGCCCGCCGGCGCAAAGCCGGGCATGGTCATTTATCACGTTTACCAAACGGCGTATGTCACACCGGACGAAGCGGCGATCGAAAAGCTGCGCGTGGAATAAACAGAAAGGAACACCTCATATGATCCTATCCGGTCAAGAAATTTTAAAGCACATCGGCAAGGAGATCAAAATTATTCCGTTTGATGAAAAACGGATCAATCCAAACAGCTATAACCTGTCCTTGGCGGATGAACTGCTTGTCTATGACAACGAAGTGCTGGATATGAAGAAGAATAACAGAGCGCACCGCATTTTTATCCCGGAAAACGGTTTGCTTCTCGAACCCAATCGCCTCTATCTGGGCCGCACGAACGAATACACCTCGACCGATGGCTATGTGCCCATGCTGGAGGGGCGTTCTTCGACCGGCCGACTTGGCCTTTTTATCCACGTCACCGCGGGCTTTGGCGATGTGGGTTTCCGGGGCTATTGGACGCTAGAGATCTTCTGCGTGCAGCCCATCCGAATATAT
Organism: Agathobaculum sp. NTUH-O15-33; assembly: GCF_033193315.1. NCBI lineage: Bacteria > Bacillati > Bacillota > Clostridia > Eubacteriales > Butyricicoccaceae > Agathobaculum > Agathobaculum sp. NTUH-O15-33. The sequence continues at coordinate 1,883,886 of NZ_CP136187.1, forward strand.
CCCAATGTCGAGATCTGTCAGATATACTACCATGATATCCACGGCGAGTATACCCCCTATGAAAGCGGTAAGTACCAGAACAACGTTGGCATTCAGCCCAGCTTGCTGTATAAAGATTTTGAAAGGTCGGTTGAATTTTAAAACAGTGGCCACCGGAATACTTATTTCCGGTGGCCTTACTGATTAACTATTCTTCCATCAGCTGCATGGCGTTGTAAAGCAGCTCACACGCGGTCTGGCGGGAGATCGCGTCGCTCGGCTGCTGCATTTCGGAAAGGGGAGAGAGCACCTGCAGCCGGTTCAGCGAGCCGATCGCGGATTGCGCCCAATCCATTTCCGTTGAGTGTTCCGAGGCGTAGGCCGCTTCGGCGCCCTGAAGCGTTTCGGTCAGCAGATTATTGACGACAACGCAGGCCTCGGCCAACGTGATCGGATTTTGCCCGCGGATCTCGGCATAGCCGCCCGCGGTACGGTAGCCGCTGACCAACCCGCTGGACGCCGCGGCGCTGACATAGGGCTTGGCCCACGGAGAGAGGCCGCCGTCGTCGGCAAAATCGGTCTGCTCGGTCGGTTCAAGCGGCAGATCGGCCACGGCGGAAGCCATTGCAATGAACTCGCTGCGTGTGATCGGCTGTGCTGGATGGAAAAAAGAGCAGTCGCCGATCTTTTCCCCCGTCATCACGCCGGCTTCGGATAAACAGATGGCCGCGTAATGGGATGGATTGCCTTCCATATCCGCGTAGGTCAGCTTAGAGCGGTTCTTCACCACGGTTACCGTTACCGTGGCGGCGGGTGCGGTATTGCCGTTTTCATCCACCGCGGTGTAAGAAAACTTATCCGTACCGGCCTTTTTGCCCGGTGTGTAGCGCAGTACCGCGCCGTCGATCTGAGCCGTGCCTAGTCGCGGCTGCTCGGTTAGCTGGTACAGGGCAATGTCGTTGTCCTCGTCGGTCGCGGTGAGCGTCAGTTCGATCGGCACACCCAGACAGGTTTCGCCATGAACGCTTTGTGCAATGGGCGGCGCGCCGTCCGCGGGCACGGTTTTCAATCCCGCAGCCAGCGCATAGCCGGAAAACAGCACGGTGATCGGCAGCAGGACCGCGCAAAACAGCAATTTTTTATCCTTTAACATTGTTATTACACCCCTTGAAAGGTTCTCTTGCCCAAAGGATGCACCAATTTCCCGAAAATCATACGTCAAACATAGTTTATTTCTGCCTATTTATCAAAAAATATAGCGGGAAAGTAAAAACACCGGCAAAAAACTTGTCTAAAACGCTGCATTGTGTCATAATAGCAACAGACAGATATTGCTTTGGAAGGAGATTTTTCATGGAAAATCATCAGTTGATCCTGGTGCTAGACTTTGGCGGCCAGTATAACCAGCTGATCGCGCGCCGCGTGCGCGAACAACATGTATACTGCGAGGTCAAAAGCTACAAGACCCCGCTGAGCGAAATCAAGGCGATGCAGCCCGCGGGCATCATTTTCACCGGCGGCCCCAATAGCGTATACGACGATGCCTCGCCGCGCTGCGGCAGGGAAGTGCTGGAACTCGGCATTCCGGTGCTCGGCATCTGCTATGGCTGCCAGTTGATGGCGCACCTTTTGGCCGGCACGGTATCCGACGCCGCCGAAAAGAGCGAATACGGCAAGACTGAGGTGCGGCTCGACCGCACGAGCACGCTGTTTTCCGATCTGCAAGAAAACGAAATTTGCTGGATGAGCCATACCGACTTTATCGCGAACGCGCCCGAAGGTTTCCGCGTCACCGCGACTACCGCGACCTGTCCGACCGCCGCGATGGAAAACGCGGAAAAGAAGCTGTACGGCGTACAGTTCCACCCGGAGGTCAATCACACGCCGCACGGTACGGATATGCTTCGCCACTTTGTATACGACGTGTGCGGCTGCACCGGCGATTGGACGATGGGGAAATACATCGAAAATCAGCTTGCTTCGATTCGCCGGCAGGTGGGGGATGGTAAGGTGCTTTGCGCCCTTTCCGGCGGCGTCGATTCAAGCGTAGCCGCGGCGCTTCTCAGCAAAGCGGTCGGCCGCCAGTTGACCTGTGTGTTCGTCGATAACGGCCTGATGCGTAAAAACGAAGGCATCGAGGTGGAAGAGGCATTCAAAACCCGCTTTGACGCAAACTTTGTCCACGCAAAGGCGCAGCAGCGCTTCTTAAACCGTTTAAAGGGGCTGAGCGAGCCCGAAGCCAAGCGCAAGGCCATTGGCGAAGAGTTCATCCGTGTGTTTGAGGACGAAGCCAAGAAGATCGGCAAGGTCGATTTTCTGGTGCAGGGCACCATCTATCCGGACGTGATCGAGTCCGGCCTTGGCGATTCGGCGGTCATCAAGAGCCACCACAATGTCGGCGGCCTGCCTGACGTCGTCGATTTCGAGGAATTGATCGAGCCGCTGCGCATGCTCTTTAAGGATGAAGTGCGGCAGATGGGCTTGGAGCTTGGCCTGCCCGAGCATCTTGTTTGGCGCCAGCCGTTTCCGGGCCCGGGTCTGGGCATCCGTGTGATCGGCGAGGTGACCGAGGAAAAACTCGCCATTCTGCGCGAGGCCGACGCGATTTATCGCGAAGAGATCGCGAACGCAGGGCTGGACCGCTCGATCAGCCAGTATTTCGCGGTGCTGACCGATATGCGCTCGGTCGGCGTCATGGGCGACGGCCGCACGTATGATTACACGCTCGCTTTGCGCGGGGTGACCACCACGGACTTCATGACTGCGGATTGGGCGCGCATTCCCTATGAGGTGCTCGACCGCGTATCCATCCGTATTGTCAACGAAGTGGGCCATATCAACCGCATCGTGTATGATATCACCTCCAAACCCCCGGCAACGGTGGAGTGGGAGTAAAAACGATCCCCCAAACCTTATGTTTAGGTTTGGGGGATTTTTTGACAGGGTTCCGTATCAGCGGTATTGCAAATATTCCATGAAGCGCTTGACCGCTATGGATGCGGAACGCTGATCCCGTAGGGCCAGACCTATGCTGCGGTAAGCGGGTACCTCCAATTCTTTTGCAACGATGCGATAAGGAACCCGCCTGAGAATCAGCTGGGGCAAAATGCTGATACCAAGGCCGCTTTCCACCATCGACATGATCGCATAGTCATCCCAAGTGGTAAAATGTACGTTAGGCGATATCTTGCACCGGTCAAATATTTCGGAGACCTCAGCTTTTTCGCCTTTTTCTAGCAGCATGAACGGATCGTTGCATAACGCGGCGACCGGGAATCTATCACACCCTGCCAAGGGGTGCGCTTCTGGTAAAATGACGAGCAGCTCGTCCTGCTCCAAGAAAATCGTTTGCAGCTCCGGGTGCGTGGGCAGGCGAAGAAAACCGCAATCGACGCGGCCTGTTAGGATCCACTCCTCGATTTCTTTATAGTCGCCCAGCAGCAATTCATACTCAATGTTGGGATAGTCTTTTTGAAATTCCCGGATGATGTTCGGCAGCCAATGGGTCGCGACGCTGGAAAAGGTGCCGATCCGGATCAGGCCGGCTTGCAGCCCGTTCAGTTCGTCTACCTGCATTTGCAGCTTGCGGTATTCCGTGCAGACGCTTTGGGCATGCGGCAGCAGCTTGAGACCGTCGGAAGTCAGGCGAACCCCGGCGCGTCCCCGTTCCAGCAAGGTGATCTTCCACTCCTTCTCCAAATCGTTGATCATGCGGCTGATGCCGGATTGGGAATAGCTCAGTACCTCGGCGGCCTTTGTAAAGCTGCCATACTCTACTGTTTTAAGGAACGCCATGTATTTTTGTATGTTCATATCCATGCAGTACCGATTCCCCTTTTATATTCGATTTTATCATAGAATATATGAAAAACATTCGCTTTTGTGCTTATAGAAGATATGGTACACTATATCCAAAAGAAATGCAATGGGGAGAGGTACCGAAATGATTTTACAAAGCACCCTGCAAAGGCTGCGGCCAGTAACCGATCGAAACCAAAAAGAGAAGCAGAGGATCACGGAGCACGCGCACATCAAATATTTTGCCGCACTGCTGTTATTCGGGACAAACGGCATTGTAGCCAGTCATATTGCGCTGACCAGCTATGAAATCGTTCTGCTGCGCACGTTGATCGGTAGTCTGCTGTTACTGATTATTTTCTTGTTTCACAAGGGAAAACTTACTTTTGGGAAACACAAGCGGCAGTTTCTCTTTTTTATCCATATCGGGTGTTGCGATGGGCGCTAGTTGGATGTTCCTGTATGAAGCATACCAGCAGATCGGGGTCGGTATTGCGTCGCTGGCCTATTACTGCGGGCCGGTCATTGTTATGGCGCTTTCGCCGCTTTTGTTTGGTGAAAAGCTGACGCCGACGAAAATGATTGGTTTTGTTGCGGTGCTGTGTGGGATCTATCTTGTCAACGGCAGAGCACTGCAAGAGGGCGGTATAGGTTGGGGACTCTTCTGTGGCGGCATGTCCGCGATCATGTATGCGGCCATGGTGATCTGCAACAAAAAGGCTGCGTGTATTACCGGGTTGGAAAACGCCATGCTGCAACTCATTTTCAGTTTTATAACCGTAGCCGTTTTTGTCTACGTAAAGCAGGGCTTGTTCATTCGGATAGAAAGCTCGGATTGGGCGCCTATCCTTATGCTCGGCTTACTCAACACAGGAATTGGATGTTACTTTTATTTTTCTTCGATCGGTAAGCTGCCGGTGCAGTCAGTGGCGGTGTGCGGTTATTTGGAACCGCTTTCAGCCGTTGCTTTTTCAGTGCTGCTGCTTCATGAAACCCTGTTGCCGGTACAACTCATCGGGGCGGTGTTAATCATCGGCGGCGCGGTCTTTAGCGAACGCAGTGGAAAAATCGGACAGACTAGATGAACCGCCAAATTCGTCTTGTGTATGGGACCCGGCGCAAACAAAGACCGCGTCTACTTGACAAATCGAGCGTATTCATCCACAATGAAGGCAGTTCTATATAAAGGAGTGGCATGAAATTGATCGATATGCAGAAGGACGCCGCCCTAAAAGGCTTGCAGTTGCCCTTTGGCGTGCTTGAGGTTTGGTATCCGGATCCATCTGGTTGGGATACGGCGGGTTTTGAGGCGCTGAAGCGGAGGGAGCTGGACGAGATCATGCTTCTGGCGCCTGAGTATGACCGCAAACGAGATTTCAGCGAGGACCCTTATTTTCGTTATTTTCGTAAATTCAAAAAGACCTATCCGGTCATGGCGCAGCTCGAGAGTTTTTTGCTCAAGGGCCGGCCGTTTCCAGAATGGAGCCCCATCAATCAAGTAGCGTTTTTGACTGAACTGAAAACGCGCGTGCTGCTGGGCACGCATGACGTGGAACGTGTGCAGGGCCCGGTCACACTTTATCGTCCGGCTGCTGAGGAGTCCTTTACCGGCATGGGCGGGCGCGAAAGTCACTCATATAAGGGCGATTTGACCGGTCGCGATGATGGCGGCATTATCCTCAGCATGATCGCCGGACCGGACGAGCGCACCTGTTTACAGGAGGATACGCTGCACCCCGTTTATTTGGTGTTTGCGCCCGAAGGCTACCCGGCGGCTCGGGTGGAGAACTGCCTTGAACAGATTGCGGCGTATGTCCGCGCGCTCGCGCCCGGCGCGCGCATGGAGCGTCTTGTCCTATAACCGCGCCGTCCATGGTGAAACGCTTGCATTCAAAAGAAAAATACGGTATGATTAAATATATTAACCGTATAGAAAGATGGAGGGACTGCAATGAAGCAGGATATGATCGTTATCCTTGACCTTGGCAGCGAAGAAAACCCCAGACTGGCCCGCGAGATCCGCGCGCTGGGCGTGTACAGCGAGATCCACCCGCATGATATCACGGCGGCGGAGCTGGACGCGTTGCCGGGCGTAAAAGGCATTATTTTAAACGGCGGCCCCAACCGTGTGGTGGACGGGGTAGAGATCGACGTGGCAAAGGAAGTTTATAATTACAACGTACCCGTGCTGCTTGCCGATCATAAGGGCGATAAGCCATGGCCCGCGGACGAAGGCGAACGCAAAACCGCGCTGTCCAACTTTGTATTCGACTTGTGCGGCGCGCAGCCCAACTGGAACATGGAAAACTTCATTGCGGATCAGATCGAGCTGATCCAGCGGCAAGTGGGGGATCGCAAGGTGCTACTGGCGCTTTCCGGCGGTGTGGATTCCTCGGTCGTCGCGGCGCTGCTGATCAAGGCGATCGGAAAGCAACTGACCTGCGTGCATGTCAACCACGGTCTGCTGCGCAAGGGCGAACCGGAGCAGGTCGTTTCGGTGTTCCGCGATGAAATGGACGCGAACCTTATCTATGTGGACGCGGTAGACCGTTTTCTGGACAAGCTCGCGGACGTGACCGATCCGGAGCAGAAACGCAAGATCATCGGCGCGGAGTTTATCCGTGTGTTCGAGGAGGAAGCGCGGAAGCTTTCCGGTATCGAATTTTTGGCGCAGGGTACGATTTACCCGGATATCATCGAAAGCGGCACGAAGACGGTCAAGGCGGTAAAGAGCCACCACAACGTCGGCGGCCTGCCGGAGGACATGGACTTTGCGCTGGTCGAGCCTCTGAAAATGCTCTTTAAGGACGAGGTGCGCGCCTGCGGCGTAGCTCTTGGTCTGCCGGAGAGCATGGTCTACCGCCAGCCTTTCCCGGGCCCCGGCCTCGGCGTGCGCTGCCTTGGCGCGATCACGCGCGACCGTCTGGAAGCCCTGCGCGAAGCGGACGCCATCCTGCGCGAAGAGTTTGACAAGGCCGGTCTAGCCGGTAAGGTGTGGCAGTATTTCACCGTCGTACCGGATTTCAAGTCGGTCGGCGTGCGTGATAACGCGCGCTCGTTCGAGTGGCCCTGCATCCTCCGCGCGGTCAATACGGTGGACGCCATGACCGCCACGATTGAACTGATCGATTGGCCGGTATTGCAGCGCATCACCGACCGCATCACCCATGAAGTGCCCGGCATCAACCGCGTTCTGTACGATCTGACTCCCAAGCCGGTCGGCACGATCGAGTGGGAATGATTTCAGAGACGAAAAAAGCCTGTAATCACGGGACTTTTTGAGGATTAACGCCTTTCGTGGCAACGAAATGGCAACAGATTTTCATTATTCATAAGTAAAGAGCTAACTGATTTTGATTAAGTCAGTTAGCTCTTTTTGTTATGCATCAATTTCCCGTTATTGATTAAGTAAGTTCTTTCCATTGGTATCAATATATTTAGCTCCTAAGACACCAGCGCCAATTATGAGAGCCCCAAGGATAACACCACCTATAGTGTTCAATAGTTTTCCCTTGAATGCCTTTCCCTCCGTATCTTTGAGCCCAATTTTATCAGCAACTTCAATCATTTTGTCCGCAAAATACTTTCTATCCTCATTTGAAAGATCCTCCCTTTTGAGCATGGCACTTAGCTCATCTAATACTTGTTTATATGCTTCAATACTCTGAATGGAACTTTGCTTATCATCTTCCAAAGCTGTGTTGCAGACATCTTTCATAATGTTGAGCATCTCCACAGAGCTTTTGGAGAATTCCGGGAACTGCTCAATGATTCTTATAGCGACTTCGCTGTCTACGTTAGGTAAAACAGATACAAAGTTCATCAGTTTATCTTTTGAGAGATGGCGCCAATCTGAAATACCTATGGCAGCTTTTACTTGCTCCTCTGTTGTCAAAATGTTTGACATAGTTAATCCTCCGTATTCCTTTTTAATTCTTCTACCAGCATATCGCTGAACGCCTGAGAGGGAGCGACTTTGTGCCAATGCCCGGTGGTGTCGAATTCGGGATAGCGATAGCGCCAGCGGTCATATTCCTCCTGCGTGATTTCCCCGGCTTTGAGCATAGCGGCAGCCTGACGCCAAGCGCAGAGCATTTCATGCAGACGGGCAGCATCCTTGTTTTTACGAACGTCAACTTTCAAGCAGATTTCCCCATCTGCCTCGTCAATCTGGAGGCCATATCTGTCCTCCAGCGTAAACAGCGTGTGCATCAGGCCGGTGTAAGAATGCCTTTGAGATGTTGTACTGGTGCGGCATCCGGGATGGGGAACTGCTGGCGCTGACCCCGGCAGACTTCGATTTTGAGAAATGTACTGTGACCATCAACAAATCTTATCAGCGGCTTAAGGGCCGGGATGTCATCACAACACCCAAGACGGAAAAAAGCAATCGCACTATCAAAATGCCGCAGTTCCTCGCAGATGAAATGCAGGACTATTTGAAAATGCTCTATGATGTCGGGGACAATGACCGGATGTTCACCGTCACCAAAAGCTATCTTCACCGGGAGATGGACAGAGGAGCGAAAGATTCCGGTGTCAAGCGCATCCGAATCCATGACATTCGCCGTAGCGCAGTATCACTTCTGATTGACATGGGCTTTTCTGCTACGGCCATCGCAGACCGAGTGGGGCATGAGAGCATCGACATTACTTACAACTACGCACACCTGTTCCCATCCAAGCAGACAGAAATGGCGGACAAATTAAATATGGAAAGGGGCGCATGATTATGTCGTTGAAAAACACAGACAGAAAAAACCGTTGGCGCAACAAGACAGTAGCGTTCCGGGTGTCGCCGGAGGAGGACGCACAAATCGAGATCGCCGTGCAGCTTACCGGTCTCACCAAGCAAAATTATATCACCCGCAGGCTACTTTGTAAGGATGTGGTAGTGCAGGGTAACCCCAGAGTGTTCAAGGCGCTACGCAATCAGCTTGCCACCGTAATCGAACAGCTTCAGCGCATTGAAGCTGGGGCTGGTGTGGATGACGAGCTGCTGGACACCATCAACCTGATCGCAACCATCATGGGCGGGATGAAGGAGGACGATGCCTATGGTAACTGACGCAAAAGAAAAGACTGCCCTTGCAACATCTGTTGGCGCAGATGATCGGCAGTCAATTCAAACCTTATCTGTTTGTAGTATAAATGCCTTTGCGCCGGAAATCAAGGATAAGATTGAAAATTCTCCAACAGATTTTGAAGAACTGTGCCGCCAGCTGCACCGTTTTAACGACCCGGCATATCTGCATACAGTCTCCATGAACGAGCTGTATGAAACGGTATATCAAAGCAGGCCGTCCTTCATTGACGGTCTGCTCTACTCCGGCACCTATCTGTTTGTCGGAGCGCCCAAGGTGGGCAAGTCGTTCTTCATGGCGCAGCTTGCCTATCACATCAGCACCGGGCAAAAACTCTGGGATTATGATGTCCGCCAAGGCACAGTTTTATATCTGGCTCTGGAGGACGATTACCAGAGATTGCAGGAGCGGATGTCCCGTATGTTCGGTGTGGAGGGGACAGACAGCCTGCACTTCGCCGTATATGCAAAGCAGCTCGGCGCAGGACTGGACGAACAGCTTGAAAAGTTCATCCGGGAACATCTCGACACCCGGCTTATTATTATCGACACCTTGCAAAAAATCCGGGAGGTCAGCACCGATGCTTACAGCTACGCAAACGACTATGACATCATAGGCAGGATGAAGCAGTTTGCCGGCAAGAACGGCGTGTGCATTTTGCTGGTACATCATACAAGGAAACAACAGGTCGGAGACAAGTTTGAAATGATTTCCGGCACAACGGGATTGCTTGGCTGCGCCGATGGAGCATTTCTTTTGCAAAAGGAGAAGCGAACCGATCTGAGCGCTACCCTTGAAATTGTCGGCAGAGATCAGCCCGACCAGCGGTTGCACCTGATACGGGATGCCGAGAAGCTCACATGGCAGCTCGACCATGCGGAAACGGAACTTTGGAAGAAACCGCCTGACCCATTACTGGACAAAATCGCCGCTGTGATTACCGAAGATAACCCGGTGTGGAGCGGCAGTGCAACGGAGCTTGTGGGCCTGTTACAAGAAGATATACAGCCCAACATTTTGACCCGCAGGCTGAATGTTAAGGCAGGAGAATTGTTAAACGAGTATTAGATCGAATACGCCATGAAGCGTACCCGCAACGGCAGCTCCATCAGCTTAGCGAGAAAAGCTGTGTGACGATTGGTGACGGTTGTGACGATTAAAACGATGGCAGGGGCGGTATCAAAAATACCGTCACAATCGTCACAACCGTCACGGAAAGGATAGGATGGGAACGAATGAAAAATGTACAGATACCCTATGAGCTGTTCGTCAATCTGGTGCTTTATCACCTGAACGGCGAGGATGATTTTGACGAGGAAATCCGGCAGGGCTTGGAGCGAAAGCTGGATGCCATGCTGAACAGGCAGCTTTATTCGCAGTACAAAACAGCCCCTACGGAGGAACAACGGGAACGGGCAAGGCAGGAATATCTTGACCGCCGTGGAGTGCCGCAAAGCTACCGCTGGACTACTTCTCCTTGGGAGCTATGACAAGAGCGTGCCACGCTCCTGTGGATGGCGGACAAGACAAAGTATTGGCTGACACAAACCCCACCGCATCTCCCGTCCTCATCAAAAAACCGCAGATTTTGAGATGGATGTGGGCGGCAGAATTGGAGCAGGTTCGGTTGCGGAAAGGCTACCGGTCACGCCGGATTTTGAGGCTGTGGGTACCACCTACAAGCCGAAAAAAGCGGCAGAGGATGCCACAGCATCCGCATACCCCCTCGGAGAGCCCACGACACTTTGCAGCCGCAGGATGAAAGTGTCATAGTGGGTTATTACACTTCCGCACTACGCCCGCAGGCGTGTTTCGGAGTGCAACCGCCGCAGGCGGCACTTAACACGAAGATGAAGTGCCTCCCCGTGGCTTGCGATGTCCGTACAAACTTAAGAGGGAGGATTTTTGCCTATGGCAAGAGGCGATGGTGTCAATCGTACCAGCGCAAGAAATATGAGGCTTACAACAGCCAAAATTGGAAACGCTCAACAGCATAACGAGCGTGAAAAAGAATCGTATGTCAATCAGGATATTGTGCCAGAACGGTCACAACTCAATGTCCATTTCAAATCCCCGACCGATGATTACAGGAAGATGTTCGAGCAGATGGAGGCCGACGGGATTATCTCCACTCGCGGACTCAAAGAGGACGCTTTCAAATACGGTGAACTGATCTTTGACACCAACTCCGCTTACTTCTTCAACCACGGCGGGTATGATTTTGCAAAACAATTTTACCACGACGCCTACCAAGCTGCAATCAAAATCGTGGGCGGCGAACAGTACATTTTATCAGCAGTCATGCACGCCGATGAGCGCAACCGGGCCATGTCAGAGGCGCTGGGAGAGGATGTGTATCACTACCATCTCCATGTGGTCTATGTGCCGGTGGTGGAGAAGCAGATTCTCTGGACAAAGCGGTGCAAGGACAAATCGCTGGTGGGCAAGGTCAAGGAAACCATCATGCAAGTCAGCATGAGCAAGAAATGGCTATCCAAACCCGCCATTGATGAAGTGACCGGCGAGCCGGTTTTGACCGCCAGTGGCAAGCCAGTTCTCAAAAAATCATACAGCGTTCTGCAAGACGATTTCTTTCGGCACATGAAGAACGCTGGCTATGACGATGTGGAGCGTGGGGAGCGTGGCAGCTCCGAGGAGCATCTGACCGTGACGCAGTTTAAGGTGCAGCAGGAGCAGGAACGGCTTGCCAATTTCACTGAAAAGACAGAGCAAAAAGAGCAGGAGGCCGCTTCGCTTGAGAAGAAAATTGAGAAAATCCAAAAGCAGCAGATCGCCGTTCAGTCGGTGGAGCAAATTGAGGCAAAGCCTGTCCCGCTATCATCAAAGGTCATGTTGGAGCGGTCAGAGTATGAGACACTTGCAGCGGCGGCTAAAAAGTACATCACGCAGGAGAAGAAAACTTCCAAACTTCAAAAGGCACTGGATGCGGCGAACAGTTGATCTCTGAACTCAAAGCCAAAGTTGCGGCACTGACCAAGGAGCTGTCCGAGTACAAGTCCATCCGTAGCAAGCTCAACGCCGCCGAGATAGAGCAGGAAAACGAGGTGCTGCGAGGGAAAGTCCGCCGCTACGAGGCGGTAATCGAGAGAAATGGCTTGTGGCATTTGTTTGGCAGACACAGGGAAAAAGTGTCGGCGAGAGAAGATGTCCGCTAATCCCGTGTAGAGCTGGGAAAAACGCAAAATCTTAAACGTGAGAGTCCGAATAGAACAAGCGCATCATTTGGGCGCTCTCTATCAAAAATCAAGGCTACTTTTGCAGGTGATGAGCCGGAAAATATTTGTGAAAAAGCGGAGGTTTTATGAAAACAGGTCTTTCCAAGAAGCAGAAAGCAACCAACATCTATTTTAACGAGGCTGACGGCATGATTGAGGTCTGTACTTACAATACAGCGCTGAAAAACAGGCTGACGGTCTATGCGGCTAAATATCCGTCTGAGTGCAGGCTGATTGACAATGATGAGAACGGCTGCTTGACCTTTGAAATTAAAAAAGGACGCCTCAGTTTCAAACTGACTGCCCCATACAGCGAGAAACGTCGGAAAGCCGCAAGCGATCTAGCAAAACTGAACACAGATAATCTTAAAAGGAAATAATCTGGCAGATGCCGTCCGTGGGGAAAATCTCACGGGCGGCATTTTTCTACAAAAACAAGAGACATTCCAAAAAAGGCGCCTTTTTGTACTTGCTTTATTTCGCTTAAACGAATATAATAAAAAACGAGTTATTGTAGCTGTGCAGAGACGGGGTGAGGTGTGGCAAGTGAATGGATATATGACAGTGCAAGAAGCTGCTGAAAAATGGGGCATTACTTCACGCCAAGTTCAGATATTATGCAAAGCTAATCGGATTGTTGGAGCTACCCGTATGAGTCGCATTTGGATTATTCCCGAAAATGCAGAAAAGCCAACAAACGACAAAAGAAAGGCAGCTAATACCAATGATTAACTTAACTGAGTTACAAAGCCTTGTAGATCGTTTTGAAGCTAATATTGATTTTTACAAGGATACAAGAAATGCCTACAATGAGCATTCTTGCCGAATTGAATATATTGATCCTCTGTTAAAACTCTTGGGTTGGGATGTTGCAAACGAAAAAGGGTTGGCACCCCAATATCGAGAAGTTATTGCGGAGAATTATTCTACCCGAACGGATCGCCCTGACTATACCATTACGCTCAGGGGTGTGCCTAAATTCTTTGTAGAAGCAAAGAAGCCTGCGGTGGATATTACCAGAGTTGCAGATCCGGTAATCCAGACCAGAAAGTACGGCTGGAACGCAAAGCATCGTCTGGCTGTTCTCACAAATTTTGAATATCTGGCAATCTACGATACCTGCCATATTGCCCACAAAGATGATGGATGTGCTGTGGCAAGATACCGGCTGTATCATTACACCGAGTATGTAGAAAAGATTGAAGAAATTGTAGGATTGATTGCAAGAGACACCGTTTACTCTGGTGATTTTGACGCTTATTTGGACGCAAACTTCCCCGCAACAGGAGGACAAACCCAGCAGGTTGATACACTGTTTCTTTCTCAAATCAACGAATGGCGTGTGGCTCTTAGCAACGAACTGTATGCTCAGGGTGGCCGCTATGCGTCGTTGGAAGTGTTAAATGATGTTGTTCAGGAGTTTATTAACCAAATCGTTTTCCTGAGAATTTGTGAAGATAAAAATCTGCCGCTGTATCACAAGTTGAAGGACACCATTACAGATGCCGATCAACTGCAATCTAAACTGGAGGAATTGTTCCGATCTGCTGACCGACGCTACAATTCTGGAATGTTTTCCGGTGAAGACATTATTTTCGATCTTTCCTGCGAAGTTATTAAAGGTATGATTGAGGACTTGTATTATCCTCAGAGTCCTTATTTGTTTAATATTATCGAGCCGAATTTGCTTGGCAAGATTTATGAGATATTCTTAACTGAACAATTAGTGCTGCTCGAAAATAACACCATTGGCCTTGGTAAGAAGAAAGATTGCCAGAACAGATCTGTTGTTACGACACCCACGGAAATCGTCAAATATATGGTCGATAAAACGCTTTCCACGGTGTGTGAAGGAAAAACTCCTTCTGAGATTTTGAATATCAGTGTTGCTGATATTGCTTGTGGCTCTGGTATTTTCTTGGAAGAAGCATTTGCCTATTTGCAGGATTACTGCGTACAATGGTATATCAGCAACGAGCAGACAGATCATTTAATTGAGACGGGCATTGACTTGTATAAGCTGCCTCTTCAAGAGAAAAAAGACATTCTTTGTTCCTGTATTTACGGCATAGATATTGACATCTATGCCGTCGAAGTTGCTAAGTTCTCTTTGCTAATTAAGCTAATCGAAGATGAAACTGCACCTTCTGTGGCGAAAGTTGTTCCGATCCTTCCTGATTTGGGTGACAACATCCACTTTGGAAACTCCCTTGTCAGCCAGACTGAATTGAATGGAATTAGCGGTGCTAACCAGCAGATGATGGAAATCGCGCCGTTTGATTGGAATGCAATTAACAACGGATGCGGATTTGATGTAATTATCGGCAACCCTCCGTATGTGAATACCGAAGGAATGCACACACTGTTGCCGAGTGCAGAAGTAGAAGTCTATAAAAAGAAGTACAAGACATCGCATAAGCAATTTGACAAGTATTTTATTTTCATAGAGCAGGCGATCAATAAGATCAATGAAAATGGCTTGGTATGCTATATTGTTCCCAACAAATTCTTCAAAATTGGTGCTGGCGAGAAACTGCGTAATCTGATTGCAAAAGAACGTATGCTCATCAGTCTGGACGACTTCGGCGATGCGCAGTTGTTTGAGGACAAAACTATTTATAGCTCCATTATTTTGCTTTCCAAGGAAAAGCAGTCAACCTTTGTTTACAGTAGCGTCGATTCTGCTAACAAACTGTGGGCAGGAGAAGAAGTCAGCTCTATTGAGCTTAATTCTTCCGTATTGAACAAGCTACCATGGAGATTGACAACTGACTTTGAGTTTTTGACCATGCTCCAGAGACTGGACGAAGTGGCTGTCCCAATCACAAAGCACGCAGAAATTTTTAACGGAATTCAGACCAGTGCAGAAAGACCAACCCCTATTTATTGGTTCTCCTCAGATGAAATTGTGGCCGAATATGCCGATACTATTGAAATCAGCAGGGATGGCAATAATTACACTATTGAGAAAGCCTTACTTCGCCCTTATTTTAAGCCAACAAAAAAAGCAGAGAAGGGCCTGAATTCGTATAGTATTTTTGCAACTGACAAACAGATTATTTTCCCCTACGATAACAATGGACATCTAATCAGCATAGATGAGATGCAAAGCAGTTATCCAGAAACATATGCGTATCTCTTAGCTCATTATGATCGTTTGGTTCCTAAGTGTGTTTCCCCTGATGGGACTCGTGACGTTCCCAATGCTACCGCAGATACATGGTATCAGTATGGTCGAACGCAAGCCTTGACTGCATTTATTAACACGCCCAAATTGATAGTTGGCGTGTTGAGCAAAGAACCTATGTATGCGATGGATACAGACGATATTCTGATTGCGTCAGGCGGTACTGCTGGATATTGTGCAGTTAGTAAAAAAGATGGCAGCCCATATGCACTTGAATACATTCAGGCATGGCTGTCAAATCCCATTACAGAGCGAATCTTGGAGATCGTAGGCAGCGACTTTGAAGGCGGATTTACTGCTCGTGGTACATTTGTTCTCTCTACACTCCCCTTTGTTGAGTTGGATTTTGCCGTAGAGGAACAAAAAGCCATCCACGACAGAGTAGTAGCAGCAAGTCGAGAGATTTACGAAATCAACGATGCACTGTCCGGCCGTCCTGCAAAGCGTATTGCAAATCTGTTGCAGAGACAGAAAGAAGCACTTATCTCTGAGATTCAGGGATTGATTGATAGGGTATATAGACTCGATTATTAAGCGAGGTATTAACAATGAGACTCAAAAAGGATAGTTCAGAGCAGAAATTAAAAGGAGCGTATTATACACCATTGCAGCTTGCAGATGCTATGGTGGAGCTTTTTGCGTCTCAAAATATCTCTACCGTCTTGGAACCAAGTTGTGGTGATGGAGTATTTCTTGATGCGCTACAGAACCTTAATCTTCTAAATAGGGTAGAAAAGCTAACAGCTGTTGAAATCGAACCAGACGAAGCTGAAAAAGTTAGAGATCGATATTCTGAATTTGAGCAAATTGAAGTATGCACCGAAGACTTTTTTGACTTTTATAATCGTGTTCTTGGCAAGGAACAGTACGATTTGATTTTAGGTAATCCGCCTTATATTCGTTATCAATATCTGAAAGAAAGTCAGCGAAAAATGCAATCTCAGATTCTGACTTCTCATGGTATGAAAGCCAATAAGCTGATAAATGCGTGGGTTGCTTTTATCGTAGCCTGCGTACAGCTATTGTCCGAAAAAGGCAAAATAGCGTTTGTTGTTCCGGCTGAAATACTTCAAGTTGCGTATGCGGAGGATCTGCGCCTATATTTGGCCAATAATCTTGCGAAAATTACTCTTATCACATTTGAACAGCTTGTGTTTCCTGACATTGAGCAAGAAGTTGTTGTGTTTATTGGCGAGAAAGGCGAGGAAGAAAAGGGCATTCGCATTATTGAAATGAATGACCTTAGCGGTTTTGCTCAGTTGGATCTGTCTCAAAATGGATTCCAAAAGATGCAGCATGTCAAGGAAAAATGGACTAAGTATTTCGTAAATGCAGAGGAAATGGCGCTCATTCAGGAGCTTCGTGCAGATAAGCGTTTTGCCAAGTTCTCTGAATACGGCATAATCAATGTTGGAATAACCACAGGTAATAATAGCTACTTCTCCATTACGGAAGAAATATCTGAGCAATATCAGCTAAGCGAAGTAACACTTCCTTTGATTGGTAGAAGTTCCCATGCGCACGGAATATATTTCACGGCAGAAGATTGGGAGAACAACAAGGTTGCAGGAAAGCGTGCACGACTAATTAACTTCCCTGAGCTTCCGTATGATGAATATCCTGCCAAACATAAGGAGTACATTTCGCTCGGTGAAGCGAATGGTGAACACGAGGGCTATAAATGCTCCATCCGAGATAGATGGTATATTGTTCCTTCTGTGTGGGTACCGGATGCGTTTTTCTTAAGAAGAAATAATTTCTATCCTAAATTTGTACTGAATGAATGTGATGCAGTCTCCACAGATACTATGCACCGCATGAAGATTAACGATGGCATTGATCCACAGAATGTCCTTCTTGCCTACTATAACAGCATCTCCTTCGCTTTCACCGAGATTTGCGGACGGAGCTATGGTGGAGGTGTTCTTGAAATCTTACCCGGTGAGATGGGCAACATTCTACTTCCTAAAGCGGAAAGGATTGATCCTGAACTAAGGAACAAGTTGCTTGCACATATTGACGCTATAGTGCGCAATGATGAAGATATTGAACTTGCTCTGAATGTTGTTGACAAAGAGCTACTTGTAGATACATTAGGTATGAATCCTGAGATGTGCCGAAAATGCCGTGCTATCTGGAAGAAGATGCAACGGCGCAGATTAGGGAGAGGGTAATAAGTTAAGATAAGTAGGTGATTTTATGTATTTAAAAAGCGTACAAATGACAAACTTTAGAAAGTTCGGGATGGAATACAATACTGTAGAATTTGTTGATGCTGAAAGTTATGAAGCCCAATTAAAGGAAGATGGTAGGATTAATGTGGCACCAACAACCACTTTAATCGTAGGCAAAAACAATAGTGGAAAAAGCACAGTCATTCAAGCTTTAATAAAACTTATAAAATCTAATAAATTTATTTCCTCCGATTTTAATTTTCAGTATTTGAAACAATTATTGGCTTCGTATTCGTCTGATAAAGACAATACACCTTCTATTGATTTTAAAATCATCATAGGTATAGATAAGCACAATAAAGATTTAATCACTAATTTAATTCCTTTTTTTACTTTGGACAATGTGAAAAAAGGCGAGTTGGTCATATTTGCAAAGTATGAAGTTGTCGATAAAGTTTTGTTTGAAGATCACCTTAAGACGCTTGTTTTGCCGTTCGACGAAAGGACTCAACTAAAAAGAGTGTTGCAATTGATTGATAACGAGGAGTATTCTTTGAATTACTACAATTGCAATATGCAAAAGGTTGAGGGATTTAAATTAGGGAGTTTAATCGAAATCACACCAATTGCTGCAAACAATATCCATAGCGAACAGTGTTTATCGGAAGCATTCAATAAGATAGTAGAGTATAGATACGAAAAGGTAATTGATCCTACGAACCGAGAAACTATCCAAAATCAGATAAGTGAAATCAATAAAGCGTTAACTAAAACTGTAGACGATCAACACACCAGCTATATAAATGCTTCTCTTTCTAAAATTGTTTCCAAAGAAAAGCTACAAGTATTACTATCAGCCGATCTATCCTTCAAAAAGCTGATGAGCAACTTGATAAAATACGAATATGTCGAAAAAGGCATAAACATTCCAGAAAATCAATTTGGCTTAGGATACACAAATCTGATGATGATCCTTGCAAGCTTAATTGATTATATGGAGAAATATCCGGATACATCTTTCAACAGCAAGGTTAATTTGATAGCCATAGAAGAACCCGAAACATATATGCATCCCCAAATGCAAGAGGTTTTCATTAAAAACATTAATGAGTCTATTGCTACATTGTTTGAGGGTAAGCACAAGAATGTCAATAGTCAGCTAATTATTACTACGCATTCTGCCCACATAGTTAATAGTAAGATACATAGTGGAAACACATTCAACAGTATAAACTATATAACTATAAAAAACGGGTATTCCAAAGTAGTGATATTAGATGATGATAAAATTGTTGAAGACAATGCCACGAAAGAAGAAGACTTAAAATTCTTAAAAACCCATATAAAATTTAAAGTTTCAGAATTGTTTTTCTCAGATGCAATAATTATGGTGGAGGGCGTTTCTGAGTATTCCTTATTGCCGTATTATGTTGAACAAAAAAAGGAATTGAATAAATTCTATATATCGGTATTTAATATAAATGGTGCTCACGCTTTAGTATATACTAAACTTTTAAAGCTGTTGGACATACCCGTGTTAATTATAACCGACTTAGATATAAAGAGAACAAAGGGAGAAAAAGACAAATACAAGCAAATATCAACTCTTGCAAATCGAAAAACTACAAATCAAACTATTAAGACCTTTTATCATACAGATGATCTTAAGTCTATTCCAGAGTTTTTGAAAGACGATAATATTTATGTAGCATACCAAACCAAGGTAGGTCGATATTTTCCAACAAGTTTTGAAGAATCGTATATTCTAACAAATTATGACAATAGTCTATTGAATGCAATTTTGAAGAAATTGAAACCAAAATTGTTTAAAGAGAGAATAAAAACAGATGTCAAAAACAATCAGAAGAATTCTTATTGGTGGCAAGTAAAATTGAGTGAGGATAAAAGTCAATTTTCAAATAACGTACTATACAGCCTAATAGTTAGTGGTGAAAAAAGTCTTCCTGCTTTGCCAAAGTATATTTCGAAAGGATTGGAGTATATCGAAAAGTCTTTAAGCGAGGATGTGTAAAATGTTATCAATTATTTCGGAAAGAAACAAAAACATCGAAAATAATACCAACAAAAAGATCTTTGCTTGCATAGATGATGGTGCGAGTTTTATTTTCAATGCAGGAGCAGGTTCCGGTAAAACATATTCCTTAGTGGAAAGCTTGAAATACCTAATCTCAAAAAAAGGTGAATTCCTAAAATATCACAATCATAATGTAATTTGTATTACGTTTACTAATGTTGCGGCGGAAGAAATAAAACAACGATTAGGTAATTCCAGCTTAGCAATAGTTTCTACGATCCACGATAGAATGTGGGATATAATTCAACACCATCAGCCTCAGTTAGTTGAAATACATTTTAACAAGTTGAAAAACGAAATTGCTATAATAGAGGACGAAATATCAAATGATGGAAAATTTGTAAATTATCAAACACTATCAGAGGATAAAAAGAAAGTTTTCTTTGAGATTATGTTTGATAACAAGAATCTGTTTTATGGAGTATATAACAAACCCGCTGTAGAAATAAGGGTGAGTTTTTCAGAGAAATTGCGTGATTACCCTTCTTTACTACGTAATATTGAGAACTTCAAGAAAATTACTACATCTTTGTTTAAGCTTGATAATTATAAAAAATGCGTAGTAGCAATTAAGCAAAAACAGCGAAGATATGACACGGTTACTTATGATGCTCGATACAATAACGATGCATTACATAAAATGCGAATTAGCCACGACACTCTGCTGGAATATGCACGAGAAATAGTTTTAAAATACGATGCTTTAAAGCAAATAATTATTGATAAATATCCTTATGTTTTTGTTGATGAATATCAAGACACGAATCCGTATGTAATTGATATTTTATCTTCACTGGTTGAATATTCAAAAGAGATTAATCATCCTTTTTGCGTTGGGTATTTGGGGGATAGTGCGCAAAATATTTACGATGATGGTATAGGTGATGAAATTCAAGCTCAACTCAATGGATTTGTGGTAATAAACAAAAACTTCAATCGCCGTTCAGCCAAGGAAATTATAACTATTGCCAATAGAATTAGAAATGATGAAATCAAACAACGTTCTATTTTTAGTGATAGCGCAGGAGGTAGTATAAAGTTTTATCAAGGAACATTAGAAAATACAGATGCGTTTATGCAAAAATACAAGGAGCAATGGGGTATAAATAATAACAACAAATTGCATTGCTTTTTGTTAACCAATAGTACCGTCGCAGAATACAGTGGTTTTGGTGTCTTTTATAGTGCATTTAAAGAAGCAGACATTTATAAAGGTGGTAATTATGATGCATTAAACACCGAGTTGCTAAGCGACGATATAAAAAAATTAGGGAACGCTCAATTGATATACTATAAAATCATAGATATACATTCTAAGCTTCGTGATCCGCAAACACAAATCGCAGAGTTTTTGCCGATCGAACTGAAGCAAAAAATGAATTTAGGTGATCTTCGAGCATTTATATCAAATCTTAACCAAGCAACCGGAAGTACATTTGTTGAGTATTTAAATAGCCTTATTAATATAGCAAATCAAGATGTTTCAGGACATTGTACTACGTTTTTGAAATCTGTTTTAGATGTGGATAATTTATCATTAACTGATGTAAAACAAAAAATCGCAGGAATACTGTTTCCAAATGGAACGGAATCCCAAGAAGCTGCGGAGAAATTAGAAGTAATACTTAATCTTGAAGTATCAATATGCGAATCGTGGCATCGATTTATTAGAAGAGAAACTAACGGAGATGTGGTTTATCATACATATCACGGAACAAAAGGTTTGGAATTCGATAATGTAATTATCATTATGGGAAATGCTTTTGGTAGAGAGAGGAACTATTTCAAATTTTACTTTTCTCATTATCAATGTCAGAATTCCCTAAACGACGAAGAAAAGGAGAAAATGACAAAAGTCAAAAATCTTTTGTATGTGTCTCTTACACGAGCGATTAAGAATCTTCGTATTTTATATGTTGATGAAACCACGAATTTTAATCAGGGAATAAAAAATCTCTTCGGGGAGATTCATAGTATCTCAATGTAGATTGCCGTCATTTTCATGGCAACGCTATGACAACAAAAAATCAGATAGCCTATGCTACTGAATAATGAAAATAATCCAAATAATCTGAGCTAATTTCCATAAACAAAACTGTTTAGAAAACTTCTAACAGGAGCGAGTGGGAATGACTGTAATATGGCAAAATGATCGGACCCGCAAACATTCTGATACATTCAGATGTTTGCGGGTCCTTTTAAATGTCTTATTGACTTTTGCAGGTCTATATATTATAATGCACTTAGCGACCTGCAAAAGGAGGTGTCAAATGGCCGCAAAAAAAATGGGTCGTCCCACAGACAATCCCAAAGACATTACCATGAAAATACGCTTTGATAGAGATACATCTGAATTACTCACACTATGCAGTGAGCAGATGAACATATCGAGAGCGGAAGTGGTTCGGCGTGGTGTTCGCAAAATGTATGACGACCTAGAAAAAAAATGAAAGGAAGCGGCGCGTCCCTCGACAAAGTTACTCGCCACTTCCCATACGCAGCTACCACAAGGGCAGACCGCATAAATATTATACACTGTGCGGACCGTTCTTGCAAGGCACCTGTGAAGCCAAATTGAAAGGACGGATATAGATATGAACGAAAGCATTATCGATAGTTTATTTTATGGCGGGATCTGTGCGATCAGCCGCCGGGTTGAGCCTGACCCCCAGCGCACTTGCATCAATCGTAAGATCGAAGAAGAGCAGCGCTATTTTATCAGTAAAATGTCGGCGGATGATTGCCAGCGGTTTGAAGCTTTAAACAACCTCTATTCGCAAGCGAATACGCTGGAAGAGCGGGACTGCTTTGGATATGGTCTCAAGCTCGGCGTTATGCTGATGTGCGAGATCTTCGTGCAAGGCGGCGGACCGGAAATTTAGTAGGATTGAGCTCAAGCGATATTCCTAAGCAGTTCTTCGGCGGATATGCCGAAAAGCTTGGCCAGCGCAAGCAGATTTGACGTGCTGGGGTCCGATGTACCCATTTCCCATTTGGAAACGGCTTGCCTGCTCACCCCAATGGATTCCGCGACAAATTCCTGTGTCATTTTACATCTGGTCCGGTGTGCTTTTAAGGTTTCTCCCAAGGATCTCGCCACCGCCGCTTTTTCCTGCCGCACCTCTTTTGATCGGATGTACTTCAAGAGCGCGCATGTGATCAGGACCCCAAAACCGATGAAAACTCCAACCACAATGATACTGATCACGATCAGAATGAACGAAACTGTCATGATTTGATTTCTCCTCTCTTTATTTTGCAATAGTTTATCAAAAATGCGTGGTTGCATCCACCAATTTTTCCGCAATTTTCGGTTGCGTTTGTGTTGCGAGCGAGCTTTTTGAAAATATGGAGCGCAGCTACTTTCTATTTAATTGCGCAGCGTGTATAATGGATGTGGAATTGATCTTGGAACCAGAGCTGGTATGAACGCGCTGTTGCGGACGCCCGTCTGGGTGGGGGAGTGGAAAGCATGACTGCTGACAACCTGAGTGGACTTTTGGACGCACTGTCCGAAACCAGCGTGTATGTCATAGATGAGAATACCCGCGAACTGCTGTACTGTAACCGGCGCTGCCGGGATACCGGACGGGGCAGGGCGGTAATTGGCGCAAAGTGCTTCGACGTATGGCCGGAAAAATGCGCCAGCTGTCCGTTAGAGCAGATCGGATCGAAGCAGACGCACCACGTTGTCTGCTTCGATCCGATTCAGAAAACCACGGTGGATATCACGGCCAACCGCATTCAGTGGAACGATCAAACGCCTGCCGTCGTTGTGACTTCGACCCCGCACCGCTTGAATTTTGAAGAGGCGCAGGGCCCTCAAAAAATAGAGCGCATGTACGCCCAAAGTCTGGTAACTGTCTTTAACGAATGCATTATCGCCAACCTGACTGAGGATTACTATGTCAACTGCCAAAAGGACATGTTGTGGACGGACATTCCGGAACAAGGTAATTTTGGCGCGGAGAACAGGCGGTATGCGCAAAAAACGCTGCATCCGGACGATCTGCCGCTTTTTGAAGCGAACTTTTCAAGAGAGGCCATGCTGCGGCTGTTTGGAGAAGGCAAAAAACAGATCATAAAGCGCATGCGCCGTTTGGTGGACGGCGGCGTTTACCATATGGTGGAGTTCAGCGCCGCCAGAATCGAGCGCTTGGGAGAGGACGAGTGCTGGTGCGTTCTCATTTTTCGCGATATTCAGGAGGAATACCAGCTGGAACAGCAGCGCAATGTCGAGGTGAGCCAGCTTGCCACGGCGGCGCAGACAGCCTATCAGATGGTGATCGCGGTCAACTTAACGAAAAACACCTTTCATATGCTGGAATACGAGCGCGAACAGGTGCCAAAGCCCGGCGACGAAGGCGCTTTTCAGGATCTGATCGAGGCTGAATTGCGCACCGTCCATCCGGAATACCGGGATGAATTTAACAGCAGGTTTTCGCGCAACGCCCTGATCGATGCTTTTACTAACGGCGAGCGCATCGTTTCCATGCGGGTGCCTCATTTGGGGGAAAACGGGGAATATCGCTGGCATTTCACGCAGGTGGTACGGGTGGAAAGCCCCCATACCGATGATCTGATCGAGATCACGCTTTCGCGCAATATCGACGATGAACGCCGCATGCAGGAAGAAGCGCTGCAAAAGGAGCGCAAAGCCAAGCTTATTCTGGAGGACGCGCTGCAAAAGGCGGAAAACGCCAGTCAGGCCAAAAGCGACTTTCTCTCCAGAATGAGCCACGATATCCGCACCCCGTTAAACGCCATCATCGGCATGACCGAGCTGGCGCAGCTGCATCTGGGCGATACGGGAAAGCAGCGGGATTATCTGCAAAAGATCGCCGATTCCGGCGCGCATCTGCTTGGGCTGATCAACGATGTACTGGATGTAAGCAAGATAGAAAGCGGCGCGGTAGAGCTGACGCACGCTCCCTTTGATCTGCGCGATACCGTGCGGGAAGTGGTTTCCATGGTTCGTCTGGCAATGCAAGGCAAGGGCCAATCCCTTTCGGTACATGTAGATAAAACGCTTCATTCGCGCGTGATAGGCGACGCGACGCGGCTGAGCCAAGTGCTGGTCAATATTCTGGAAAACGCTTCAAAGTACACGGAAGCGGGCGGAACGATCTCGCTTTACGTGGATGAACTGAAAAAATGGGAAACAAAAGCCGGCACCTATCGCTTTGTGATAGAGGATACCGGCGTAGGAATGGAGCCTGCATACGTAGCGCATATTTTCGAGCCGTTCAGCCGTGCGGAGGATAGCCGGATCAGTAAGATTGCCGGCACCGGGCTTGGCATGACGATCGTCAAAAACATCGTTTCGCTGATGAACGGCGATATCAAGGTAGAGAGCGACTACGGAAAAGGATCGCGCTTTACCGTTACCCTGTGTTTGCCCCGGTGCGACGAAGTAGAGACGGCCCCCCTTACCGAAAGCAGCGCTAAAGAGGCGCTGTCCGCCAGCCTTCGTGTGCTTTTGGTGGAGGACAACGAGCTGAACCGCCAGATCGCCACCGAGATGCTGGAACTGCTCGGTGCGCGCGTGGAAACCGCGGAGGACGGTGCGCAGGCAATAAACGCGATCTGCTCGCATCCGCCGCTGTATTACGATATTGTTTTTATGGATGTGCAGATGCCGGTGCTGAACGGTTATGAAGCCACGCGGGCGATACGGCGCTCCGGCATGGAGCGGATCGACGAGCTGCCGATCATCGCCATGACGGCGGACGCTTTCGCCGAGGATGCGCAGCGGGCGCGCCTTTCCGGCATGAACGGGCACTTGGCAAAGCCGATCTCCATCGACCAGCTGAAAAACGCTTTGATAAGCTGTAGCCGGTGGAAAACCAACCACCAAAACGGCATTTCGTAACAGAAAAGGGACGCTGCAGCTTGAGCTGCAGCGTCCCTTTTCTGTTAGAGTGCGCGGCGGAGCAGCGCTTGTACGAATTGATTGGCAGGCTGTTTGCGGATGGCTTCGGGCGTATCATATTGCAGCGCTGCGCCACGGTCCATGACCAGCATGCGCGTGCCAAGACGCAGCGCTTCGTTGATATCATGGGTGACAAACAGGATGGTGATGCCGGTTTCCCGGTGGATACGGGCGATCTCATCCTGCAAGGAAGCGCGCGTGATCTCATCCACCGCGCCGAACGGCTCATCCATCAGCAGCAGGTCGGGGGAGGCGGCGAGCGAGCGCGCAATGCCGACGCGCTGCTGCTGTCCGCCGGAAAGCTGATCCGGATAGCGCTTGCGCAGCGAGTCGTCCAGACGGACGATGCCCATCCATTTCCGTACAGCCTCCGCCGTGCGCTGTTTGTCTCGTTTGTTCAGTAGGTTCGGCACGTAAGCGATGTTCTTTTCCACCGTCATATGGGGAAAGAGCACGCTGCCCTGTATGGCGTAGCCGATGCTTCGGCGCAGCTTGGTGATATCCGCGCGGCTGACGTTTTCGCCGCCCACATAAACCTCGCCGCCCGTTGGCTCGACCAAACCGTTTACCATTTTCAAAAGGGTCGTTTTGCCGCAGCCGGAGGAGCCGATGATCGTTATGAACTCTCCCTGCGGGATGGCAAGGCTGAAATTCTCAATGATTACCCGGTCGCCATAGGCCATACGGATATTTTTGTATTCGATCGCGTTCATGGTATCTCCTTTTCGGCCGGCTTACGCCATGAGCCCCTTTTGCTGCAAGAATGCCGCGGCCACCTCCTCAGGCGCTTTGCCCTCGGTCTCTACCTGATAATTCATTTTCGCCATCTCCGCGTCCGTGATCGACTGCGCGACCAGATCGAATACCTGCTGTAGCTCAGGATGCGCCTGCAAGACTTCGTCGCGCACGACAAAACCGCACATGTAGGAGGGATAAAGGTTCTTATCATCCTTTAGCACCACAAGATCGGAAGAGGCAAGCTGGCCGTCTGTCGTAAAGATATTCATCACATCGATTTTTTTCTGCCGAATCGCGTCGTATTTCAGACCGATGTCCAGATCCATCGTGTTATGGAACGATAGGCCGTAGGTCTCACAAAGAGCGTCATACCCGTCGTCGCGCTCGAAGAAGTCATATTCCGCGCCAAAGGTGAGCGAAGGCGCGGCGGCGGCAAGATCGGAATAGGTGTTCAGGCCGTATTGTTCGGCGGCGTCTTTTGTCACGGCGACGCCGAAGGTGTTGTTGAAGCCGAGCATGCCCGCCCAGCGCATGCCCATTTGCTGATAGCCCGCCTGCAGCTGCTCGAACATGCTTTCATCGTAGAGGCCGTCCTCCTTTAAAACGAAGTTCCAGCCGGTTCCGGTGTATTCGGGATAAAAATCAAAATCACCTTTTTCCATCGCGGGCTGAATGTTTGAGGTACCGCCGCCAACGCCTTCTGTCATTTCAACGGTAAGGTCGGTCTCCGCTTCGATCAGCGTCTTCATCATGCTGCCAAGGATATACTGCTCGGTCATGGGTTTGGTCGCCATGTGCAGCGTGTCTTCGCTCTTGCCGCAACCCGCAAGGGCGGAAATAAGCGCGGCCGCCGCCAGCGCCACAACGAGGGTCTTGTTTTTCTTCATGGGTTTCTCCTTTATCTCTGCGCCCTGTGGCGCTGCGTCAATTTTTCCAGCAGGCCGATCAGCGTATCCGCCAAAATGGCCAGCAGAGCGATCAGCAGGCTGCCCGCCAGCGTCATCGCCTTGTTGTTTGTCGTAATACCGCGATAAATGGCAACGCCAAGACCGCCCGCACCGATGAACGAGGCGATACCGGCCAGCGCGATCGTCATGACCGTCATATTGCGCACGCCTGCAAGGATCATGGGCATGGCCAGCGGCAGCTTTACTTTCCATAGGACCTGCGCGCGGGTGCCGCCCATGCCCGTTGCCGCCTCGACCAGCAGCGGTTCGACATTGGCAAGGCCCGTATAGGTATTCCGCACCATGGGCAGCAGTGCGTATATAGTCAACGCGATCACCGCGGTCGTATTCCCGATGCCGGACAGCGGGATTAAAAATCCCAAAAGGGAAATAGACGGTATGGTATAGATAAAGTTGATGACGCCCATCACGACCTTGGAACTTCTGCGGTACTCGCTGATCGCCACGCCGGTCAGCAGACCGTTCACAATCGCCAGCGCGATCGAAAGAAGGGAGAGCTGCAGGTGCTCCAACAGCAACCCCCAAAAGAAGTCTCCTCGCGATGAAAGCAGCTGGATCATTTCGTTAATCAAATTCGTTGCTCCTTTATTATACATGCGCTGGGACAAAGCTCCGCGCAGAGACCGCAGTGCAGGCAATGCGCTTGCTCAATACGGTAGGGAGAACCTGCCGCAATGCATTTTTGCGGGCAGGCTGCGGCGCATTTTCCGCAGCCGATACATGCTTCGGTAATGAAAAAGCCCTTGGGTTCCGCGCGGGCGCCGCCAAACGGAAACAGCGCGCGCTCAATCGGGGATACGCCGAGATCGAAAAACTCGACCTGACCCGCGCGGATACAGAAAGCCTCCAGCACATAGCGGCTATCGCCGGGATATACCTCGTTCATCGTAGGATTGGCCTTAAAAATGCGGTCTATCCAGCTAGTTTGCTCATCCAGCCGCTCCGCTATGCCGTTTAGCCGCACCATCTGATACTTTTCGTTCATGCCGGTCACGGCTACATGCCCGTCCTGCATCAGCTCCCGATAAAACGCCTTGCCGCGCGCGGTGCAAAAATAAAGGGCTTGCTGTTCCGCCAGCATTACGTCGATCATGCGCACCTGCGGCAGGCCGTTTTCGTCCACGGTCGCAAAGGCCGCGTCCCGTATGCTGCGCAGCATGGCGAGGCAGTTTTGTGCATTCATAGGTATCCTTCCTTTTTTTGCATGAATCGTGATATGTTCATTGTAGCCGTCTTGTTGCGTTTTGGCAAGTACGCACTTTTTTGTAGCATGGTATCGCCCGGGTAACCATCGATTTGTAAATTTTTCTTGACGCTTCTTGACTTTAGCTGGGAAACATGGTTAGATAGTAATAATTTATGAAAAGAAGAGGCGTAAAACCTTGAATTTAGATCGGAATAACGTAAAGAAAATCCTAGGGTTGATCGCATTCGCCGTGCTGCTGTATGTCGGCCTGCAAAATACCAAGCTGGTCGGTTCGGTTTTGCGGTATGTGCTCGGCCTGCTCACGCCGTTTTTGATCGGCGGCTGTATCGCGTTTATCCTGAACGTGCCCCTGCGTTTTTTTGAAAAGAACCTATTTACCGGGCCCAAGGCCACAAAAAATAAAAGGCTGATCAAAATGAAGCGCGTGTGCAGCATCGTGCTGACGCTTCTGGTCGTGATCGGCGTAATCGCGATTGTGCTGTTCATGGTGCTGCCCGAGCTGTACAACTCCATCGCCGCGATCGGCAAGGAGCTTACCGCAGCCCGCGCCCGCGTGCCGGAATGGCTCGATCAGATCGGTCAGGCCGTGCCCATGTTTGAAAAGGAGATCGCCTCGCTCAAAATCAGCTGGCAGGAGATCGACTGGAAGGGGATCGGCACCATGCTCGTCGATTTCCTGCGCAATTCCAGCTTCCTGAGCGACACGTTCAACTTCGCCAGCTCGGCGCTCAGCGGCGTGGCAAACGCTTTCATCGGCCTGATCTTCGCCATCTATATTTTGATGCAGAAGGAAAATCTGGGCCGCCAGTTCCGCCGCTTGTTTTATTCCTTTTTCCCGGAAAAGCACGTCGACCGCTTTTTGGAGGTCTGCCACCTGACGAGCAGTTCGTTCAGCAGCTTTTTATCCGGCCAGTGTTTGGAAGCGTTTATTCTCGGCCTGATGTTCTTTATCGCCATGTCGATATTCAGTATGCCGTACGCGCTCATGGTCGCCGTGCTGATCGGCGTGACCGCGCTTATTCCGATTTTCGGCGCGTTCATCGGCTGCTTTGTCGGCGTACTGCTTATCTTTATCATCAGCCCGATCCAGTCGCTGTGGTTTTTGGTCCTGTTTCTGGTGCTGCAGCAGGTGGAGGGCAACTTTATCTATCCGCGCGTGGTCGGCGGTTCGGTCGGCCTGCCGTCTATTTGGGTGCTTGCCGCGGTCACGCTCGGCGCGAGTATGGCCGGTATCATTGGTATGCTGTTTTCCATTCCGCTCTTTTCCGTCATTTACACGCTGCTGCGGGAAACCGTGCGCCAGCGTGTACGGGAACGGCATATCGCGCCCGGTAAAATTAAATAACAGGCGATGATTCGCAGCCGCTCTCCGTTGTTTCCAGATCGGGGGCGGCTGCAATTTTGAA
Source organism: Agathobaculum sp. NTUH-O15-33 (assembly GCF_033193315.1). Taxonomy (NCBI): domain Bacteria; kingdom Bacillati; phylum Bacillota; class Clostridia; order Eubacteriales; family Butyricicoccaceae; genus Agathobaculum; species Agathobaculum sp. NTUH-O15-33. The sequence continues at coordinate 1,913,690 of NZ_CP136187.1, forward strand.
TAAACTATAAAATTTTGTATAGGGGCTTGATTTTTCCTGTTTGTGAGCTTATCATAATAACGTTAGCACTCCTTTGCTTAGAGTGCTAACACCAAAAGACGTTGGCGCTTGCGCAAGCAGAGTGCTAATAAAAAACATAGAGGTGGATTTTGTCATGGCGAAAAAACAATTCAAGGCGGAATCGAAGCGCCTGCTCGATCTGATGATCAATTCGATCTACACGCACAAAGAGATTTTTCTGCGCGAGTTGATCTCCAACGCTTCGGACGCGACCGATAAGCTGTATTACAACGCGATGAAGGAAGGGCAGACCGGTATTACGCGCGAGACCCTGCCGATCGAGCTGACGCTCGACAAGGAAAACCGCCGTTTTGTGATCGAGGATCACGGCTGCGGTATGACAGCGGAGGAGATGGAGGCCAACCTCGGCACGATCGCCCGCTCAGGATCGCTGGCATTCAAACAGGAAAACACCGACCAGACCGATATCGATATCATCGGCCAGTTCGGCGTGGGCTTTTACGCGGCGTTTATGGTGGCAAGCCATGTTGAAGTCGTATCCCGCGCCATGGGAAGCGAAGAGGCCAACTGCTGGCAATCCGACGGGGCGGCGGGCTATACGATCGCGCCGTGCGAAAAGGCCGAAAACGGCACCCGTATCACGCTGACCATTAAGGAAAATACCGAAAACGAAAACTACGATGAGTTTTTAGAGCCGTACCGCATCCAGTCGCTTGTCAAGAAATACTCGGATTATATCCGCTACCCGATCCGCATGGACATGGTCAAGAGCCGCATGAAGGAAAAGCCGGCCGACGCGCCCGAGGATTACACGCCCGAGTGGGAGGAGTACACCGAAAACGAGACCCTCAATTCCATGGTGCCGATCTGGAAGAAATCCAAAAAGGAACTAAAGGACGAGGATTATAACGATTTTTACACCTCCAAGTTTTACGATTACCAGCCGCCGCTGCGCCATATCCATATGAACACCGAGGGCGCGGTCACTTACACCGCCATGTTGTTCATTCCGTCCCACGCGCCAATGGATTATTACACCAAGGACTTTGAGAAGGGCTTGCAGCTTTACTCCAACGGCGTGCTCATCATGGACAAATGCGCCGATCTTCTGCCCGACCATTTCAGCTTTGTGCGCGGCATGGTGGACACGGCGGATCTGTCGCTGAACATCTCCCGCGAAATGCTCCAGCACGACCGTCATCTCAAGGCGATCGCGCAGAGCATCGAAAAAAAGATCAAAAACGAGCTTTTGAAGATCATGACCGACAGCCGCGAGGACTACGAGAAGTTTTGGAACGCCTTTGGGCGTCAGCTGAAGTACGGCGCCTATGTCCAGTACGGCGCGCATAAGGATCTGCTTATGGATCTGCTGCTGTACCATTCCTCCACCGAGAATAAGATGGTCTCGCTCGATGAGTATATCTCCCGCATGAAAGAGGAGCAGAAGTATATTTATTACGCCTGCGGCGAAACGGTCGAAAAGATCAAGCTGCTGCCCGCGATGGAAACGCTTGCCGACAAGGGCATCGAAGTGCTCTGCTTGCACCATGATATCGATGAATTTTGCATCAAGATGATGGCAAGCTATAAGGAGAAGGAATTTAAGTCCATCACCGACGCGGATCTGGGCCTTGAGAGCGAGGACGAGAAGGAAGAGATCAAAAAGCTTTCCGAGGAAAACGCGCCGCTGCTCACCAAGCTCAGTGAAACGCTGACCGGCAAGGTGAAAAAGGTAGAACTGACCGGCCGGCTCAAGAGCCACCCGTGCTGCCTGCGCGCCGAAGGCCCGGTCACGCTGGAAATGGAAAAGGTACTCAACCAGCAGGCCATGGACGACAGCCAGCGCGTACATGCCGAACGCGTGCTGGAACTGAACGCCGAGCACCCGATCTTTAAAAAGCTGTGCGACTTGCAGCAGCAGGGCTCGGATGAGATAAACGCCTATGCCGATATCCTGTACACACAGGCGCTGCTGATCGAGGGCATGCCGGTGGATGATCCGGTGGCCTACGCGAACGCGGTCTGCGCGCTGCTCGCCAAGTAACAAAAGGGAGAAGGGCCCATGCAAAAGCTGCTGTTTATCGTCAATCCGCACGCCGGACGCGGCGAGATCGTCAATAAGGCGGTCGATTGCGTCAGCGTGTTTCAAAACGCGGGCTATGATGTGACGATCTATGTTACGCAAAACGCGCGCGACGCGACCGCGGTGGTGCGGGCCCGCGCCGGCGAATTCGACCGGATCGTGTGCGCCGGCGGAGACGGCACGCTCAACGAAGTCGTCACCGGCCTGATGCAGACCGACCTGCGGCCCATTCTCGGCTATATCCCGGCGGGCACGACAAACGATTTTGCTTCCAGCCTGAGTATTCCCAAAAACCAGCTGGAGGCGGCGCAGACAGCGGTGGGCGCATCGCTGCACGCCATCGATATCGGCCGCTTTAACGAGCGCTATTTCAACTATATCGCCGCCTTCGGCGTATTTACCGAGGTTTCCTATGCCACGCCGCAGCAAAGCAAAAATATATTTGGCAGGGCGGCCTATATTTTCGAGGGCGTTAAATCGCTGACCAGTATCAAGGAGCACCACATCGCGGTCGAGTGCAGCGAGGTCGAGGAGGAGGACGACTATATCTATGGTATGGTCACCAACTCGGTGCAGGTGGGCGGCTTCAAGACGATCACGCCGGAAAGCGTGCGTCTGGATGATGGGCTCTATGAAGTGCTGCTTGTCTATCCCGTTTACAACCCCATGGAATTGCAGTGGCTGGTTAACGATCTGCTGACGCGCAACGAGGATTCCTCTAGGTTTCGCTATTTCCGCACCTCTCATATCCGTTTTTCCTCGCCGGAAGAGGTGCCGTGGACGCTGGACGGAGAGTTTGGCGGCGCGACCCGGCACGCGGAGATCGATAACAATCCGCGGGCCATCACTTTTACGACCGGTTAAACAGACGAAGAGCCGTCAGAATCGTGGTAAACACGCTTCTGGCGGCTCTTGCATGCTGGAAATCGCTCAGAAATGGCTACGGCCGTTTCTTAGCAGCACTTCTTCTCGAAAGAGAGGCAGTCGGTGCACTGGTCAACGGTGGGGTTGGCCTCGTGCGTACCAACGGTGATGCAATCGAGAGCGCAGTACTCGGCACAGTTGCTGTGGTTGGCACACTGATCGACAGTGCAGCGAATGGACTTGTTGCAGTTAGACTTATCCATGAGAAAAGACCTCCTTTTTTGATTTCGAGAATAGTGTTGCCGCAGCGCTCCGGATTTATGCATTGACAAAAAACCGGAAACAAGCTATACTTTTTCCATGGACAAATCTTTCTCGAAAGCGTATGCTGACGGGCGAGCGATCCAAACTAACCGACATGATCTGCTGTCAAAGATTCATTCTGCGATGAAAGAACGGAAAATAAGCGTTTGACGTCCTGTATCGCAAGATACAGGACATTTTTTGCGCAAAAGAAGGAGAGCTTTTTATGGAAAACCGCATTGCGATACTGGGTATTATCGTAGAGGACAGAGATGCGAGCTATCAGGTGAATGAGCTGCTGCACGCTTATGGCGACCAGATCATCGGCCGCATGGGCGTTCCGCACCACGACCATTGCTGCTCCATCATCACCATTGTGATGGATTGCCCGGCCGATACCATCAACGCGCTGTGCGGCAAGCTGGGCCGTTTACAGCATGTGCAGGTCAAGTCAATGCTTGCAAAATAAGGAGAAATTCATGAAAAAACACTGGATACGGCTGCTTTCGGCCGTTATGGCGCTTTCCTTGCTCGCGGGCTGCGGCGCAAAGCCGCAGCAGGAGCGGCCGGAAGCGCCGGAAAATGTTGCCCCGGGGTATGAAAACGGGCTGATTACCCGTGTATCCGCGCTAAAGGGCCCAACCTCGATGGGGCTGGTCAAGCTGTTGGCGGACGATGAGGCGGCGGAAGTACAGCGCTATGAGGGTGCCATGTACACCGCGGCGGATGAGATCGTCCCCTTGATCGCCAAAGGGGAGACCGACATCGCGCTGATCCCGACCAATCTCGCGGCGACGCTTTACCAAAAGACCGAGGGCGGCGTTCAGGTGATCAATATAAACGCGGGCAATGTGCTGTACGCGCTCTCCTATGATGAATCATTACAGCACATGGAGGGCCTGAAAGGCAAAACCGTTTATATGACCGGCAAGGGGACGACCCCGGAATGGACGGTTCGTTACCTGATGCAGCAAAACGGCCTGACGGACGCTGATATCATGCTGGAGTTTAAACCGGAATCCGCCGAGGTGCTTTCCGCGCTCAGCGCCGATCCCACGGCGGCGGCCATTCTGCCGCAGCCGTTCGCGACCGTCGCCATGATGCAGGATCAGGAGCTTTCGATAAACTTTTCCCTCAGCGATGAATGGGCCGCGAAAAGCGGCGCGGGCGGCACCGTGACCGGCGTTACGATCGTTCGGCGCGCGTTTGCAGAGGAGCACCCCGCGGCCCTCCGGCAGTTTCTGGACGATCACGCCGCTTCGGTCGCCTATATGACGGAAAACACGGCGGACGGCGCGCGGCTGATCGAGGAATACGGTATTGTGGGAGCGGCTGTGGCTGAGGAAGTGCTGGCTTATTTCAGTCCTATTTCTTCCGTTTCCGGCGAAGAGATGAAGACTTCGATAAACGGTTATTTAAGCGCGCTGTACGAGATCGCGCCCGAGGCGGTGGGAGGAAAAATGCCCGATGAGGCGTTCTACTATCTGGGATAAGCCGTGGCTGCGCCGCACGATTGCCGCCTTATTCTGGCTCGGCGTGTGGCAGACACTGGCGCTCATCCTGCCAAAGCTGTTATTTGCAGGCCCTGTACCAACGGTACAGAGCCTGCTTTCTATACTGTTCACCGCCTCGTTCTGGCTGTCGCTGCTGCACACGATCGGCAAGATCGCGCTCGGATACCTGTTCGCCCTTGGGTTGGGTTGTCTGCTCGCGGCGCTTTGTCATACCGCCTCGGCGCTCCGTCTGCTGCTCGCCCCCGCCGTACAGATCATGAAAAGCGTGCCGGTCGCCTGTTTTATTGTCGTGGCGCTGATCTGGGTGCGTTCTGCGTGGATATCGGTGATCACAGCCTTTTTTGTGGTGCTGCCCATTTTCTACATCAATTTGGGAGAAGGGCTGGCAAGCATCGACCCTAAAATGCTGGAGATGGCGCGGGTATTTCGCCTGTCTCACACCGGGCGACTGCGCGCGGTCTACCTGCCGGGTATGATGCCTTATATGCTTTCCGCCACAAGGCTCACGGTCGGCATGGCGCTCAAGGCGGGGATCGCGGGCGAGATCATCGGTTTGCCGCGTTATACCATCGGCGAGCAGCTCTATTTAAGCAAGCTGTATCTGGATATGAGCGGACTGTTCGCTTGGTCGTGCGCGATCATTCTGGTCAGCGTGGGGCTGGAAAAGCTGATGGTGCGTGCGATATCCGCCGCCCAGCGCAGATGGGAGGGCGCCGCATGATTTTGTTGGATAAGGTTTGCAAGTCGTTTAACGGCAAGCCCGTGCTGCGCGATGTCAGTTTAAGCGTAAAGCCGGGCGAGCTGTGGCGGATCGAAGGTCCTTCCGGCGCGGGCAAGACCACGCTGCTGCGCCTGCTGATGGGTCTTGTTGAAGCGGACGCGGGCACGGTCAAAGGTATAAAAGGGCTGCGGTTCGATCCGGTTTTTCAGGAGGATCGGTTGGTCGAGCATTGGAGCGCGCTGGAAAATGTGCGCCTTGTCGGCGGGCAGACGGGGGAGGCGCTGCTTGACGCGCTTTTGCCAAAAGACACATTGGCGCAGCCCGTTCGCACGCTTTCCGGCGGCATGCGCCGCCGCGTGGCGCTGGCGCGCGCGCTCGCGGCAGAGGGGGATATCCTTGTGCTGGATGAACCGTTCGCCGGGCTGGACGAAGCGAACGCGCAGCGCGCGTTCGAGGTCGCGCTTGACGCGCGTAAGGGCCGCGCGCTGATCCTTGTGTCCCACGGCGCGGGCGCGTCGACGCCGGGCATGCAAACGCTTCGTCTGCGCATATAAGCAGACGAAGATTGTCCCGGATTTGCAAATGATTTCGGCGTGTATTATACTATAGCTATAGCGATAAAGGTTGTGAAGAATATGCAAAAAGGCGATCTGGCCAAGCTGCAGCTGCTGCTGACCGGCATTTCGGCCCGTATGACAAAAAACAGAGATTATTTCATGGAAGCGTCCTTCCGATTTCTTTCAGGTAAAAAGACGTTTCCGGCCAAGCTGACGCGCGCGGAGCAGGGCTATACGCTGACGTTTGAGGGCGCGAGCCGTGCCATCGACGCGGCCGGCGTGTGCGCGTTTTTTACCGAACAGGCAGGGCGGTTCGACGAGGCTGTCATGACCTATACGGAGCGCGGCTCGGTCGTGACGCTGTCGGTCACGCCAAAGGGCGTTGCCATGAAGCAGGCCGAACGTGAAGCCACGGCGGAAGAGCAAACCGCGGCGGCCAACCCCTTGCTGGACGCTGGTCGGCAGTATTTGATCCGTGTCGATCAGGCCGCGCCGCTCTTGAAGGAGATCGGCATCCTGACGCAGGAGGGTAAGCTCCGCAACGATATGATCCGGAAGTACAACCAGATCGATCACTATGTTGAACTGGTCGCCCCCATGTTTGAGAGTGATGAAAGCGACGAGATCGTGCTGCTCGACTGCGCCTGCGGGAAATCCTATTTAAGCTTTGTCATGAACTACTATCTGCGCGACGTGCTGCACCGCCGCTGCCGCGTGATCGGCGTCGATATCAACGAGCACGTCATCGAGGAGAGCCGGGCGATGGCAAAACGCCTTGGTTATCATAATATGGTATTCCAGTGCGCCGATCTGCGCGTCTATCAGCCGCCAAAGCGGGTCACCGCCGTGATTTCGCTGCATGCCTGCGATATCGCGACCGATCTGGCGCTGGCCGCGGCCATTCGGGCCAAAGCAAAGTACATTGCCTGCGTGCCCTGCTGCCACAAGGAACTGCTGGAGCAGTACCGTCTGCCCGAAGCGCTCGCCCCGCTCGCAAAGTCCGGTGTGTTCAAGGCGCGCCTGAACGATGTGATGACCGACAGCATGCGCGCGCTCAAGCTGGAAGCGGAAGGGTATAAGGTTTCCGTGGTCGAATACATTTCGCCGCTTGATACCCCGAAAAACCTGCTGATTCGCGCCACGCGCACCGGCCGCGACGATCCGCGCGCCCGCGCAGCCTATGAGGGAGTAAGGCGGGCGCTCGGCACGACGTCGGAGCTGGATCGGCAATGTAACGCCATGAACAATGAATTTTTTATTTCAGATGACGATCTGATTGAGTAACGCCCCGATTTTCTTCGCATAGGCTGTTATTGAAGATTTCTTCAATCACTATTCGGAGGAGATTACACATGGCTGATAAAGTATGTTGCCCCGGCCCCGTCTGCGGCAATAACAACGCTGCTGCAGGCGGTTTCCGCGAAGCGGTTTGCGTTCACACCAATAAAGTTTACGATTCTTGCAAGAGCAAGGAATGCCTGCGCGACCTGCGCGTTTACCTGTGCCGCGAGGGGCAGGAGCTGCTCAATGCCGGCGGTATCGCGTCGGTAAAGCCCCGCTCTGCCGAGCTGCTCTGCGTCAAGATCGATGTGGAGAAGGTCCAGTTTAACCGTGGCTTCTACACCGTCGATATCCGTTTCTTCTACAAGATCGAAGTCGAAGTCAGTTGCCCGATCGGCCGCCCGCGCATCATCGACGGCCTCTCCGTGTTTGACAAGCGCGTCATCCTGTTCGGCAGCGAAGGCGGCGCCCGCATCTTCTCGTCCCGTTATATCGAGGACGGCATGGATGTTCAGCTCTGCCAGAACAGCAATATGCCGCAGGCTGTCGTCGAAGTTGTCGACCCCATTCTGCTGGATGCCAGCATCGTTTCTCCCGAAACCTCGTGCAACTGCTGCTGCTGCGCCCTGAACGAAGTTCCTTCTTCGCTCTGCCGCTGCTTCGCGGGCGACGACATCGTGCTTGACAACCGCGGTTACCAGCTGTTCGTCACGCTGGGCCAGTTCTCGATCATCCGTCTGGAGCGCGATATCCAGTTGCTGATGCCTGCATACGATATCTGCATGCCGCGCCGCGACTGCTCGAACAGCGGCACCGGCGGCGAGCAGGATCCCTGCGCCGTATTCGCAAACTTTGAGTTCCCGATCGACGAGTTCTTCCCGCCCAAGCAGGAGTGCCCGGAGTTCGGCCCCGGCTGCGGCTGCAATCCCTGCGGTAACAACAACAATTCCTGTGGCTGCGGCAACAACAATAGCAACACCTGCGGCTGCGGTTGCAAATAACCGATCGATCGCATAAAAGAAGGGCGCTTAGGCGCCCTTCTTTTCGTACAGATCCATGTCAGGCATGTTCGGCCGATCCTTCGCATACAGTATAACAGACTGTGCGGGGGAGGGCGATCATGAAAGAGGAAAAAAGTGTGGTCTACACGCTGATTCTGGGCGTTTGTATGCTGCTTTGCCTGCTGCTCATTGGCAAAATGCTGCTGCAACAGCCGGTACGGCAGCCTGCTGAACCGCCGGAGGAGGAAGGGGAGGATGAGCAGGTGGAATTACAGCTCAGCGAGAATGATTTAGGGGCGCTGATCAGCGAAGCGCTGCCGCTTACGCCTGATGCAATGACCGTGCGCATTGGCGCGCATGCAACGGTAGAGGTGAGCGCCAGCGTATCCAAGCAGGCGCTGACAGATAGCGGGCTGGACGCCGGCATGCTGCGCACTGCCGCTATGTTTTTGCCCGATCCGTGCAAGCTGTACGGCTCTTGGCAAGTCTCGGTAAAGGACGGTGCGCTGTGCCTCGCCGCAACGCGTGCCGAGATCGCGGGTATCGCGCTGCCCGATCAGGTTGTATCCTCTTTTACGAATTCCTTGGCCGAAACGGTCAATCAAAAGCTGGCGGATTGGGGACTGTCCGTCAACGAGATCGCAAGCGAAAACGGCTGTCTGCTGTTCAGACCATAATGTGCAGCCGCAAAAAGAGCCTTCCTACGAATAGGAAGGCTCTTTGGTATGCCATTTAATCGTTGATCACGCGGCCGCCGCCTTGGAAACGGGAGGCGTATGTACCGGAAAGCGATTCGTATTTGACAACGTCGCCGGTGTGGGGGGAGTGGATGAACTGATCGTCGCCCACATAGATGCCGACATGGCTGATCGAATATTCGCTTGCGCCGAAGAAGACCAGATCGCCGGGAAGCAATTCTTCACGTTCCACATGTTCGATCGCATCAAACTGGGACTGCGCGACGCGCGGGATCGATCCGACGGTGTTGTTAAAAACATAAGAGGTAAAGCCGGAGCAGTCAAAGCCGCTCGGTGTGGAGCCGCCGTAAACATAGGGCGTACCGAGGAACTGGGCCGCATAGTCTAGCACTTCGCCGCGCTGCGCGTTATCACCCGTATAGGATACTTTCGCTGCGGTGGGCTCGTTCGTTTTTGTTTCTTCCGGGTCCGAGGCAGCCTGAGCGCCGCCAAAGGTTAGATAATCGGGGTGCACATAGCCTGTCCGCCCGTTAAAGCTTACTTTGTACCAACCGCTGTACACGCCCAGCACGCTGACCGTGCTGCCGTTTTTCATGGTGGTGAGCACTTTTGCGGACATGTTTGGCTGCTCGCGCAGATTAACCGTGGTATCGCACGCGATCCGGCCGGAGCCAAGGTTAAAATCGCTGTTCGGAGCGCCGGTCAGGAACTCGCCGCTGACATAGCCCTCTTTACCGCCGACCGCGACCTTGAACCAGCTGTTGCTGTTATTGATAACGGCGACCTTGGTGCCGTTCGGAAGCGTGGTGATGATATCGCCGCCGGGAGCGGAACGCAGATAAAGCGAATCCGCCTTTACCTGCGCGGGGTAGAGCGCAAACGCGCTCGGCAAAAGCATGGAAGCGGCAAGCGCCGCAGAAATCATCATGCGAGAAAGTCGTTTAGAAAATTTCATTGGGTCAAACCTCCGTTTCGCGTACAGCCGGTTTACTTGCTGCCCAGAGCGCGGTTCAGCCAGATCGAGGCTATATCCATAGCGGCCCAAAGGCTGTCCTTCTCCGTTTTCTTCACGATCCGTTCCTTGATACGAACGTTGGGATCGGTCTGCTGCAGCTGCACGGAAACGCGCTTTGCAAGAGGCATACCCTTCATATCGCCGGATTCGAGGATCTGCATCATAATAATATGAGAATCGCTCATGCTGCCATAATAGATGATGTTTTCCTTGCGCATCAGCGGGTGGCCTTTATATTGAAGAAGATCGGTGTTCTTTGCAGTGGTCGGCATATTGGCACTCCTTTATAGTTACAAAACGGTTACATTTCAAAGTTACATTATGGAAACAGTATACCACGTGATGGGCGATTTGTCAAATTGTATTTCGGAAACATTGGATTTTTGCGCATTTTGTGTTATAATGCGATACAAAACACCAAGTTTCGTTATATTGGGAGACATACCATGAAATTTGCTTTCCACACGCTCGGCTGCAAAGTCAACTTATTTGAAACGCAGGCGCTGATGCAGCTTGCCGCCGAACGCGGGCATGAGATCGTCGATCAGGGGGCGGACGCGGTAATCGTCAACACCTGCACGGTGACCGCTGTGTCCGATCATAAAAACATCCGGGCTTTTCATAAGCTGCGGCGCGATAATCCGGACGCCGTGATCGCCGCCTGCGGCTGCTTCGCCCAGCTTGAACCCGAGCGCGTACGCGCGAGCGGAGAGATCGATCTGATCTGCGGAACGCGCGAGCGCGCGGCTATCCTCCGTCAGTGCGAGCAGGCGGTCTGCGGCCATGTGGAGCCTGCGGCCATGCATACAGATGAACGCTTTGAAGTTCTGCCGGCCGGCGTACCGCGCGGCAGAACGCGCGCCCTGTTAAAAATCGAGGATGGCTGCGATAACTTTTGCGCTTACTGTATCATTCCCTATGCGCGCGGCAGGGTGCGTTCGATGCCGCCGGAGCGGGTGGAAAGCGAGGTAAACCGGCTGCAAACGCTTGGCGTGCACGAGATCGTGCTCACCGGTATCGAGCTTTCCTCTTATGGACGTGACCTATCGAAGGATATATCGCTCGTACCATTGCTGCGCTCGCTTCTTGGGGCGCATCCCGGCCTGCGTTTTCGCCTTGGGTCGCTCGATCCACGCACGGCAGATCAAGCTTTTTGCGACGAGCTTTCCGGGTACGACAATCTCGCCCGGCACTTCCATTTGTCCCTGCAAAGCGGCTGCGACAGCGTGCTGCAACGGATGAACCGGAAATATGATACGGCGCTTTTTCATCAAAACGTATCATCTCTGCGCCGCGCTTTTCCGGACTGCTCGATTACGACCGACCTGATCGTCGGCTTTCCCGGCGAGACCGAGGCGGAATTTCAAGAAACGCTGACTTTTTTGGAGCGCTGCGCCTTTGCCTCCGTGCACGTTTTCCCCTATTCACGCCGCGCCGGTACGCGTGCGGATCAAATGGAGGGACAGGTGCCGCAGCCGGTCAAGGAAGCGCGCGCCGCACGCGCCAAAGCGCTGGCGGAGCAGCTCAGCGAGCGTTACCGCGCGGGGTTTGTTGGGCGTGCGCTTTCCGTCCTGCCGGAGCATCCCGTTCCCAGCGGCCTGTGGGCCTGCCACAGCAGTTTTTCCTTTCCCGTCTATCTATCCGGCGGCGGGCTGTCCAAAAACACTCCGGTCTCAGCGCGTATCACCGAATTATACCGCGACGGCCTACGCGCAGAAAAAATATTATGAGCGATTAGGCACATATCTCTGTTTCCGACCATAGGATGAAGTGAAATCTTTGATAGGAGGAAATAACTTATGTGTTCTTCTAATGGTCTTTGGGGCGAAAATAACTGGTGGTGAACTATAATCAAAAAGCGCGTAGAGCCTGCTCGGTCAAGGCTTACGCGCTTTTTCTTTTCATAGGATCGTACCAAATTCGTACGGTTAGGTGAGTGCGCTGAGTTGGGCGGCCACATCGGCCTGCTTGTTGGGGTAAAGATGGCTGTATATGCGAAGGGTGGTATCCACGCTGTCGTGGCCAAGGCGCTCGGCGATCAGGAGTGGCGAGCAGCCCATTTCAATCAGCATGGAAGCGTGACTATGCCGCAGGTCATGCACGCGAATGGCGGGCGTCTGTGCGCGCGCCGCATAGCGTTTGATAGCGGCGGAAACGAAACCTGGCGAACGGTGAAACAGTTTATCCTTTTGGGAGGGCTTATATAAGCCCTCGATATAAGCGCGCAGCCCATCGCAAAGCGGACCGGGCAGGGTGACGGTTCGGTTGCTGTTCTCCGTTTTGGGAGACGTTACGACGTCCAGACCATGGCGGCGGTCTAGTGTTTTGGTGATCGATACGGTCTTACGGTCGAGATCGATATCGGATACAGTCAGGGCGAGGCACTCGCCGCGACGCATACCCGTCCAAAACAAAATTTCATAGATCATACGAAGCTCGGGATCGTCCACGCCGGCGATGACCTTGCGGTACTGCTCCAGCGTCCAAAATTGCATGACCTTAGCGTCGCGCTTGCCCATACGCGGTTCCTTGCGGCAAGGGTTAAGTGATAGGCCGTAATAGCGCTCGGCAAAGGCGAATAGCGCGGCCAAATCATTATTGATGGTGCGCAGATAGGTGCTGCTGAAGTTCTGCCGCATCATTTGGTTTTGCCACTGATGGATCATGAGCGGTGTGATCGAGCCGACGGGGATATCGCCAAAGGTAGGTAAGATCTTATCCCTAAAAATATGCCGTTTTTTGATGATCGTTGCTTCCTTGAGGCGCGTTTCGCAGGAGGCAAGGTAAAGCTCATACATGCTGCGAAAGGTCATATTGCAGCTGCCGCCGTGCTGTTTGGCGTAGGCATCCTCGTATTTCTTAGCGTCCGACTGGCGGGCAAAGCCCTCCTTCTTTTTGCGGTGCACGGCGCCGAATGCGTCACGGTAATAAAAGGACGCATACCACCGGCCACTGCCGTCGGTCATTTTCTTTACGGACATACGAAACCCCTCTCTAATATCATAAACTGTTCTGAAAATTGTATGATTGGGGCAGGGAAAAGTAGTCCGCAAGGATTTGCTTCCGCAGGATCTCGTCCGGCGGCAATGTAATTTTTTTGCATACGCGTACGAAAAAGGACAACCCGCGACAGCATAAGATAAAACAAAGCAGGAGGCGATTGAATGGAGCTGATCGATGTCAAAGAAGTTCAAAAAGTACTCGGCGGTATTGGAAAAAGCAAAGCGTATGAAATTATGCAGCAGCTGAATCAGGAACTAGAGCAAAAAGGATACCTTGTCATTCGCGGCAAAGTGCCGCGCGGGTATTTGGAAGAGCGATTTCATAAATAGATGGGAACGGCGGATCCGCATAAAGGTAAGAGCTAACCAAACGAAAATTTTCACCAAAATAAAGCGCGCCGGACGCTCTGCTGTATGCGATGCGTCCGGCGCGCTTTTGGTACTATAAATAGCCAAGTATTTGGATACTTAGCAATATTCTCCAAAATGCGATAAGATGCTCCTTACAAAAGGAGGTATCCCAATGCTAGAAGAACTGATTTGCACATCGATGGCCAGAACCCGAAAAAGATTGGATCTGAAACAGAACCAGATCGAGGTCAAGGCGGAAATGGCGGAAGGGAATTATGGCAAGTATGAACGAGGAGAGATGAATCCGACGCTTTCTACCGTATGGAGGATCGAGCAGGCGCTTTCATTGCCACGCTATACGCTATTTAATGAAAACGCCGGAATAGAGGGGGCGGAACCTTGCTATGAAACACTCAATCGCTTTGCCCGTCACAATATTTTTGTGGATGACGATACGCCGGATACCGAGCCGTCCCCGCTGCTGGACCTTGTGAGCGATGCGCTGATCGAAAAGTTTACGCTTGAGGCCATAGAGCTTATGGCCGAAGAATGATCGACGGTGAGAGCGTACCGTTACCGTACTCCTCAAATAAGGAACGAGCGGTAAACTGCGTATAAACATTTACTTATCGGCTGTTTTAGCACAAGTTACCGCATTTTGGTACGAATCGGTATGTTTTTCAAACTGGTGGTGGATCATCATCGTGATCATCCTTATCTGGATCTGCTGCTGTGATCAGGGTGGTAGCTGCGGCTCGAACAATAATAACTGTGGCTGCGGCGGTTGCTGCGACAATAATGGCTGCGGCTGTGGCTGCTGCTGATCATCCCCACATACCCAGATAAATTTTCCTATGCGGCGGCGCGGCTTTTGGGCCGCGCCGCAGTTTTTTTTATTTTTTTGAAATTTCCTCTTGCAAAAGTGAAAAAAATGGGTTAGAATAAATAAGCGCTGTTCAGGGGAACAGCTTAACGAAGGATATTTCTTTTGGAGGAATTACGATATGATTTCCGCAGGTGATTTTCGCAACGGCGTGACCTTTGAGATGGACGGCCAGGTGCAGCAGGTTGTTGAGTTCCAGCACGTTAAGCCGGGCAAGGGTGCAGCTTTTGTTCGCGTAAAAATGAAGAACGTCATCACCGGCGCGGTAACCGAACGTTCCTTCAACCCTACCGATAAATACGAGGAAGCTTTTGTGGAGCGCCGCGATATGCAGTACCTCTACAACGAAGGCGACCTGTACTACTTCATGGATAACGAATCCTACGAGCAGATCCCGATTAACAAGTCTACACTTGGCGACGGTTTCCGCTTTGTTAAGGAAAACGAGAATGTCAAGGTTTGCTCCTATAAGGGCAGCGTGTTTGCCGTAGAGCCGCCGCTGTTCGTTGAACTTGAGATTACCGAGACCGATCCGGGCTTCAAGGGCAATACCGCGACTAACACACTCAAGCCCGCTATCGTTGAAACCGGCGCCAGCGTTCCGGTACCGCTTTTCCTCGAGACGGGCGACCGCATCAAAATTGATACCCGCACCGGCGAGTATCTTGAGCGCGCCAAGGGCTGATCCGCACAAAATGGACGGTGTATTTTCGCCGTCCTTCCAATGGACATTTAGCTCAGCTGGAAGAGCATCCGCTTGACGTGCGGAAGGTCGGCGGTTCGAACCCGTCAATGTCCACCATACAAAAACCACCTCGTTTGAGGTGGTTTTTCTGTTTTTGTGCGGTTCAGCGCTACAGGCACTTTTGAATTTCGTTCATCCATACCGATAGGTCAATGGGCTTGGTGAGGTAGCCGTTCATGCCGGCTTCGGCAGCGGCGGCCATATCCTCGGCATAAGCGTTGGCGCTCATGGCTAGAATGGGTAGCGAGGCGTCGCTGCGCGCTAATGAGCGGATGTGTTTCGCGGCCTCATAGCCATTCATCCGCGGCATCTGTATATCCATTAAAATAAGGTCAAAGCTGCCTTCGGCGGATGCAGTGAATATTGAAACACAATCCACGCCATCCATGCCCCACATGACCGCGGCGCCTGCTTCGGTCAATACGGTTCGTGCAATTTCTAAGTTAAGTTCATTATCGTCGATCAGCAAAATATTGGTGCCCGAAAGGTCGATTGCCGTTTCGTTGGACGCTTGCTCCGCCGTGGGTTCAGCCGCGTTTCTCAGCGCATGACTAAGCGTGGCGCGCAGAAGCGGCTTTTGAATGAAATAACGAATACCGGCCTTTGTGGCCTCACGCCGAATGTCTTCCCAATCATAAGCGGCGAGGAGCAGGACCGGGGGCGATTCGCCGGCACAATGAAGGGCAGCGATCCCTTTGGCGGAATAGACGGCGCGATCGACAAAGACCGCTTGGAAGGCTTCGCTCTGCAGCCGCTGTACGGCGGATGCTATTTCTGGCACCCACGCAGCGGATACACCCATGGCTTTCAGTGTGCGTACGGTCTCGTCGCCTTCGTCTTCGTGCCCATCCACCACCAGAACGCGCCAATCCGGCGGTGAAAGTTCCTCTGGCGCAGCGCGGTCAACAAGGAAGGAGAGTGTCACTACAAAAACGCTTCCTTTTCCCTCCGCGCTTTTTACCTCGATGGAGCCGCCCATCAGTTCAACGATTCGTTTGGTGATGGTCATGCCTAGACCGCTGCCTTCGGTGCTGTCTACACGGCTGTTCCGCTCGCGGACAAAGGGCACAAACAGTTCTTTCAAAAACGCCGGTTTCATGCCGATCCCATTATCCGTAAAGGTAAAACGGAACCGCGCGGTGTCTGGCCTTTGTGCAGGTAGTTCTTCCACGTCAACGGTGATGCGGCCGTCCTCGGGCGTGAATTTCATGGCGTTTGTGAGAAGATTAATAAAGATTTGGCTGAGCCGGAGGCTGTCGCCTAGGAAAGTATCGCTTTTTACGTGGTGCGGCCGAACAGCGAAATGCTGTCCCTTGGCATGCATGTGGGGGAAAGTCATGTTTTCCACACTTTCCAGCACCGTGGAAAGGCAAAACGGCTCTTGTGATAGGGTCATCTTGCCGCTTTCGATTCGGGACATATCCAGCACATCGTTGATCAGGCCCAGTAAGTGCGAGCTGGAAAAGCCGATTTTGCGCATACAGTCCCGCACTGTGCCGGGCTCTTCAGCGTGTGTCTCGGCAATGGCAGTCATTCCTATAATGGCGTTCATGGGGGTGCGCATATCATGGCTCATGTTGGCCAAAAAGTCCGACTTGGCGCGGTTGGTCCGCCGCCGGCTTTCCAAGCGGAGGAACAAAAGCCCGACAATAATCAGCAGACCCAAAAACACCAGCGCGGCGAGCGTGCACATGATGATCAATTCCCGGGATAGCGCCGACGTGCGCGCTGTGACGACCCCCTTCGGTACGAAACTTACGACTGTCCAATCGTTAAAACGTAAGGGACGGTAGTAAGCATACTTTTCAACACCCAGATCGGAATAGGCCGTCATTCCGGAGCGGCAGGACGCGATATCTTCGCGCATCTTGTCTAAACTATAGCCTTTCTCAAAGGTCAAATTGGCCATGGACTGAAACAGATTATTATATACCATGCTGCGGGCGTGGAGCACTTGGTTGCCATCCGCGTCGATAATGTAGGAAAAGCCGCTGCCGCCAAAGCTGTCCACCTGTATGTCCGCGCCAAGCTTAGCCGTACTCAGCATCGCGACTACCGCCGTACCGGTATCCTCCGGCGCGGGTATGGATAAAATTACGCCGCTTACCGCCCTGTCCCAGAAAATCTGTCGTTTTAGACCGGTGATATAGGTTTCGCCGCCGCTTGCCGCCAGATAATAATCCTTCTGTGAAATATCCTGCGGCTCCGAAAAGGCCGTGGTATAAAGATGGCCGACCGAATCCGCGAGACCGATATAGGTAAAATTCAGCTGGTCCGCCATTTGGCCGAGATAGTTCACGCGTGTTTCCAAATCGGGCAGGGACGAGGCCGCGGCCGCAGCGACGCGCAGCTCTTCCCACTGCTGCTCCACCGCCCGCTCCATGTAAACGGCTACATGCTCGGAAACCTCCTCCAAGCGGGAACGGTTTTCCTCCGTCAATGTCCGTTCAAAGCGCCGGGCATAGGCGGTAAAAAGCAGCGTGAAGATTACAGCGGCGCATATTAATGCCGCGACCGCGCATACCATGCGTGTCTGTTCCCGATGCAGCTTTTTCACGCACGCTTCCTCCTTTGCCGTTTTTTATCGTTTATGAATACGCTCCGTCCGCAGCCTGTCCATATCCCGCAGGCACTGCTCCGCCGTGTATCCCTCGCGAGCCTGCATATAATGTAGGATACAGGTGGCGTCCGACTGAGAGAAACCCTCGATGCGCAGCCAAGCGGTAGAATCCCGATAGTTTTCCTCGACCCAGCGCTCGGCTTCCACATATTGCGGCGTGGAAATTCCGGCTACCTGACGCTTAAAGACCGGTGCTGTGTAGATTCCCTCAAATGCAGCGTTATAATTGTAGGGATCGGCCATAAAGGTGATCAGATCCAGCGCCGCATCCATTTGCTCGCTATGCCGGTTGACCAGCATCAGCGATAGGTTGGGTCCTTCAAAGGTGCCGTTTTCGGGTATTCCGACAAAAGCCGGCATCAAACCGAAGCGAGAAGCGTCACCCTGAAAGTCTGTATAAAGCCAGGTATCCCAACAAAGCATCATCGCATATTCGCCGCTCTCCAAAGCGCCGCTCATACCGTCCCAGTCGTTTGTCAGATAGCTTGCGCCCAGATAGCCTGACTCTGCCATCGTCCGGTACCAGTCCGCCACTTGCTGCATGCCGGGTAGATCGGCGTAGCTCAGTTCGCCGTTATTCAGCTTCTCCAGCGTATCCGTTTGTTCTACCAGTGCATCCAGCGGCAGTTGATAAAGCAGCATGGTGGGGGAGGCTGCTGGAAGATACAAGGGCGTTACACCGTTTTGCAGCAGGGTTTCACAAGCGGTAAGAAATTCCGCTTGCGTGCGCGGCGGCGTTAGGTCCAGCTTTTCAAATATCTCCTTGTTGTAAAGCGTGCCCGCGATTGAAGCTTCCCAATGGGGAAGGCCGATCACCTTGCCGTGGTAAATGGTCTGATTGATGGACACCTCGGTCAGATCATCCACCCATTCCGCCGCACTGAAATCATATAGGTTTTGATCAGGCTCCAAAGCGTCAATATTGGTACCGCCAAAGCTGAGTATCAGATCGGGCGTGTTGGAACCGCGTTGGAGCGCTTCCGCGGCGGCAGCTTCGAGCTGATCCGGCGTATAGGCGACAGCATCGATCGTGTTGCCTGTAAGCTCTTCATAGCGCGCAAAGGCCCGCGTCATATAACTACGGCTCAGGTCGGTCTCACGCCCCCACACGGTCAGCGTGCGGCCCGTAATATTGCCCCACGCATATTGCGGTTCCTCGTACGCAGGCGCGGGCGATTTTGGTTTTGCGGCCGAACAGCCACAAAACAACAAAAGAAGGGCCGACAAGAGAATACCGCCCGCAATGGCGCGTTTCATCATCTCTGGCCCTCCTTTAAATGGAAACCATATGGACAATTACCTTTTGCCAGATGGTGTTTGATAGTTTATAGTATAATCGAATTGCACAGAAAAAACCAGCCCTTTTGACACATATTTGTAAAAAACGCGATAGATAGCGCTGCGGCTGAGAAAAAAATATAAAGGTTGCCACGCAAAAATGCCGACCGATTGTGCAATCTGCGCATTTTGCAACAGGCCTTGCTATTGCCCACCGCACACACGATGTGGTATGATAACACATAAAATATATTTTGTTCAGATTGGACAATACAGGAATGAAGGAGTGATTTGCAGAAGCTTATACCAGCCATATCATGTAAGAAACGGATAACTGAAAATAAAAGGCAAATAGACAAGGCGTTTTCGGATATACGGACCGAACCTTCTGAGAGCGTTGGGCTGTTCTCACCCGTCCTCGGTGCCGAAAGGCGCCAAGGGCGGGTGTTCCTTTATGAAGAGGTAACGTGGGAACTGCTGCGGCAGTGTCGGCGTTTCATAAAATGTATTGCAAAGGCTGCAAATCAAGCGCAGTGTGCATATGTTTCGGGAGGAAAGACATATGATCACCTCATCCCAAGTCGCCACCTATGTCAATCATGTAAATTCTGTTAAAATAGGAACTCGAGATCGTTTTTTGAAAGTGTGGGTTGATGTAAAATCTCATAAAGAGGGTTTTTATGTCGATTAAATCAAATTTTTCGGGAAAACTTTTTCAGTACCGCAAATGCAATGGCTTGACCCAGCAAAAAATGGCTGAGCTTTGCGGCGTTTCGCTGCGCCATTATCAGGATCTGGAAATGGGCCGGTCGCTGCCTAATTTGACCAATGCCGTATTGATAGCCGCCAAATTGGATATCAGCTTGGATTCCTTGAAAAGCGAGGTGAATAGTGATTCGGTATCTGTATCTGTATATTAGAGAGATCTGCTTTTTAGAGGATTATGGCTATTACCGTTCTTTTAGCATCCTCTGCTGGAAAGAGGGCGACGCCGGCAGACGCTTCATTACCAAACTATCGGATGTTTCAACGAATCAAGCGTGTGTTTCCGGACTCGTCAGGCTGCTGACGCAAATGCAGCTCCGTCCGGTCCATTTGCAGGATGCGGTCCTCAACGTACTGCCCTAGGGCTGTTGTAAGAGTCGATCGGCCAGTTTGCTTTCTATAAACCAGATTCTGTCATCGCGCATCCACATGGCTGCCGATATTCCACCAATACGAACGCCATACCGCAGCATATTCTGCCGCATACCATCATACCGACAGCCGTATACCCGCGAAACAGAAAGTGCTTTTCCATCCGGCAGCTGCATACGTTCAGGCAGCAACAGTCCTTGTTCGGTGCGGGTCACAACCTGTATGCGAACCAACGCGCGGTGCTCGGCCGCGGCCGAGCGCCCTATTGTTTTTTTGTTGGAAACATTGCCGCTGGAAGGATCAAATGCGCACATAACTATCACCCAAAAGATAGTATGTGCGCATTTGATTCTTCGCTTGCATATTGCGTCTGATCACGGCCGCACATGTTTTGACCGGGAATGGTCAAACTGAGGGCAGGAGGTGAAACGCATGGGGTTCTTTAACGATTTGGTTACAGCGCGGGAGTACGAGCTGAAGGCGTTTATCATGAAATATCGCGTACCCAAAAGTAAGGACAAGAAAACGCACAAATAAAAGGAATACGCAGGGTACGAGCGGCCGGTCTTTTCAAATTTTTGACGCTGTGGTATAATAGCCGCAAAACGGCTATTATACCCGGATTAAATTAATTATACCACCAGCGGCGCATAAGTGTATTTTAACACTTCGAAAATGCTTGCCGCTGTGGTATAATAGCCGCAAAGCGCCTATTATACTTTTGATTAAATTAATTATACCATCAGCGGCGCTTAAGTGCGTTTTAACTCTTCGGAATTGCTTGCCGCTGTGGTATAATAGCCGCAAAACAGCTATTATACCCGGATTAAATTAATTATACCATCAGCGGCGCTTAGCGAATGCTAATAGCTTTATTTGCGCTTGCCGCTGTGGTATAATAGCCCCATATAGAATGACCGCCGCACCGGCGGCGTATTTTAGAAGGGGAGTGTGCGTGGATGCCGGATTATATGATCACCTGCTGTTCCACAGCGGATCTGTCGGCGGACTATTTTCGAGAAAAAGGCGTGCCATACGCCTGCTTTCATTTTCATTTAGAGGGAAAGGATTATCAGGACGACCTAGGGCAAAGTATTTCCTTTCCGGATTATTACGCGGCGATCGCAGCGGGCGCCATGCCGACGACGTCGCAGGTCAACACCGAGGAGTACGAGGCGCTATTCGAGCCCCTGCTCAAGCGCGGCAAAGATATTTTACACCTGACGCTTTCCTCGGGTCTGTCGGGCACGTATACCTCGGCCTGCATCGCACGGGATGAACTAAATGAGCGATACCCTGAACGCCGTATTTATGTGGTGGACACGCTGGGCGCCTCTTCGGGCTACGGTCTGCTGGTCGATACCGCGTGCGAAAAACGCGACGCCGGCATGCCCATTGACGAGCTATACAACTGGCTGGAGCAGAACAAGCTGCGTCTGCATCACTGGTTTTTCTCGACCGATCTGACCAGCTATAAGCGCGGCGGCCGTATTTCACCCACCGCGGCGACCTTCGGCACGCTGCTGGGCATCTGCCCGCTGCTCAATATGGACAGGGAAGGGCACCTGATCCCACGCAAAAAAATCCGTGGCAAAAAGCAGGTCGTTCGTGAGATCGTACGGATGATGGAGGAGCATGCGGAAAACGGGCTGGGCTACAGCGGCAAATGCTTTATCTCCGAGTCCGCCTGCATGGAGGATGCGCGCGCGGTAGCCGATCAGGTGCAGGCGCAGTTCCCAAATCTAAACGGCAAGGTATGCATCAACAGTATTGGCACGGTGATCGGCGCACATACGGGCCCGGGGACAGTCGCGCTCTTTTTCTGGGGCGACGAACGATTCGATTGAACGCGGCCCGCTCAGGAACCAGCCTGATAAGGTATAAACCTCCCTACTGCTTGGCAAAATAGCGGTAGGGAGGTGTTTTATATGTTTAAACATGAAAAACAGTATTTACAGCCGGTGCGCGTCGATCGCCCCAACCCCAATTATGCCGCGATGCTGCAGGAACAGCTTGGCGGCCCGCAGGGCGAACTGAAGGCTGCGCTGCAATATTTGTCGCAGTCCATGCGCATCAAGGACCCGGAGATCAAGGATTTGTTCCTCGACGTCGCTGCTGAGGAGTTATGCCATCTGGAAATGATCTCGGCAACAGTGAACATGCTCAACGGCCATCATTTAGACGCTGAAAACGCAACGGTAGGCAATGTGGAAGCGCATGTGCTGACCGGCCTTACTCCGATGCTGGCCAATGCGAGCGGTTTTCTATGGACGGCGGCCTATGTCAATGAGACGGGCGACGCCGCCGCCGATATTCTGTCCGATATCGCGGCGGAGCAACGCGCCAAGGTGGTTTATCAATACCTGTACCGCCAGATTGACGACAAGGGCGTGCGTGAAACGATCGATTTCCTGCTTAATCGTGAAGAGGCGCATAATACCATGTTCCGCGAAGCGTTCAACCGTATTCAGGATACGGGTTCGCAGAAGGATTGGGGCACGACGAAGGATGCGCGCATTTATTTTGATCTGTCCACACCCGGCGGCCAAAGTTTTGATCCGGCGAAAAGCCAGCCGCCCTCTTTTAACATTTAGATAAGAAAAAGTGCTGCACCAAAATGATGCAGCACTTTTTCTTATTGCGCTACGGCTGTTTGAAAAATGTCCTCAAACGCCTGAGAAATGCGCCCGGTCGGCGGATAAATGTTGTAAAGCAGGTTGTGATCATATCCTTCGTAGATATGAACGGACAAATTGGTTTTTCCCTTGTCCGCAAAGCTCTTTTCGATCGCGCGCACCCCGGCCACATCGCAGTTCTGATCGGCTGTGCCGTGGAAAATGGTGATCGGCAGATCGAGCTTCGGCAAGGTTTCCCGGTTGGGCGCCAGCTTTTCATGCGCTTGGAACCACGCGCTGGTCAGGCGCACAGGATAGTTTTGAGCCAGCCACTCGTCGTCGCCGCGCTCGATCGCGTCATACAGCGCCTTTTTGCCGGGTTCCAGCATGATCGCCAGATCAGCGGTGGTGATTGTCCCATCCTGATTGAGATCGATAGCGGAAAAGTCGGTGTTTTGCAGCACGCTTGTAACGATCCCATAGGGATCGGCCTTGTATTCGGCTTCCGAGATTGCGCCGTCGCCGTCGGTATCGAAATATAGGCGATAGAAGATCATGCTCGATTCGCCGGATTGCTGCCATTCCAAGATTTCGTCCAGCCGGTCGTTACAGTACCCCGCAAGCAGCAAGCCGCTGATCTGGTCGCTGAACCGTTCGGCGGCAAGCGGCGCGATGATCGTACCCTCGCTCCAGCCCAGCAGATAGATCTTCGCGTCTTTCAGACGAGGCTCCTGCCGCAAAACACCGATCCACTCGCCGATATCGCTGACGCTGGTTTCAGGCAGATACGTGCGGTAGACGTTCTCGTCGATCGAATCATACATAGGCGGCTGATCGCCAATGCTGACGCCGCGCGTATTATACCGGAAAAAACCGATCCGCCGCGCGCCGAACTGCTCGGCAAACAGATCAAAGTATTTGGCGTCCAGCGTGCCTTCACTGCGCCGGTTATCATAGGTATTGGGGCCCGAACCGTTGACGAACAGCACAAGCTTATCGACTGCGCCGTCGCCAGCGGGCAGGTCCAGCTTGCCGGTGAGGGATACGCCGTCCGCCGCCGTATGTGTTTTCACTTCGGCGTCGCGGCGCATTAGGTCTTGATCAACTGTGGCGTAATAAACGGCGGCTTCGCCGCGTGTGATCGGGGCGTTGCTATCCTGTCCGTTTAGGGCAAGCCCTTTCTCGGGCAGACCCAGCCACGCGTGATACCGCGTGAGCATAGCGGCAAGCTCTTTGTGGGTAACGGTGCGGTCCGGCTCGAACGTGGTGTCGGTCGCGCCGCGCACCATGCCGTTCTGATGGGCCCACCCGAGATCCTTGGTATAGTACGCATCGCCCCGCACATCGGTAAAGACGTCGGTCGGGACGCCGGTAGCGTGGGCCATGCGCGCGAGCACGGCAACGGCCTGCGCCCGAGTCAGCGGCGCGTCGGGTGAAAAGAGGTTCTCCTCGGTTCCGGAGAACAGTCCGTTTCCGGTCACATAGTCGATCGCTGCGCGGTCGGAGCGGCTTTGCGGCACATCGTCAAAGCTTGCGAAAGCACTGGGTAACAGCAAAGCGCCCAGCAGGGGCAATAAAATGAGCTTACGCTTCATATGACACCTCTCGTTTCGTGGTTAATCACGATCATTTGCAGGCTGGCCATGACATCCAGCGCCTTATCGTGCAGCATCGGGTCAAAGCTGCGGCAGAGCGCGGCGTCCACCGTAATGACGGCTTCCGGCCACTGCGCCTGCATCAGCACAGCGTTGGAAATGACGCACATGTTGGTGACCACGCCGACCACAAGGATCTCGCGCAGATCGGGCAGCTCTTTTCCAAGTCGCACCAACTCGGCGGGCGGCATACCGAAGGTGTGCTTATTGACGGTGTGGATCTGGCTGTTGCAGCACGTTTCGCAGCAAAGCTCCTGCGTTTTGCCGTACAGCCGCCAGCCGCTGTTCTTGGGGTTGCAATGGGGTATGGGTAGCGCGCGTCCCTCGCGCGTTTCTAAATATTCATCGTCGTGCGTATCGTAGGTGAACAGTACGTGATCGCCCTGCGCCAGATATTGCTGGGCCAAACGCGCGATGCCGCCGTCAATCGCGGCCGCGCCCTCAAAGCCGAGCGAACCCGTCACAAAATCGTTTTGATAATCGATCACAGCAAGCAGCTTGGGCATTGCCGGTCACACTCCCTTTCATTTTTCTTAAGTGTACCATGATTTTGCACCGCGCACAATGAATTTATTGCGTCTAGAGCGAAAGCGGGATATAATAAGTAACATAGCGCGCCCGGTACCGGCATAGGCTGGAAACCAAGGGGGTGCGCGGGTTTGAATCATAAATTTGGGAAGCGTCTGCTCGCGGGCGGCTTGGCCGTGCTCGCGGTGCTTGCCGCGCGCGGCGGGAGCCGGGCGGTCCGCGCCGCAGCGGAAGCGGCGGAAACGCCGCCGACATTGGTGATCGACGCCGGTCACGGCGGCTTTGACGGCGGCGCGATCGGCGCGACCGGTACGACCGAGCAGGATATCAACCTGTCGATCGCGCAACGCGTACAGGCGCTCGCCGGCTTTTTCGGCGTGCGTACCGCGATGACGCGGGACAGCAGCGAGGCGCTTGATTATAACGCGGGCCGGTCGGTGCGGGAAAATAAGGTGACGGATATCAAGGCGCGGGAAAAGATTGTGGCGGACACAGTAAATCCTGTCTTTTTGAGCATTCACCTCAACAAGTTCACCGATCCGCAGTATCATGGCGCGCAGGTGTTCTATTCGCCCAACCACGCGGACAGCAAGACACTGGCCGAACTGCTGCAAAACGATCTGATCGCGGGCGCCGACCCGGAAAACCACCGGCAGGCCAAGCAGGCCGAAAAAACGATCTATTTAATGAAAAAACTCAACTGCCCGGCGGTGATCGTCGAATGCGGCTTTTTATCCAATCCCGCGGAGGAAAAGCTGCTTGCGCAGGAGGAATACCATAAAAAACTCGCCGTTTGTATCGTCAGCGGATACCTGCACTATCAAAACGGCGCTTGACGGAGGAATTATGAAACAAAAAACGGTGTATTTATGCGGCGATTGCGGCTATGAAAGCGCAAAATGGTACGGCAAATGCCCAAGCTGCGGCGCATGGAATACGATGAGCGAATATAAGGTGCAGCCGGAACCCGCCACGCGCGGTGTGACCAGCTTTGCGCGCGGCGCGTCGCGCCCGGCGCTGCTTCAGGAGATCGCGGTCGACGACGAGGCGCGTTTTTATTCCGGCATCGGCGAGCTGGACCGCGTGCTCGGCGGCGGCGCGGTTCACGGCTCGTTCGTACTGGTCGGCGGCGAACCCGGTATCGGCAAATCGACGCTCTTGCTGCAAATGTGTCAGGAGATGTGTAAAAACGCCAAGGTGCTATATGTTTCAGGCGAGGAATCGCTGCGGCAGATCAAGCTGCGCGCGTCGCGCCTTAAAATAGCCTCATCCAATCTGTTCGTGCTGGCTGAAACCGATATGGAGCAAATTCTCAGTGAAACCGAGATGCTTTCGCCCGATATCCTGATCGTCGACTCGATCCAGACCGTTTACAAGCGCGATCTGACCGCCGCGCCGGGCGGCACCACGCAGATCAAGGAATGCGCGATGAGCCTGATGCAATATGCAAAGAATAAAAACGTGACGATCTTTATCGTCGGCCATGTCAATAAGGAGGGCACGCTCGCGGGCCCTAAAATCTTGGAACACATGGTCGATTGCGTGCTCTACTTCGAGGGGGAACAGGCGGGCCCGTTCCGTTGCCTGCGGGCGGCGAAAAACCGCTACGGCTCGACGAATGAGATCGGCGTGTTTGAAATGAGCGACCACGGCCTGCTTGAGGTGCAGAATCCCTCCGCCGCCATGCTTGCCGGCCACCCGAGCGGCGCTTCGGGCAACTGTATCGTCTGCGTGATGGAGGGCAGCCGTCCCATGCTGGCGGAGGTGCAGGCCCTCGCGGCTAAAACACAGTTCGGTATGCCGCGACGCACGGCGGCGGGTGTGGATTACAACCGCATGGTGCTGCTGCTCGCCATTTTGGAAAAGCGGTGCGGGCTGTTCCTCTCTTCTTCGGATGTGTATGTCAACGTTGTCGGCGGTATGCGGCTCGACGAGCCCGCGGTCGATCTTCCCATGGTGCTCGCCATTGCATCGAGTTTTCGGGACAAGCCCTTGCCGGAGGGCGTGATGAGCTTTGGCGAGATCGGACTGACCGGGGAGCTGCGCGCGGTATCGAACGCTTCCCAGCGCATTGGCGAAGCGTACCGGCTCGGCTTCCACACCTGTGTCATGCCTGATCAGGAGCTAAGCGATAAGCTGCCGGGCAAAATGAATATCGTGCGCGTCAAAACCGTGGGCGAGGCGATCAGCGCGGTGCTGTAACTGAAATTTTCCAAGAGTAAAATCGGCCTTTTGCTGCAAACTATGTATAGTTAGCAGCGGGAGGTCGGTTTTTTATATGGATAAAAAAGCGCGCGCCGTGCTCGGATTGACCGCGGCGCTTTTGTCATGTGTGCTTGCTTGGGCGTGGATGCAGCGCCCGACCGAGCCGCAGCGGGTGCGGGTCTCAAAGTCCTTTTCACAGGATATCTACAACAGCATTTCAGTGCCCGGCACGGTGGAAGCGGAAGCCTCGGCCGCCGTTGCGTCCGGTATAACGGGAGAGGTCGTCGCCCTGTGTGTGCAGGTGGGCGATACGGTGCGGGAAGGCGACGCGCTGTTTACCGTCGCACCGTCGGAGGAAAGCAACACACCCGCCATATCGGCGGCGGGGCTGGAGCAGGCCGTGCAGGTGCTCGCGGGCGCGGGCCAAGGCCGCACGGCTGTGAGCGGCGCGGACGGTGTGGTGCGCGCATCCTGCGCGGGCACGGTGCTCTCGCTGCCGGTGGAAGGGCAAACGGTGTATCAGGGTCTGCCGGCGGCGCGTATCGCTGATTTGAGCAGCCTGTGCGTGCGTGCAAAGGTGCCCGAGACCTATGTGCAGCAGTTGAGCCTGAGCCAAAACGCGAATGTGACCGCGACGGCGGCGGGGGACAGGGTATACGCGGCCACCGTGGGCTCGATCGCGCCGGTGGCGACGCGGGCGGTCAGCCTGACCGGAGAAAGCGGCACGGCCGAGGTGGAAGCGCTGCTTTCGCTGAACGGCAATCTGGACGGTTTGCGCCCCGGCTATTCCGTGACCGCAAAGATCTTTACCGATTATCATCCCGCGGCGGTGGTCGTGCCCTATGAGGCCGTGTTCCAGCAGGGGGAGCAGGAATATGTGTTCACCATAGAAAACGGCCGTGCACGTCGTACCGCGATAAAGACCGGGTATTTGCTCGAACAGGCGACCGAGGTAATCGAGGGCTTGGAAGCAAACTGCGCGGTCATCCTGTCGCCGCCCGAAACGCTGGGGGACGGCGACGCTGTGGAGGCGGCAGCGTGAGGGCGGCGGACCAAATGCGTCTGGCCGCTTCTGGCCTGCGGCAAAATCCGGTTCGCACGCTGCTGTGCGCGCTTTCCGTTGCGGTCGGCACGGGCGCACTGATGCTGATCGCGGCGCTCGGCCTGTACGGGCAGGCACAGGTAGAGACCAGTCTGCGCACGCTGGGCGTAAGCGGGCTGACCGTGTATCTGGATGATCACAAGGGAGGCAATACGATTTCCTCCGGCACGGCGGACGAGATAGAAAAGGCCCTTCCGCAGGTCGCGCGCGCCATGGCGATCAAAGCCAAGACCGGCTCGGTGCGCGCGGGGCACGGCAATGCGAACGCGGTGTTTCTCGGTGTGGACGAGAAGCTGGGCGAGGTGATGCAGCTAGAACTAGTGGCGGGCTCGCTCCTTTCCGAACGGCAGGCCGCTTTTGGGGAAAACGCCGTGATCATAGACGACGGGCTGGCCCGTTCGCTTTATGGGCGGGATAATATCGTGGGCCGGCAGGTGCGGCTGCGAATTGAGGGGCGCGACGCGTACTACACCGTGCAGGGCGTCGTCAAGGCGCAGACCGGCGCGCTTGGCGGCACGCTCAGCGCGTTCGCGCCGCATTTGGTCTATTTGCCCTATGCATGCCTTGCCACGCCCGAGGATACGGCGGATCAGGTATTCGTCAAATGCACGGCCGATGCCGCGCCCGGTACGGTCAGCACGCAGGTGGAGCGGTATTTGACCGACCGTAAACAGGTGAGCGGCACGGTGCGCGTACAAAACATGACCGGCATGGTGGATACCGTGCGCAGCCTTACGGGGCTGGTCACGGCGCTCTTCATCGCGGTGGGCGGCATTACGCTATGCGTCGCGCTGATCGGCGTCACGTGCAGCATGTTGGCCGCCGCGCATGAAAAAACCGAGGAGATCGGCGTGTTTCTCGCTTTGGGCGCGCAGCGGGGCGATATCCTGCGTATTTTTCTGATACAGTCCGTCTTGCTCTGTCTGCTCGGCGGCCTGTGCGGGTTGGGGCTGGCGGCGGGCCTTTTGTATTTCGGCGCGTCGATCCTGCCGCCGGGCCTTCCGCTTTGCGCGGCGCTCCTGCTGCTTTCCGCCGGGTGCGGCGCGCTGGCGGGGCTTTTGCCCGCGGTTCGGGCGGCCCAGCTCAGCCCCGTGGACGCGATGCGGAAATAGCCCTTTCCTTCTCTTACCCATTGTGGTAGAATAAAACGAGAAAAAAGTAGAGAAAGGGCGACGCCACATGCGGCACATCATCGATCTAAGCGACCTGACGGAAAAGGAATTTTCCGATCTTTATAAGCTGACCACCAATATCATCGACCGTCCGGAGGGCTATACGGACGCTTGCCGCGGCAAGGTGCTGGGCAGCCTGTTTTACGAGCCTTCGACCCGTACTAACCTTTCCTTTTCCACCGCGATGATGCGGCTGGGCGGCAGCGTGGTCGGCTTTTCCGATCCCGGCTCGTCCTCCACGGCCAAGGGCGAAACGCTCAAGGACACCATCCGCATGGTATCGAGCTACACCGACCTGATCGTGATGCGCAACCCGCGCGAGGGCGCGGCGGCGGCGGCTTCGCTGTATTCTCCGGTGCCGGTGATCAACGCGGGCGACGGCGGCCATCTGCACCCGACGCAGACGCTAACCGACATGGTCACCATTTTGCGTCTGCGCGGCTCGGCGGATCATATGAAGATCGGTCTGTGCGGGGATTTGAAATATGGGCGAACCGTGCATTCGCTGCTGCACTTTCTGGAACGCTACCGAGACGTGCAGATCTAT
The DNA here is from genome assembly GCF_033193315.1 of Agathobaculum sp. NTUH-O15-33. NCBI lineage: Bacteria > Bacillati > Bacillota > Clostridia > Eubacteriales > Butyricicoccaceae > Agathobaculum > Agathobaculum sp. NTUH-O15-33. The sequence goes on from NZ_CP136187.1 coordinate 1,943,588, forward strand.
CTGATCGCGCCCGACGCTTTGCAGCTGCCGGATTACATGGTGCAGTTTTTAAAAGCGCGAAACATGCCGTTTTGCGAGGTCAAAAGTGTGGATGAAGCGTTGCCCGAGCTTGATGTGCTGTACATGACGCGCATTCAGCGCGAACGCTTTACCGACGCGCAGGAATATGAAAATCTTGAAGGCAATTATCAGCTGACCGCTGAAAAACTAAAGCGGGCGAAAAAAGATCTGCTCGTGCTGCATCCGCTACCGCGTGTGGACGAGATCGCGCAGGACGTGGACGACGATCCGCGCGCGGTCTACTTCCGTCAGGCGCGGTTCGGCATGTTTGGCCGCATGGCGCTGCTGCTGACGCTGTCCAAGCTGCCTTTTATCCACGCGGAACGGCAGCCGATCGGCGCGCAAGGCGTCAAATGTTCCAACTATAAGTGTATCACCCATACCGAGCCTTATTTGCCGCTCGCGGGCCGGGCAGGAGAGCGCTGCCCCTACTGCGACGCCGCGCTGGAACTGCTTTTATAAACATTACAGCCTGCCGAAAAACGGCAGGCTGTGTTGTTTGTATCTTATGCGCAGAAGGCCGCATCAAGCTTGATCTTTCCAGTTCCACCACTTGCATTTTTCGGGATCAGGGTTTTCCGTTTCCGCGAAATAGACCGCGCATCGGTATACATAGAGCACGCATCGGTCGACCGGTTGCCCGCGAAGGATGCATTCGCGCTGGTACATCTCTTCCGGGTCCGCGCCGCGTAGGGAATCGATAGTCGTATAACCGAGCGCCAGTAAATCTTTTTCCGTTTGCTTGCCCACACTGGGGATCTTGCGAAGCTCGCCCATGCCTAATCCTCCCACTCGATATGATGGCAAAGCGGACCGGCGCCTTGCCCAAGGTCTAGCCCCGCGCGGATACACGCGGTCAGATAGCGTTTGGCGCTTTGCACACTGGCCGGTATCGAACGTCCGCTCGCCAGACCACAGGCGATGGCGGAGGACAAGGTGCAGCCGGTGCCATGCGTGTTGGGGTTGTCGATGCGCGGGGCGGCCAACCACTGGATCGCGCCGTTATAATACAGCAGATCATCCGCGCAGTCCGTCAGATGGCCGCCCTTGACGAGTACCGCGCCCGGCGTTTTGACGCTGATCTCCTTGGCGGCCGATACCATTTGCTCGCGTGTTTCGACCGGGTGGCCGCATAGCGCGGCGGCTTCCGCCAGATTGGGCGTTACCACGTCGCAAAGGGGCAAAAGCGCGTCGACCAGCGCCCGCACCGCGTCCGGCGCCAGAAGCGCGCGGCCGCTGGTCGAGAGCATGACAGGGTCTAAGACTATGTTTCGCGCCACATACAGCCGCAGCCGCTCCGCGACCGCGGCGATCGTATCCGCACCGTACAGCATGCCGAGCTTTACCGCGTCCGGCGGGATATCCTCGCACACACAGTCTATTTGCTCGGCTACAAACTTTGGCGGCACCGCATGCACGCCGCGCACGGCCAACGTGTTTTGCGCGGTAACCGCGGTGATCACGCTCATGCCGTACAGGCGGTGCGCCTCGATCGTTTTTAGATCGGCTTCGATTCCTGCGCCGCCGGAGGGATCGGAGCCCGCAATGGATAAAACGGTTTTCATTTATGGTTCTCCTCTCAGCCCGGTGCCGTCAAAAGCGGGGATAAAGCTTTCGCTGATCGCCTCGCCCTCTTGGAAAAAGCCGGTCAGGCCAAGCGCGAGAAAGCGCTCGCAGGCTTCGGCGTATTCCGCTTCGGTCACCGCGCGGTCAAGCTCGGGATAGTCCCGCATGTCAAACGGGGTATACTGCCGCATCAGACTAACGAGTATGCTGTCGCCAAAGCGGCAAGCGAGGTCGCGCAGTACCTGCGCGGTATCGCCCGCAAGGCCGGGCAGCATCAGATGACGCACCACCGTGCCGCGCAGCAGCAGGCCGTCCGCGCCGTACGCAGGCGCGCCGGTCTGGCGCGCCATTTCCGTTATCGCGGCAATGGCGATCTCGTGATAGTCGGGCGCGGCCGAATAGCGGGCGGCATAATAGGAGCTGTAGTATTTATCATCCGGCAGATAGATATCGATATACCCCTCCAGCAGGCGCAAAGTCTCCATCGCTTCATAACCGCTGGAATTATACACGATAGGCACGGCCAGTCCCTTCTGCTTGGCAAGGGCAAGCGCCCGTACCACATGGGGCGCGTAATGCGCCGCCGTGACAAGGTTGATATTATGCGCGCCCTCCGCCTCAAGCGCGAGAAAGGTATCCGCGAGCGCGGCGGGGGAGATCGTCTGACCAAACGCCTCTCTCCGTGCGATCTCTCGGTTTTGACAGTAAACGCAGCCGAGCGTACAGTGTGAAAAAAACACCGCGCCCGAGCCGCGCGAACCCGAGATCGGCGGCTCCTCCCAAAAGTGCAGGGCGGCGCGCGCCGCGCGCATGGTATCGCTTGCCCCGCAAAAGCCGGTCTGCCCGCGCGTGCGGTCTACCCCGCAGGCGCGGGGACAAAGCGTACAATTTTCAAAAAGGGTGTGCAAAGCGATCCCTCCAATACGAATGATTATAGCGGATTTTTTGAGGAAAAGGAAGTGATTTTGAAGGGAGAATATGCTATACTAATGAAAAAGATTTTTTGAGGAGCAAGAAGGATGAAGATTATCGATATCTTGCGGCAGGATAAAGTGACCCTGTCGTTTGAGGTTTTTCCGCCCAAGACAAGCGACACCTATGAGGTGGTCGCACAGGCGACGCATGAGATCGCCGCGCTGAAACCGGATTTTATGAGCGTTACATACGGCGCGGGCGGCGGCACGAGCGCGCATACCGTGAACATTGCGTCGGAGCTGTCCGAACAGTACGGGGTAGACGCGCTGGCGCACCTGACCTGTGTCTCTTCCACCAAGGAGCATGTAAAAAATATGCTCGCGCAGCTAAAAGATAAAGGGATTCAGAACATTCTGGCTCTGCGCGGCGATATTCCGGAGGGCGGCGCGCCCGCGAGCGACTACCGCTACGCGGCAGAGCTGGTGCGCGACATCAAGTCGCAGGGCGATTTCTGCGTGGGCGGCGCATGCTACCCGGAGGGGCATGTGGAATCCGCCAACAAGGCCGAGGATATCCGCTACTTGAAGGAAAAAGTGGATGCCGGCTGCGAATTTTTGACCACGCAAATGTTTTTTGACAATCACATCCTTTACAATTTTCTGTACCGCATCCGCGAGCAGGGCATCACGGTGCCGGTCGTCGCGGGTATCATGCCGGTGACCAACGTCAAGCAGATCAAGCGCATCACATCGATGAGCGGCACCTATCTGCCCGAACGCTTCAAGGCGATCGTCGACCGGTTCGGCGACAACCCCGCCGCCATGCGGCAGGCGGGCGTGATCTATGCGACCGAGCAGATCATCGATCTGATCGCGAACGGCGTGAACCACATCCATGTGTACTCCATGAACCGGCCCGAGATCGCCGCGGGCATTCAGGCCAGCCTGTCGGAGATACTGGGATGACGGAGAACGAACAGCGGGAGATTTACCGCTATCTGGGTTACCATGGCGAAACGCCGACCGATGAGGTACAGCAATCGGTCGCCGAATGTGCGGAGGAAATTGGGCGTGTGGCCCGCCCGAAGTCTGTGTTCCGCGAGTTTTCGCTTGCCCTTCCGATCGAGGGCGTTGTACGGATCGATACGCTAAGCATCATCAGCCGCAATTTGGCACGCAACCTAAAGGGATGCAGCTGTGTATTTCTGATGGCGGCAACGCTCGGCGTGGAGGTCGACCGGTTGATCGCCCGCGCCAGTGCGGTGCGTATGAGTCAGGCCGTGGTCTATCAGGCCGCGGCAGCCGCCCGGATCGAAGCGTATTGCGACGAGATAAACGACGTGCTGCGTGAGGAAGCGAGAACACAGGGGCTATATTGCCGCCCGCGCTTCCAGTCCGGGCTACGGCGATTTTGATATCAAGCACCAGCAGGACATCGTGCGGCTGCTGGATACGCCGCGCCAGATCGGCCTGACGGTGACCGACAGCCTGCTGTTGGCGCCGGTCAAATCGGTCACGGCGGTGATCGGTCTGTCAAGCGAGCCGCAGCCCTGCCACAAGAACGGCTGCGAGGAATGCGGGAAGAAAAACTGCGAATACCGCAGGTAATAGAAACATTTCAGCCGCGCCGCGGCTTTTGGGGGATATACAATGACCTTTCTTGAAGCAATGAGTAAAAAACGCCTTTTCTGCGACGGCGGCATGGGCACCATCCTGCAGGAACGCGGCCTCAAGGCCGGCGAGCTGCCGGAAACGTGGAACCTGTCGCACCCGGATGCGATCACCGCGGTGCACCGCGCCTATCTGGAAGCGGGAAGCGATATCATTACCACCAACACCTTTGGCGCCAACGCGCTGAAATATCCGGACGACCTGCGTCAGGTTGTCACGGCGGCGGTGCGGTGCGCCCAAACAGCCCGCGACGAGGCCGCTAGGCCGGATGCTTATATCGCGCTCGATCTGGGTCCAACAGGCAAACTGTTAAAACCCATGGGCGATCTGGACTTTGAAAAGGCGGTAGCGCTCTTCTCCGAGACCGCGCGTATCGGCGCGGAAGCGGGCGCGGACCTCATTTTGATCGAGACCATGAGCGACAGCTATGAGGCCAAAGCCGCCGTGTTGGGCGCCAAGGAAGGCTGCGATCTGCCCGTGCTCATCACGCTGATCTTTGACGAAAAGGGCAAGCTGCTCACTGGCGGCACGGTGGATTCCGCATGCGCCATGCTGGAAGGACTGCGCGTGGACGCGCTTGGCGTGAATTGTGGGTTGGGTCCGAAGCAGATGCTGCCGATCGTTAAGCGTCTGCGAGAGATCAGTTCGCTGCCGCTGATCGTCAATCCCAACGCCGGACTGCCGCGCAGTGAAAACGGCAAGACCGTGTTCGATGTCAACCCGGCGGAATTTGCGGACTGTATGGCCGAACTCGCCTCGCTGGGCGTTTCTATCATGGGCGGCTGCTGTGGTACCACGCCCGAGCACATCCGCCACACCGTGGCGGCCTGTCAGGATCTCCCGTTTACGCAGCCCGTAAAAAAGCACCGCACCGTGGTTTGCTCCTTTTCGCAGGCGGTCGAGATCGGCGGCGCGCCGGTCATTATCGGCGAACGCATCAATCCCACGGGAAAAAGCAAATTTAAGGAAGCGCTGCGGGAAAACCGCATGGAATATATTTTGAACGAGGGCCTGACGCAGGAGGATAACGGCGCGCACATTCTGGATGTCAACGTCGGCCTGCCCGGAATCGATGAGCCCGCGATGATGGAGCGGGTCGTTACCGGACTGCAAAGCGTCACCGCGCTGCCGCTGCAGATCGACACCTCGGATTATACCGCGATGGAACGCGGCATGCGCCTTTACAACGGCAAGCCCATGCTCAACTCGGTCAGCGGCAAGCGCGAGAGCATGGAGGCCGTATTCCCGCTGGTACGGAAATACGGCGGCGTGGTCGTCGGTTTGGCGCTGGACGAAAGCGGCATCCCGGATACCGCCGAAGGCCGCGTCGCGATCGCAAAGCGCATCTACGAGACCGCCGAGGCTTACGGAATTTCTCGGGACGATATCGTGATCGACGCGCTGGCGATGACCATCTCTTCGGACAGCGGCTCGGCGCTCGTCACGTTGGAAACGCTGCGCCGGATCCGTGATGAATTGCAGGGGCACACGATTCTTGGCGTGTCCAACATCTCGTTCGGTCTGCCGCAGCGTGAAATCATCAACGCCAACTTTTATACCATGGCGCTGCAAAACGGATTGAGCTGCGCGATCATCAACCCAAACGCGGACGCAATGATGCGTTCCTACCGCGCCTTCCTTGCCCTTTCGGACCGCGATCCGCAGTGCGCCGGATATATCGCGGCCTACGGCGGGCAGGCGGCGGTGGAAAAGGCGCAGCCCGCCGGAGCGCCACTGCCACTCGGAGAGACCATTGAAAAGGGCCTGCGCGAGCATGCCGCAAAAGCGACGGCGGAGCTGCTTCAAGCGATGGCGCCGCTTGAAGTTGTGAATACCGAATTGATCCCTGCGCTTGACCGCGTGGGCAAGGGCTTTGAAAAGGGCACGGTTTTCCTGCCACAGCTGCTGATGAGCGCGGAAGCCGCCAAAGCCGCTTTTGAAGTTGTGAAAGACGCAATGAAGGGCGAAGCCACGGAAAAGAAGGGCACAATCATTTTGGCGACGGTCAAGGGCGATATCCATGATATCGGCAAAAACATCGTCAAGGTGCTGCTCGAAAATTACGGTTATGAGGTCATGGATCTGGGCAAGGACGTGCCGCCCGAATCGATCGTTCTCGCGGCGGAGCAAAACGGCGTCGCACTCGTCGGCCTGAGCGCCTTGATGACGACGACGGTGGTTAGTATGGAGGCGACGATACGGCTGCTGCGCGAGCGCTGCCCTCAAACAAAGATCGTGGTCGGCGGCGCGGTGCTGACGCCCGAGTACGCGGAATCGATCGACGCGGACTTTTACGCGCGCGACGCCATGGCGACCGTTCATTGCGCACAAAAGGTACTGGGCTAACAACAAAGTCAGGGCGTGTTGCTTTTTATGCAACACGCCCTGTTTTTCAATTTTAAGCAGCGGCAAGCTCTTGCAGCGCTTCTTGTTTATTATCGGCGGAGAAGAGAAATGCGCCGGATGCGTCATACACCTCTACATGCCCGCCTACATACTCAATCGAATAGCTCATTTTTCGTTCTCCTTTCTTTTACTATCCTTAGTATAGCAAAGAAGGAGTCCAATAAACCGGACTTAATCGAGCATGGCGTAAAGTTGTTTTTGGAAATCAGCGCGTACTTCGGCGGGTTCAGCAATGGTGACCGCGCCGCCCAGCCCAAATACCCACGAGAAAAACTGCGGACTGACCGCAACCGTGACGGAGATGGAAAAATGCGTGTCGCTATGTCGGCGGATCATCACATCCGTACCAAACCGGTCGCGGATCACACCGATAAAACGGTTTTCACAAACAAGGGTCACAGCCTTTTCCTCGCCGGAAAACATACCGAACATTTTGCGGGAATAGGCGGCGATGTCAAAAGCGTCCTCAAAATGCCGCTGTCCCTCGCGAGGTTCAGGCAGCACCTCAAGCTGTTCCATCTTGTCCACGCGGTAATGGCGTATTTGATCGGCCGCGCTGTCAAAGCCGACGAGATAGTAGTTTTCGTCGTCCCAAGTGAGCGCCCATGGACTGATGCGGTAGGCCGCGCCATTCTTTCGGTATCTCTTTTGGATAGGCGGCTGCGCGTTGTAATCTAGCGCCCATTCAAAATAGCGAAACGAGATCTTCATCCCGGCGGAAATCGCCTCATGCAGACGGTCGATGCTATAGTAGATACCCTCGTTCATGGTTTTGACGCGACCCGATATGTATACCTGACGCTGGAGCGCGCGGGCTTGCGGCTCGCTGGCGAGCGATTCCACCTTATGGATCAGCTCGCGCGATTTTTTCTCGGTGATGAAACGCGAGCACTGTACCGCGTCCACGAGCAGCTTTAGCTCGGGCAGCTCAAAATCTCGCGAGGCCACATAATAACCGCCGTTTCGTCCCCGCTGCATCAGGATATCCAGACCAAAATCCTGCAAAGCGGCAATATCGTCGTAAATACTTTTGCGCTCAGCCTCGATGCCTTGCTGGGCAAGGGCGGCAATCAGCTCGTCCATGGTCAGCCGGTTGTTTTCGTCGGTCTTCTCGGTCAAAATCTTGGCCAAATAAAGCAGCTTTAACTTTTGATGCGCGTTTTTAGCCATGGCCCGCCCCCCAATCCGCCAGTGCGCTTTCGTAGGCCGCGCTGGTTACGGGGTCAAAGCAAACCATGGTCACGCGTTCGATCGCCGGGTGCGCGGCAAGCGCGGCCATGATCGTTTGAATGGCGATGGCCGCCGCGCGATCAAGCGGGAAATGGTATACCCCCGTACTGATCGACGGAAAGGCCACGGTTTTGCAGCCGAGAGACGCCGCGACATCCAAACAATTCCGATAGCACGAAGCGAGCAGCTCATCTTCACCTTGGGCGCCGCCATGCCAAATAGGGCCCGGCGTATGGATGATATGTCGGCAGGGCAGACGGTAAGCCTTTGTCGACTTAGCCTGACCCGTTTGACAGCCATGAAGCGTGCGGCATTCCGCCAGCAGCTCCGGTCCCGCCGCACGGTGGATCGCCCCGTCCACACCGCCGCCGCCAAGCAGGCTGGTGTTGGCAGCATTGACGATCGCATCCGTCTGCATATGCGTAATATCGCCTTGGATCACCTGTAAACGTTCCATTGTATACGCCTCCTGAAAAGGAAATTCTGGATGGGACCAGTATAAGCTATTTTGCTAAAAAAGGCAAGTTTGACGGCGGCGGCCAGCCGCGGTATAATACTAATAACGCGCTTCCGGCCGCATGAAACGCCGCGCTTATGTAGGAGAAAATAAATATGAAACTGCGAAGTGAATACACCTGTCCGCTGGAAATGACGCATGACATGCTCAAGGGTAAATGGAAGCCCATTATCATATGGCAGCTCAGCCAAGGCGGCTGTTCCTTATCTGAAATGAAAAAGGCGATACAGGGCATCAGTCAAAAGATGCTGGTGCAGCATTTAAACGAACTGCTGGAATGCGGCATGATCGGCAAGACCGTCAGCGATGGTTACCCGCTGAAATCCGATTACTTTCTCACGGATCGGGGGAGAAAGGTGTTTGAAGCGATCTCCATCATGCAAAGCATTGGAATAGAAATGATGTTGGAGGACGACAGGGAGGACTTTTTACGCGAAAAGGGCTTGCTTTAGGCGCTCCGAAGAAAATGGATATGAAATAGCAAGGAAAGGGGCAGGCGAGTTTGGATAAGCCAATGAGCGTATACGCCGCGGACGCACCGCGTGTTTTGCGCGATTTTTTGACCTATATTTCGACGATCCGCGGTAAATCCGCTAAAACAGCACACGAATACTATCTGGATCTGCGGTTGTTTTTTCGCGTACTCAAGCGTAACAAGGACATGGTACCGGCGGACATGCCGATCGAGCAGATCCCGATAGAGGATATCGACGTGTCGTTTTTACAAGGCGTTACGCTGTCGGATGCATACGACTATTTGGAGTACATGTCCGGTGAACGGCCGACACAGCAAAACAGCACGGAAAGCGGCTATGGACTGAGCAGCACCTCGCGCGCGCGCAAGGTATCCTCCATCCGCGCTTTTTTTCGCTATGTGTGCGATAAGCAGCATTTACTCGAAACCAATCCAATGGCCGGCTTGGAATCTCCCAAGGTGCGCCACGCGCTGCCCGCATACCTGTCGACTGAGGATTCACTGCGCTTGCTCCAATCGGTGGAGGGGGAATACCGGGAACGGGATTATTGCATTCTGACGCTGTTCCTGAATTGCGGCATGCGGGTATCCGAGCTCGTCGGCCTTAATTTGCAGGATTTTCAGGGCGACACCGTGCGTGTGACCGGCAAAGGCAATAAGCAGCGCACGGTCTATCTGAACGAGGCCTGCGCCGCCGCGCTTGCGGCTTATTTGCCCACGCGCCTGAAACCGCATGATAAGGATAAAAACGCACTATTCGTCAGCCGTAACCGCAATCGCATCAATGTGCAGACGGTCAAATGGCTGGTGAAAAAGTATCTGGGGCAGGCGGGGCTGGATACGCAGAAATACTCGGCTCACAAGCTGCGCCATACCGCGGCCACGCTCATGTACCAGAATGGCGTTGATATTCGCACACTGCAAAGCATTCTAGGCCATACAAGCGTGGATACGACCATGATCTATACCCATATCGAAGATCAAAGCATCCGCGAGGCGGCGCACAAAAATCCGCTGGCCTCGGTGCGCCCGCCGGACAACGATGAGCCGGACAGCGACGAAAATTGATGTTTCAACTGAATGAAAAGTATACGGAGGCTAAAATGTTTGATATAAGAAAAATGCAAGAAAGTATGATCTATGAAGCTGTCAGAGCGGAAAGTGATATGGATACTGCTAAAAAAGTTGTGTATGGAGACTATGATGAATCCAAAACCGAAGACAACGCCGACTGGGTAAAATCAACAATGAGCCGGTTGGAAGACAAATTTGATTTTGATTCAATGAAACGCATCCGAATGAATTGTCAATGTGGGTATGGAATGGATGAAAAACTAGAGCTTTTAAAAGAGCTCATGGGATCCGCTACCAGCATGGAGGAACTTGCAAAATCTGATAAGGCGAAATCTGCGGGTCTTCTTTATAAAGATGGCGATCTGTATCTCCAGTTTTGGTTTTGCCCTTGTCCCATGGTTGCAGAAGTAGAGAAGCTGGAAACAAGCTCTTGGTGTCAATGTACCACCGGATACAGCAAGGTACTTTTTGAAAAAGCGTTTGGCTGTGAGGTGGATGTCGAATTGTTAAAAAGCATAAAAACAGGCGCTGATAGTTGCCTGATGAAAATAATTCCCCACCGTTCGATCTGGTAATGATACGGCGGATAGAGGACAAACCGACTTAAAATGAGGCTTTGTTTTGATCGACAGACTGTCAAGAATAGTTTTTTTAACAGTCTCAAACAAAAGACGGACTGCCGGTAAACCCCGGCAATCCGTCTTTTGTTTACTTGGAAGCGATCACGTCCGACATATCGTACATGCCGGGCTGGGTGCAGGTCGCCATGAAGGCGGCGGCGTCCACCGCGCCGACGGCGAATACCTCGCGCGAGAGTGCCGTGTGGCGAATCTCAATGACCTCGTCGCGGCCGCAGAACAATACGCTGTGCTCGCCTACGATCGTACCGCCGCGGATCGCGGAAATACCGATCTCGTGCGCGGGCCGCTTTTCGCGGCGCTCATGGCGGTCGTAGACGTACGCCGCATCATAGGGCAGCGCTTCGGAAACAGCGTCCGCCAGCATGAGTGCGGTACCGGAGGGAGCGTCAAGCTTTTGGTTGTGGTGCTTTTCTATGATCTCCACATCAAAGCCTTCGCCAAGGACACCGGCGCTTTTTTTCAATAGATCAATCATCAAATTGATGCCGAGCGACATGTTGCCCGAACGGAACACCGGAAACTTTGCCGAAGCCGCGCGAATGTTTTGCAGCTGCTCGGCGGAATGGCCGGTGGTGCAGATAACGATCGGGACCTGATGCTTTTCGCAGTAGGAGAGCAGGTGCTCGGTGCTCGATGCATTGGAAAAATCAATGATCACATCGCAAACGCCCGTATACTCAAACGGATCGGCAAAAACAGGGAAGTCACCGGTTTTTGCGGCGTTCAGGTCAAAGCCCGCCGCAATGCGCATATCGCTCCGCTTGGAAACGATATCGGTCACGACATGGCCCATACGGCCGTTGCAGCCGGAAAGCGCAATATTCAGCATTTTTCAAACTCCTTACTTTTCGGGCGGCAGCCTTAGATCTTGCAGCCCGCAGCCGCGAGTTCGCGGCGAATAAATTCCGTGTGCTCGTCGCTCGGATCGACCAGCGGCATACGCAGACCACCGACATCCCAGCCGAGCAGCGCCATGGCCTTCTTGACCGGAATGGGGTTGACCTCGCAGAACAGCGCGTCAATCAGGTTATGCAGGCCAAGCTGTAGCTTTGCCGCTTCCGGATAGCGGTTTTCCAAACAAAGCTGGGTCAGATCGTGCGTTTCACGCGGGGCAACGTTGGAAAGTACCGAGATAACACCCTTTCCGCCGAGCGCCATCAAGGGAACGATCTGGTCGTCGTTGCCGGACCAAACGTTCAGTTCGTCGCCGCACTTGCTCATGACCTCGGCCAGCAGCGTGAAGTTGCCCGAAGCCGCCTTCAGTCCGTTGATATTCGGATGCTTCGACAGCTCCAGAAGCGTATCCGCCGTAAAGCACACGCCGGTGCGGCTGGGCACGTTGTAAAGGATGATCGGCAGGTCCGAGCAGTCCGCGATCTCCGTAAAGTGTGCGACAAGGCCGCGCTGAGAGGTCTTATTGTAATAGGGCGTGACCGAAAGGCCGCCGTCGGCGCCGCAGGATGCGGCAAACTTTGTCAGTTCTACCGCGTAGTCGGTGTGGTTGGAGCCGACGCCCGCGACCACGGGCACGCGGTGGTTGACGTATTCGCAGGTAAAGGAGAGCACTTCCTTGTGCTCCTTGTCGCGCAGCGCGGAGGCTTCGCCGGTCGTACCGCAAACGATGATCGCATCCGTGCCGTTTTCGATCTGGTGGTCAAGGATCTTCTTAAAGGATTCGTAATTGACCGAACCGTCCGCATGGAACGGCGTAATGACGGCAACGCCCGCACCTGTAAAAATGGGATTCTTCATAGTAGTTTGGCCTCCTTAACGGTCCATATACCCTTCGGCGCAAAGCAACTCGGCCATCAGGACCGCGCCGCCCGCCGCACCGCGCAGGGTGTTGTGAGAAAGACTGACGAACTTGTAATCATAGAGGCTGTCCTCGCGCAGGCGGCCGATCGAAACGCCCATGCCGCCTTCCAGATCGCGGTCAAGCCGGGTCTGCGGCCGGTTATCCTCTTCAAAATAGGTAAGAAAGTGTTCCGGCGCGGAAGGAAGCTTCCAGTTCCTGCGCACGGCCGGAAAAGCTCTTCCAGCGCGCGATCATTTCCTCCTTCGAGGGTTTGTTTTTAAACTTTACAAAAGCGGCCGCCATATGTCCGTCCGACGCGGCGACACGCAGGCACTGCGCGGTAATCACGGGGCAAACAGCGGAAACGATCCGGTCGCCTTCGATATGGCCCCAAACCTTCATCGGCTCCTTTTCGCTCTTCTCTTCCTCGCCGCCGATGTAGGGAATCACGTTGTCGACCATCTCGGGCCACGATTCAAAGGTTTTGCCCGCGCCGGAGATCGCCTGATAGGTGCACACGGCGACCTCGGTCGGTTCAAAATCCATCAACGCGGAAAGGGCGGGGACATAGCTTTGGATCGAGCAGTTGGACTTGACCGCGATAAAGCCGCGCTTCGTGCCAAGGCGCTCCCGCTGCGCGGGAATGATCTTTGCATGATCCGCGTTGATCTCCGGGATGATCATCGGAACGTCGGGGGTCATGCGGTGCGCAGAGTTGTTGGAACAGACCGGGCACTCAAGCTTTGCGTAGCGCTCTTCCAAGGCGCGGATCTCTTCTTTTTTCATATCGACGGCGCAGAAAATGAAATCCACCTTAGCGGCGATCTCCTCCGCGTCGGCCGTTGCGTCGAACAGCACCATGTCTTTGTACCCTTCGGGCATTGGCTTCGCCATCTTCCAGCGGCCTTCGCAGGCTTCCGCATAGGTTTTGCCACGGTTGCGGCCGCTGGCCGCAACCGCAACGACCTCGAACCAAGGGTGGTCTTCGAGCAGCAGGGAAAACCGCTGGCCCACCATGCCCGTCGCACCGACTATGCCGACTTTGTAATGATTCATTTCGTTCAGATCCTCCCAAAAGAATTAAAATCACACGGATTTCGGTAAAATCACGTGAAATAATGGCGGCAAAGAAAAATACCGGTTGAAAAACCGGTATGACCTATACTATAATAGAAGCTGCGAACATCGCATCGCTTCTAAAAAAGGATAGCTCTCCACCGGCATAACTGCTGATGACAGACGCTGGGATATTCTCCCCGGCATCCAGCACAGCTTGCCGTAACAAGGCTGCACTTCGGCGGGAGACCCTTTTTCGACTGCTCCTTGGGGTTAACGGCCCCTCCCAGACGATACTGATGAAACCCGCGCCTCTATCTTTGCGATCCACTTGTTCCTATATTGTAAAATAATGCAGGATATTTGTCAATAGAGCGCGCAAAATTAACTGGAGGACAAAAAAGATGAAACGATTCCTTTCCATGCTGCTGTCGTGTACGCTGGCGGTCGGCCTGCTGAGCGCTGTGCCGGCTTCGGCCGTCGATACGGATATCACGCTCCGCGTCGGCCTGTTTTACGAATCTACCGCGCTGCCCGAGGCAAAGCTGGAAAACGTCGATACCGCGGGCTACACCGCCGGTAAGTACGATGGCATGACCTTTGTGCCCGATAAGACCATATCCAATAAAGAGCTGACGGTGAAGATCATTTCCGATGTTTTTACGGTGACCGATACGATTTCCGGAGAAACGCTATATACGTCCGCCGCCGGGGCGGACAATCTGGCGATCCGCCCCAACAGCGAGCTGACATGGTGCAAGGGCTACAAATGGCGCGGCGATTTTGTTTACCGAAAGGCGTCCAATGGAAACGTCGCCGTTATAAACTATGTCGGCTTAGAAGATTATGTGAAGGGCGTGCTACCCTACGAGGTCAGTGCGGATTGGCCGATCGAAGCGCTCAAGGCGCAGGCGGTCTGCGCGCGCTCCTTTGCGCTCGGCACACTGGACAAGCATGCTTCCTATGGGTTTGACGTTTGTAACACGACCAACTGTCAGGTCTATAAGGGCGCGAATCTTGCCACGGATAATTCCGATCACGCGGTAGACCAGACCAAGGGTGAATATCTGACATACGGCGGCAAGCTTGCCGTGGGCTATTTCTTCTCCTCCGACGGCGGCGCGACAGAGGACGCAAAAAACGTTTGGGGCGGCGATTATCCGTACTTAAAGGGCAAGATCGATCCTTACGAGGATGTCAAGGGCGCGCAGAACGGCGTGTGGAGCGTAACGCTGACGCCTGCCGAGGTGCAGCAGAAGCTGATCGCCGCGGGCCATATGATCGGCGAGGTCGCGAGTGTCGCTGTGACCAAACGCACGGCGACCGACAATGTGAACGAAGTGACCGTGACGGATACGACGGGCAAGCAGGTCACGATCACCAAGGACGCGGTGCGCTCTGTCTTTGGGCTGAACAGCATCCGCTACACGATCACGCCCAATGTGGATGGGCGACCGATCACGACCCAAACGCCGAACATCACCCAAACAGCGGACACGCTGCCCAAAACCGAGCCGATCAAAATCAGCGCGACCGATCAAAACATTACGCTGAACGGTAAGGCGGTCGCGCCGCAGGGCTACAATATCAATGATTACAACTATTTTAAGCTGCGCGATCTGGCCTATCTACTGAGCGGCACCTCGGCGCAGTTCAACGTGGTCTGGAACAGTAAGGATAACCAGATCGAGCTTGCGAGTAAAACCAATTATGAAAAGGTCGGCGGTGAAATGACCCCGGCCGAGGGAACCGTAATAAAAAACTGCACGCCATCCGATTCCACCATCCTGCTGGATGGCAAAAAGATCGAGCTTGACGGCTACCGCGTCAACGGCAATAACTATTACAAGGTGCGCGACGTGGGCGAAAAGCTTGGCTTTGGCGTTGATTGGGACAAGCAAAGCCAGACCGTTTTGCTGACAAGCGCGCTTTCCGGCGACCCGGAGAGCCCGGACGACGGCGGAACAACCACGCCCGAGACCCCCACGGCCAAGGTGGACAGCTACACCTTCAACGGCACCGGCTGGGGCCACAGCGTGGGCATGAGCCAATACGGCGCGCTGGCCATGGCGAAAAAGGGCTATGATTACGACGAGATCTTATCGTTCTATTTCACCGATATCGAGATCAAGAAATAAGGAGGACGGGGCGCTCCGTGCGGGCGCCCCTGCTTTTTGAGATGAAAAAAAGTGATTTTTATTACGACCTGCCCGAGCGTCTGATCGCGCAGCATCCGCTGGCTGAACGGGACTCCTCGCGCCTGTTGGTGCTAGACCGGCGGGATGGCTCGGTGCAGCACCGGCATTTTAGGGAGCTTTTGGAATATGTGCGGCCGGGCGATTGCATGGTCTTTAACAATTCCCGCGTCATTCCGGCGCGGTTGATGGGGCACGCGGTCGGCCATACAACACCGATCGAAGTCCTGCTTTTGAATGACCGTGGGGAATGCCTTTGGGAATGCCTGACGCGCCCGGGCAGAAAAACGCGCGAGGGCGTCGAACTCACCTTTGGCGACGGCCTGCTCACCGCGACGGTAGAGAGCATCAATCCCAAAGACGGCAACCGCATGATCCGCTTTCACTACGAGGGCATTTTTCTGGAACTGCTAGATAAGCTTGGAACCATGCCGCTGCCGCCCTATATCCGTGAAAAGCTGGACGACCCCGAGCGCTACCAGACGGTCTACTCCAAGACGCCCGGCTCGGCCGCCGCGCCGACGGCGGGCCTGCATTTCACCGAAGAACTGCTTCAACTGCTGCGCGACAAGGGGGTAAAGCTCGCCTTTGTAACGCTGCACGTCGGTCTTGGCACGTTCCGCCCGGTCAAGGAAGAAGAGATCACCGACCATGTGATGCATTCCGAATTTTATATTATGGATGAGGACACCGCCCGTCTGATTAATGAAACAAGGGACGCGGGTGGAAGCGTTTGGGCGGTCGGCACCACGGCCTGCCGCACGATGGAGACCATCGCGGACGAGACCGGCCATGTGCGGGCTCAATCAGGTTGGACAGATATTTTTATCTATCCCGGCTACCGGTTTAAATCCATCGATCATCTGGTCACCAACTTCCATCTGCCCGAAAGCACGCTGATGATGCTAATCTCGGCCTTCGCGTCCCGCGAGATGGTGATGGAGGCTTACCGTCAGGCGGTCGAGGCCGAATACCGCTTTTTCTCGTTCGGCGATTCCATGCTGATATTATAAACCCCATAGGTGTGTGATTCGGCGTAATATGCGAAGATCGGCGATTATCTGGTGTGAGGATGACAAAGAGCGTCCACACGTATATCAAGAGCTAAAAACAGGAGAGAAAAATAATGAGCGGACAAAACAGGTCTGATGTGAAGGTCGGAGCGACAGTCAAGGTTATCCTGAAAGCAGACCAACGTACCGGCAAGTTGACAGAAGGTATTGTGGCGCGGATACTGACAAAGAGTAGCTGCCATCCTCACGGCATTAAAGTGATGCTTGCGGATGGGCAAGTCGGCCGGGTACAGGAAATCGTCGGATAGATGTTGGCAAATGTGTTATGAAGGAACCTTTAATAGCAAAGACAAATGACATGATTGTAGCTAGAATATGGAAACGATGAACGTTGAATAAGGAAATATTCAGTCAAATGATTGCATTATCAATACAATCAAGCAGATAATTTTGAGGATAGGGTTACTGTCATATGAATTTGAAAGAAATCATGGTGCTTGTAGATGGACAAGATAAAACACATGAAATCCGCGTAATTCAACATGATGCAAAAAGCAATAAAATGCTAATCAGTTATTTCAAAGGGGAAAAAGTGTATCCTTATTCTTGCAGCCGTGTTCAAAAGCTCGAGAATCCCAAGGTTATTGAATTAAACGAATGCGTTGCTTTTGTCGACGGTATGCCGGTTTTTGAACCGCAGGCTATCCTTAACTTTGGGGCGCGGATTCGGATAATTGGATACCGCGGCATAGCGGAAACCGTACTTCCGAGCGCGTTTTGTTTAGTAGAAAACAGTGCTTGCAATAACGATGCAGCGAGTATTTTAAACTACTTGAAAGATATCTCTCAGTACACGTCAAAAGCGAAAGAAGAAAACGCATTTCTAAAGCGTGAAATGGATAAGCTTACTTTCGTTCATCCTGAAAGCGTTTTAAGCTGTTATTTGAATCGGTTGCCGATTCAGGAAAGAACTCCTGAAATGGACGGCGTTATATTCCCGTTTCGGTTTAATTTGAGTCAAAAGAAGGCCTTGGAGAATGCCCTCGCACATTCCGTTTCTGTAATCGAAGGACCTCCCGGCACAGGCAAAACGCAGACAATTTTGAATATTATTGCTAACCTCATAGCTGTTCAGAAAAAAAGTGTCGGTGTCGTATCAAATAACAATGAAGCGGTCAAAAACGTCATTGAAAAGCTTTCAAAAGGTGGATACGGGTTCTTGACCGCTATGCTTGGAAAGAGTGAGAATCAGGACGCTTTTTTTGCAGATATGCCAGCTGCACAGGTAAAAGAATGGGATTGCAAAGAAGAGAAGAAAGCATTGATGGAGCAGCTTGCATCTATGAATGTGAAATTAGATCATTTACTGCAAGCAGACCGAAAGAGAGCCCAGCTCAAGCAGGAATTATTGGGCTGGAGACTTGAACAGGAACACTTTGAGATTTACTATGATCGGCAGGCTGTTGAGGAAATCGCAAAACTACCGCTTCTAAAGGCGAATCCAGATCAGATAATTTCATTTCTGGCGGAAACGACTCTGGCGCAAGAGCGTCAGCAATCAGATAAAATATTCTATAAGTTAAAGCTGCTGATTAAGTATGGTATTTGGAATCAAAAAGTGTTGCGGCAGCATGAGACGTCAGTTTTGCTAGGATTGCAGAAAGCGTTTTATAAAAAGCAAATAAGTAAATTGGAAAAAGAAATTATCGATTATAATCATCAGCTGGAAGGAGCCTGCTTTGAAGATTTGCTAAAGGATCATCAGCAGCTTTCAGAGAAATTCTTTCGCAAATGCCTCAATGAGAGTCATGGAAAGATGGCGCCGCCCAACTTTTCGAAAAAGAATTTTAAATTTCGCTTTCAGGAATTTATTAAAACTTTCCCCGTCATTCTTAGCACGACACATGCCCTGCGGTTATCGATTCCGCAAAACTACCTTTTAGATTATGTGATCATAGATGAAGCATCTCAAGTCGATTTAATTACAGGTGTATTGGCCCTTTCCTGTTGCCGGAATGTCATCATTGTAGGCGACACAAAGCAACTACCCCAAATTACCAATGATAAAATCAAAACCAAGCTAAAAACGGAGGCTGCTACTCCTATTTATGATTATTTCGCCCACAGTATCCTGTCCTCAGCCATAAACCTATATGGAGATCAACTGCCGCGTGAAATATTACGGGAGCATTATCGCTGTCATCCTCGAATTATTGAATTTTGCAATCAGAAATATTATGATGGTGAACTGATACCGTTCACAGAGACAAGTTTGTCGGAGCATCCTCTGGTGCTCTATCGAACGGTAGAGGGCAATCATATGCGTCAGGTGACGCAGGGAAACCAAAAGGGTATATATAATCAGAGAGAACTTGATGTTATTATTCAGGAGGTTTTGACTGCGCCAGAGTTTGCAATGGATCAGGGATCTATCGGAATTGTAACCCCGTATCGAAAGCAGGCGGATGAAGCTGGGAGAATAATTTCAGGTGGTGTTCAAAGCGATACTGTACATAAATATCAAGGGCGTGAAAAAGATACCATGATAATGTCCACGGTTCTGTCCGGAACCAGAGGCGAATATAGTTTAAATTTTGTGGATGACCCTCAAATGATCAATGTTGCTGTTTCTAGGGCCATTCGTCAGTTTATTCTGGTGACAGATCATGACTTGTTTTATAAAAAAGGAAAGGATATTGGTGACCTGATCCGGTATATACAATACAGCACATTGGATGAAAACGTGATTGAAAGTCAGGTTGTTTCTATTTTTGATCTACTGTATCAGAAGTACTCAAGTAAGCTGCTTCGGCTCAAAGCCAAAATGAAGTCTAGCGCGCCATACCAATCGGAAGAGGCTCTCCGCGTGCTGTTAGAGGATATCCTCAGCAAAGAAGAATTTCATCGATTCAGTTATACGCAGCAGGTTCTGCTGCGAAATTTGCTCCATGATACAGGATTATTAACGCCAGATGAATTGAGATATGTCAATAACAGAGCATCACTGGACTTTGTTGTGTTTTATAAGCAAGATAAAACTTGTGTTCTCGTCATTGAAGTGGATGGCTTTGCGTTCCATGAAAATAAACCGGATCAGTTAATAAGAGATGAGCTGAAGGACAATATTTTAAAAAAATACGGAATTCGGGTTTTGCGGCTGCCGACGAATGGTAGCGGGGAAGATGAAAAAATTCGCAATGCGTTGAGAGATTGTATCGCCTGATAGTAGCAGATAATCATTGATTGGAGAATGTATCAAAAGAGAACATCGGAAAACAGGGAAGAAGTTTGTGTTTGAGATAAGGCAGATAGCCATGCTTTTGTACTAAAGACACTGGGAAGATGCTTAAAAAAGAAAGAAACGCCCGTGCAGCAAGGGGGCGTTTCTTTCTTTTTGTGCATAATCCACGGAAAAGCGACAAAAACATGGAGGCGTTCGGTTGATTATTTCGTGTGGGGATGATAATATAAGGTAATAACGAGCTTTGCTGCCGTTCTAGAGATCGGCAGGCGCAAAAAGCTCTGTACACGGCTGGCCGTGGTGTGTCTTGGCGGGTTGTGTGCGGAAAGGAGCGATCGTCATGGAGTTATTTACCGTATTACAACAGGCCGGCGTGGATGTGGAAACCACGCTGCACCGTTTTGTCGGAAACGCCGCGCTGCTGAATCGATTTGTGAAAAAGTTTGCGCAGGATCCCACTTATCAGCAGTTGCGCGACGCCGTTGCCGCCGGGGATGTCGAGCGGATTGAAACAAGCGCCCATACGCTAAAAGGGACGGCGGCAAATTTGGGTTTCCAAAAGCTGAGCGACAATAGCGCCGCGTTGGTGTCAGCTATACGTGAACAGAAGGACGCGGAACAGGTCCGCCGGCTTTTTCAGGCGGTGCAAGAGGAATATCAAAAGCTTTTGAGCCTGATCGACCTGATCGACTAAGGAGAGAAGATGAGCGTTTTGGCTAAACAGAAGACGATACTGATTGTTGACGACGTCGAGCTTAACCGAGCCATCCTCTGCGAGCTATTCCAGCACACCTATGCCATTTTGGAGGCGGAGAACGGAGAAGAAGCGCTGCGCGTCATCAAGCAGCATCAGGAGGAGCTTTCGATCGTGCTGCTCGACGTCGTCATGCCGGTGATGGACGGAATCGAGGTGTTGCGCCGCATGCAGGGCAACGCCGCGCTGGAGCGTATCCCCGTCATCCTGATTACGGCGGAAAGCAGCGAGAGCACCGCGCTGAAGGGCTACAACCTAGGCGTGGCCGATATTGTCAACAAGCCGTTCAATCCGGAGATCGTCAGCCGCCGCGTTGAAAACGTCATGGAGCTGTACGAACATAAGCGACATTTGGAAAGCAAGCTGCAGGAGCAGTACGCCGCGCTGGAGGAACAGGCGAAGAAGCTGGCGCGCACCAGCGCGTTCGTGATCGATACGCTGTCCACCGTGGTCGAGTTCCGAAACGGCGAATCCGGCTCTCATATCCGCCGCATCCGGCAGATCACGCGCGTGCTGCTGGAAGCGCTGTCCGCGCAGTATGAGGAATACCGCTTTACCGACGCGCAAATCAGCCTGATCACCGACGCTTCGGCCCTGCATGATATCGGTAAGATCGCCATACCGGACTCGGTGCTTTTAAAGCCCGGCAAGCTGACCGAAAAAGAGTTCGAGGTGATGAAGTCTCACACCATCAAGGGCTGTGAAATTTTGCAGCGACTCGATCTCGGCCATCTGCAAAACGATGAGTTTTACCAGTACTGTTACGAGATCTGCCGCCACCACCATGAACGGTGGGACGGTCGCGGATATCCCGACGGGCTGCAGGGGAGCGAGATCACGATCTGGGCGCAGGTCGTATCATTGGCCGATGTGTATGAGGCGCTGACCAACGAGCGCGTCTATAAGCCGCCGTACACACACAGCAGCGCGGTATCCATGATCCTGAACGGCGAATGCGGCTCGTTCAACCCGCAGCTGCTCGACTGTTTTTTGCAGGCGTCCGACAAACTGCGTGAAATCACCGTTGTGCCGGCCCGTTCGGCTGGCGACGGCTCGGTGTCGCTCGAATCCGAGCTGGTATCCCAGCAGCCGCCCACGCCTTCGGGCCCGGCCACACTGACCGAACGCACCCTGCGCCTTTTGGAATTGGAGCGTGAAAAGTATCACGTGCTGGCCGAGCTTTCGGGCGAGATCACCTTTGACTACGACGTCAGCACCGACGTGCTGCAATTTTCAGAAAAGTTTGTTTCTGTTTTTAACGAAAGCTTCCGTATGATGCACGCGCGCGAAACGCTGTGCAACTCCACCATGATCTACGAAGCGGATAAAAAGATCATTGAGGAAAAGCTGGCCCAGCTGACGCCCGCCGACAACGTGCGGAAATTTGAGCTGCGGATCAAGACCAACACCGGGGAATACGAATGGTTTGAAATTTGGATTAACGGCATCTATATGGCGGATGAAAGCGATTCGTGCTCCAACCTGATCGGCAAGCTGACCAATGTAAACGAAACCAAGCTGGAAAACGCGCGGCTGCGGCGGCGGGCGGAGACCGATCCGCTAACCGGCCTTTATAACCGCTCGGCGGTCAAACGCATGGCCGAGGGCGAGGTCGGCGCGGTGTTTTTTATCGATGTGGACGATTTCAAAGGCATCAACGACCGCTTCGGCCATGCCAACGGAGACCGCGTTCTGCAGCAGATCGGCAGCGGACTTAAAGCGATGTTCCGGCATGACGATCTGGTTGGTCGGATCGGCGGGGATGAGTTCGCGGTGTTCCTGCACGGCCAAAACGATCGGAGCCTGCTGGAACGCAAGGCGCAGGATATTTGCCGGATGTTTCAGGAGGTCCGCCTTCCGGAAGTGCGCGCGGCTTCGGTCTCGGGCAGCGTGGGCATCGCGCTCTGTCCTGAGGACGGCGCGGATTACGATGCTGCGATCGACTGCGCGGATCAGGCTCTTTACAGCGCGAAAAACGCGGGCAAAAACCGCTACGCTTTTTATGACCGCAACGCGAAAACGGCGGGCTTTCGCACCGTTCTTTCCGAGCCGGACAGCGATAAGCGCGAATAAGGCGGCGACAAACGGAACACGATAACGGGAAAGAGGTGTGAGGCATGGCCGAAAAACGAAAAGCCGATTTGTGCGTCCGGCACGCATCGGTGCTGAACAGCTATTTTAAAACCTTTGACCGCGCCGATGTATACATTAGGGACGGCAAGATCTTATATGTCGACCGCGCGGAAGAGCAGTGCTACGAAGCGGCCGAAGAGATCGACGGAGGCGGGGCCTATATGGTGCCCGGTCTGATCGATATCCATATGCACATTGAAAGCTCGATGATGACGCCCGCGGCCTTTTGTGAAAGGCTGGCGCAGTGCGGCGTGACCACGATCGTATCCGAGCCGCACGAAATGGCGAACGTGGGCGGCCTTAACGGTGTGACCGAAATGATCGAAGCGGGACGCGGCGCGCCTATCGATGTGCGGTACGGCATACCGAGCTGCGTGCCTTCCACCTCGTCCCGTCTCGAAACGACGGGCGGGGAGATTGGCTGCGCGGATATGGAAGCGCTGTACGGCGACCCTGCTGTCGCTTGTGTCGGCGAGGTGATGAATTACCGCCAGATCATACGCGAAAACGATTTGGAGATCACAAAGTTTCTGAAAAAGCTGCGCGCCGGGGATACGATTTTTCCGATTGAGGGCCACTGTCCGGCGCTTATGGGGGCCGATCTGGCTGAGTTTTTGTTTCTTGGCATCAACGGCGACCATACCGAGCACAGCGTGGAGGAGCTCAGGGCCCGCTTCGAGGGCGGTATGTTCGTGGAGATCCAGCAAAAGACGCTGTCTACAGAGGTGCTTACGCTCATCCGAGAAAATAATTTGTACGAATACTTTTGCTTTGTCACCGACGACGTCATGGCGGACAAGCTGGTGGAGGAAGGCCATCTGGACGCGCTGGTGCGTCAGGCGGTCGCGCTCGGCCTTGCGCCGGCGCAGGCGATCTATAACGCGACCTTTACGCCGGCGCGGCGCATGAACCTGCTCGACCGGGGCGCGCTCGACCCGGGCAAGCGTGCGGATTTCGTACTGCTCTCCGACCTTGCACGCTTTGAGGTACAGGCGACTTTTCGCGGCGGCAAATGCATTTATAAAAAGGGGTCGGCCAGTCACAAGCCGGCGAATACAAAGGCGTTTAGCGCGCCGTACTACAGTAGCATCCATTTAACGCCGCAGACGGAGCAGCGCTTTGCGATGCAGGCACCGGTATGGCAGGGCACGGTACGCGTTCGCGCCATCGAGGTGCGGGACGGCAGTACACGGACGGAAGAGCGCATTTTTGAACTCCCCGTGCAGAACGGTCTGGTGCAGTGGGAGGGGAGCGGCCTGTTGCTCGCGGTCGTGCTGGAACGGTACGGAAAAAACGGCGGGATCGGCTACGGCTTTATGACGGGCGACTGCCATAAGCGCGGCGCGGTCGCGACCAGCTATGCGCACGATTGCCACAACCTGCTCGCGGCCGGCGCAACGGCGCGCGATTTAACGGCGGCGGTCAATCGCGTTATCGCGCTGCAAGGCGGCTTCGTCTGCGCCGAGGAGGGGGAGATACTGGCCGAGCTTAAGCTGGGTGTCGGCGGTATTTTGTCCGACCGTCCGGCGGAAGAGGTCGGCGCGGCCCTAGGCCGCGTGCGCGCGGCCATGACCGCGCTCGGCTACCGGCATTACAACCCGATCATGTCGTTCGGCACGATCACGCTGCCGGTCAGTCCGGCGCTCAAGCTGACGGATAAAGGCCTGATCGATGTCAAGGCGGCGCAGATCGTGCCGCTGTTTGTTGACAGCGTTTGATTGAAGACATAAAAATAGGGGGATTTTTTTATGAATAACTGGATGGAAAAGCGGTTCCACCTTAGCGAATACAAGACGAGTGTGCGCACCGAGATCGTGGCGGGCATCACTACTTTTGTCACGATGGCGTACGTGCTGGGCACGATACCGAATATGATGGGCAATGCTGGTATGGATCGCGGGGTTATCCTAACTTCGATGATCTTGCTTATTATTTTGACCACTGTGGCAATGGCGCTTGTCACCAACCGTCCCTTCGCCCTCGCGCCAGGCTCTTGGCAGCGTCGGCATTGTGGTGGGTATGATGGCGAACGACGGTGTTTCTCCGGCGGTAACGGCGGGCGTCATTTTCTGGAGCGGCATGATTTTTGTCGTCATCTCCTATATTGGCCTGCGCGACGCGGTCGTCAAGGCGATCCCACCCAGCCTCAAGCACGCGGTCAGCGCGGGTATCGGCCTGTTCATCGCGCTGCTCGGCTGCAAGAACGCCAAGCTCATTATCGCGGTAGAAGGCAAGAATAATCTGGGCTGGGGCGAGCTGGCCAGCCCGACCGTGGTTTTGGCGCTCATTGGCTTTATTTTAATCCTTGTCACCAAAACTATGAAGGTGCCGGGCTATATGATCGTTTCTATTTTGGTCACCACGCTGATCGGTATTCCGATGGGCATCACCAAGCTGCCGGAAACGCTGTTCACCGCGCCCGGCAACCCGCTCGGCAACTTTTTGAACATTGATCTGCTCGGCGCGCTGCGCTTCGCCTATATCCCGTTCCTGATTGCACTGTTCGTGCCCGATTTCTTTTCGACCTTTGGCACGGCGATCGGTGTGGGCGGCAAGGCGGGCTATCTGGATAAGGACGGCAACCTGCCCGGTATCGATCGTGTGTTCAAGGTAGACGCGGTCTCGACCGTGATCGGCTCTGCGTTCTGTATGCCCTGTATGACCACCTATCTTGAGTCCTCCGCGGGCGTCGAGGCGGGCGGCAAGACTGGTCTTACCGCCGTGTCCACCGCGGTATGCTTTGCGTTTACGCTGCTGCTCACGCCGATTGCGCTGATGATCCCTTCGGCCGCGACGGCGCCTGCGCTGATCATCATCGGCGTCGGCATGATGAGCGCGCTCAGAAACGTCGATTTCTCCGATTATACCGAGAGCTTTCCGGCGTTTATCTGTGTGGCGTTCACCGTCTTTGCGAACAATATTGCAAACGGCATCTGCGTGGCGCTGCCGATCTATCTGATCCTCAAGCTGGCCGCCGGCCGTATCCGCGAGATCCCGAAGGTTATGTACGTGCTGATCGCGGTGTGCCTGCTGTATTTCTGGACCATCTTATAATTGGTTTGAAGGGCTGCTCCGAAAGCATGCGGGGCAGCCTTTTTGATTGAAGCGCACCCATGCTGCGCAAACTGATAAAGATAGGAGGGAACTGCATGAAGCGGCTTTATCTAAACGGAACGATCCTGACCATGGAAAACGGAGAGATAGCGGAAGCGGTGCTTGTGGAGGATGGACGCATCCGCTATGTGGGCACCAAGCGAAGCGCGCCGCGCGTTGCGCCGCACGAAACTATGGATTTAAAAGGCAAAGCTCTGCTGCCCGCTTTCATTGACGCGCATAGCCACTTTTCCGCCGCGGCGAACGCCTTACTGCAAGTACCGCTTGAGGAATGCGTGACCATAGAGGAAATCGCGGAGCGTGTTTCCGCGTTCATCAAGGAACGCCGACTTGCGCCCGGAGAATGGGTGACCGCGCGCGGGTACGATCATAACCAGCTTGCTGATGGATTGCACCCGAACCTCGACACGCTGGACCGTGTGGCGCCGGTGAATCCGCTTGTATTGCAGCACAGGTCCGGGCATGTGGGTGTGTTCAATACGCTGGCGCTTCAAAGGCTTGGCGTTACGGACGAGACAATACCGCCGCCGGGCGGACTGATCCAAAAGAAGGATGGACGTTTGACCGGCTATATGGAAGAGACCGCATTCCTCCAGTATTTAAAGCAGGTACCCACGCCGGAACCGGCAGCGCTTTTAGACGCTTACCGGCTGGCGCAGCAAAAATACGCTTCCCACGGGATCACAACCGTGCAGGAGGGCATGATGGTTGATTTGATGGAGCCGATGCTGCGCGCGATGCTGGATGCCGGACTGCTGCGCCTTGATCTGATCGGCTATGTGGACGCGGCCGGGGGCGAGCGCTTGCTCGATGCGTTCCGCGCGCACCTCCGCACGTATGTGGGTCATTTTAAGATCGGCGGCTATAAGATGTTTCTGGACGGCTCGCCGCAGGGGCGGACGGCTTGGATGCGCACGCCTTACGTGGGCGGAGGCTGCGGCTATCCCACATTGACGGATGATGAGGCGCGGCGGTATTTGCAGCGGGCGCTGAAGGACGGCATGCAGCTGCTGGCCCATTGCAACGGGGACGCGGCGGCGGCGCAGTACTTGCGGCTTTGCCGCGAGGCTGCGGGGCAGGGCGCCGACCTTGCGGCGATTCGTCCGGTGATGATTCACGCGCAGCTATTGGGACCAGACCAGCTGGACGAGGTGCGTGCGCTTTCCGTCATTCCTTCCTTTTTTGTCGCGCATGTATATCATTGGGGCGATACGCATATCAAAAATTTCGGCGTCGATCGTGCAAAGCTGATCAGCCCGGCGGGGTCGGCGCTGCATAAAAATATTTGTTTCACGTTTCATCAGGATACGCCGGTGATCGAGCCGGACATGCTGGAAACGATCTGGTGCGCGGCTGCGCGCCGCATCAAGGCCGGCGTGCTGCTCGGCGAAAACGAGCGCATCCCCGTATATGAAGCGCTGCGCGCGGTGACGGTGAACGCCGCTTATCAGTACTTTGAGGAAAACGAAAAGGGCAGTATCGCCGTGGGCAAACGGGCCGATCTGGTCGTGCTCGATCAAGATCCGCTGGCAGTACCGCCGGAGGACCTGCGCGGCGTACGTGTTGTCGAGACCATCAAGGACGGCGAGACGATTTATGCT
Source organism: Agathobaculum sp. NTUH-O15-33 (assembly GCF_033193315.1). NCBI lineage: Bacteria > Bacillati > Bacillota > Clostridia > Eubacteriales > Butyricicoccaceae > Agathobaculum > Agathobaculum sp. NTUH-O15-33. Next base: position 1,971,044 of record NZ_CP136187.1, read on the forward strand.
GCGGATAGTTGAATCCCCCGTGTATTTGTGATAGAATAACTGCAATTATGAATTTTGCAGAGCGAGGGAATTATGGAGATCGGAACATTTGAATTGTTAAAAACCGAGGAGCAGGCGCGTCGCGGCCGCTTTATGACCGCGCACGGCGAGGTGCAAACGCCGGTTTTTATGAACGTCGGCACGCAGGGAGCGATCAAGGGCGCGCTCGACGCGTTCGACCTGAAAGAGGTCGGCTGTCAGATTGAGCTGTCCAATACCTACCATTTGCACGTGCGGCCGGGCGACCAGATCGTGCGGCAGATGGGCGGTCTGCACCGTTTTATGCGTTGGGATGGGCCGATGCTGACCGATTCGGGCGGTTTTCAGGTTTTCTCACTCGCCACACTGCGTAAGATCAAGGAAGAGGGCGTTTATTTCCATTCCCACGTGGATGGACGCAAAATCTTTATGGGCCCGGAGGAGAGCATGCGCATCCAGTCGAACCTTGGCTCGGACATTGCCATGGCCTTTGATGAGTGCATTGAAAATCCCGCGCCGCGCGAATATGTCAAGGCTTCGATTGACCGCACGACGCGCTGGCTGCGCCGCTGTAAGGAGGAGCTGGAACGGCTGAACAGCCTGCCTGAAACGGTCAACCCCCATCAGCTGCTGTTTGGCATCAATCAGGGCGGCACGTATGACGACCTGCGCGCCGAGCATATGCAGGAGATCGCTACGCTCGACCTGCCAGGCTACGCGATCGGCGGTCTGGCGGTCGGAGAATCGACCGATGTGATGTACCATATCCTTGACGTGACTCTGCCGCACGCGCCACAACACAAGCCGCGGTACCTGATGGGCGTTGGTACGCCGTCCAACATCATCGAGGGCGTCGCGCGCGGTATCGACTTCTTCGACTGTGTCATGCCGACGCGCAACGCGCGTCACGGCCATCTGTTTACGCATGACGGCATTTTGAACATTATGAACGCCAAGTATCAGACGGACGACCGACCGATTGAAGAGGGGTGCCAGTGCCCGACTTGCCGTAGGTTCAGCCGTGCTTACCTGCGCCATTTGCTCAAAGCAGGCGAAATGCTGTCCCAGCGTCTGCTGGTAACGCATAACCTTTGGTTCTACAACCACCTGATGGAAGAGATTCGCGAGGCTTTGGATAACGGCGCCTTTGGCGCGTATCGTGCGGCCAACAGCGAGAAAATGGCAAAGCGCATTTAAATACCCCAAAACCCGGGAACGCCAATTTGGGCGTTCCCGTTCTGTTATTTCTGCGGACCGCATACCCTGTAGAGGGAAATGGGGTCGTGCAGTGCGGATACGAAAAAAGACAATTTTATACGCGGCCAGCGTGCTGGCCTGCGGTAATATAGTGCTGCAAGCGCTGGGTTTTTTATACCGCGTCCTGCTCAGCCACTACGCGGGCGCGGAAGGTCTGGGCGTGTACCGGCTGGTCAATTCCGCCTATTTGGTGCTCAACGCGGGCTGCCTTTCCGGGGTGACGATGGCATGCTCGCGCCTTTCCGCGGCGAGCGCGGCGCGGCGGGAACGCGGCAAGCTGCCCGCCATTTTGCGTTTATCCTTTGTGTCGTTCGGCACCATGTTCTGCACGTGCGCGGTCCTTGTTTTGCCGCTGCGCACCAAAATCGCGGCCGACCTTTTGGGCGATGAGCGATGTGCGATGGCGCTGCCGTTTTTGCTGCTCTGTTTGGCGCTTACCGGCATTGAAAATATTTTTAAATCCTTTTGCATCGGATTGGAACAGATGCAGTTCTCCGCGGTATCCGAGGTAGGGGAGCAGTTGATACGCATCCTCGCGGTTTATTTTTTGCTTTCGCGCTACCATGGCGAGGATTATGGCGTTATCGCGATGCTGATTTTCGTGGGCATGGTCGTAAGTGAGATCTTCAGCGCGGTTTTTTTGACCACGCTGTATAAAAAGCAGCTACGCGCGCCGGCGCGGCCGCTGCCGGTAGACCGGGTGCTTGGCGGCCAGTTTTTCGCCATTGCGCTGCCGTTATCGGTATCCGCGCTGGCAAGCAACCTGCTTTCCTCTGCGGGTGCGGTACTGCTCCCGCAGCGCCTCATGGCCGCGGGGCTTACCTACGGTCAGGCGCTTTCCGCGCTCGGTGTCGTTTCCGGTATGGCGATGCCGCTCATCCTGCTGCCGGTGGCGCTCGTGAGCTCGGTGTGCACGGCGCTGCTGCCCGCTATCACGGCGGCGCAGGCAGTTGGAAACGAAAAGCGCATGCGTTCGCTGGTCGGCCGGACGATCTCGACCGTCGGCCTGATCGCGCTGCCGGCAACGGCGGTGCTTGTGCCGATGGCGCCCAGACTATCCGAATTGATTTTCGGCCAGCCGCTGTCCACTCACTATGTGATGCTGCTCGGCGCGGTGGCGGTGGCAAGCTATTACCAGATGGCTTCGGGCAGCTTGCTCAACGCGCTCGGTTTACAGCACATCAATGTCGCCACCGCGATCCTGTCCGAACTGATGCAGCTTGCCGTCATGTACCGATGGGCGGCGCGGCCGACACTCGGCATTTACGGCTACCTGCTTGCGATGCTGCTTTCAGCCATAGCGGCGTTCGTGGTCAACCTCGCGGTGCTGCACCGGCACACGCGCTTTCCGCTGCGGCCCCTGCGTCGTTTCGGCGTACCCGTTTTGTGTGCGCTGACGCTGTTTTATTGGACACAGGTCTGTTACCGCCTCGTTCGCCCGTTTGTATCGGATGCGGTACCCGCATTATTGTGCACGGCGCTAGGCGCCGTCGCGGTCTATCTGTTGGTGCTGCGTCTGTGCGGCGTGCGGCTGATGACCTATCTCGGCCGGCGAATTGAAACTTCCACCGGCGTTCTGTCGATGCGCGGGCGGCCTTGACAAGCGGAGACAAAACCGATATTATGTTAAACAAGTGTACGGCTCTTGACCGCGGGCGCGGCAAGAGCTGTTTTTTTGGATTGGAAAAGAGGAAAAGAATTAATGGAATTGACGATGTGCTGCCCTACGCTGTTTGGGCTGGAAGGGATCGTAGCGGATGAACTGCGCTTTAATGGAAAGCTTACCGATGTAACGGCGGAAAACGGCCGCGTGCTGTTTACCGGAGATGAGCATACGCTTGCTTGGGCCAATTTGAACCTGCGCTGCGCCGAGCGCGTGCTGATTCGACTCGGCGTATTTCCTGCAGGAAGCTTTGACGCGCTCTTTGAAGGAGTGCGCGCGCTGCCGTGGGAGCAGTTTATCCCGAAAGACGGCGCGTTTCCGGTAAAGGGGCACAGCCTCGACTCTGCGCTGCATTCGATCCCGGATTGCCAGAAGATCATCAAAAAAGCCGTGGCAGAGCGCCTGCGGCAGGCCTACGGCCAAAGCTGGTTTGAAGAGAGCGGCGCAAGGCATCAGATCCAGTTCTCCATCATGCACGACAAGGCCGAGCTGTTTCTCGATACCTCGGGCGCGGGCCTGCACAAGCGCGGCTACCGGGCCGAGGCGAACGCGGCCCCGCTGCGGGAAACGCTCGCGGCCGCCATGGTAAAGCTCGCGCGGTGGCGGGGCAGGGAACCGTTTCTGGATCCTTTTTGCGGCTCGGGTACGATCGCCATCGAAGCGGGGCTGATCGCCTGCCGCCGCGCGCCCGGGCTGATGCGCACGTTTGAAGCGGAAACATGGCCGGTGCTCGATCCGGCGGTTTGGCAAAGAGCGCGGCAACAGGCAGTGGACGAGGCGATAGCGGGCGCGCGTTTTTCGATCGTGGGCAGCGATATCGACCCCGCCTGCGTCGCGCTTTCCATGGCTAACGCGCGCAAGGCGGGCGTCGGCCACACCGTGTGGTTTGAACAGGCGGACGCCGCGAAACGCGACTATTCGCAGGGCGGCATTCTATTCGCCAACCCGCCCTACGGCGAGCGCCTGCTCGATATCGAGCGGGCCGAGCAGCTTTACGCCGCTTTTGGCAAAGCGGTGTCCGCGTCGCCCATGAAGCAGTATGTGCTCAGTTCGGACGCGCAGTTTGAGCATTTCTACGGCAAGAAGGCCGATAAGCGGCGCAAACTCTATAACGGCATGATCAAATGCGACCTATATATGTATTTTAAGCACTCGCCAAGGCCGGCTGCTAAAACCGACGTTGGATAATTCGGGCGATTCACAAAAAATTCATAAATTTCGTGGGGAAATTTCCAAAAAAACTCTTGCAGAATCGCATGCAGTGGTGTAATATAATACTCATGTTAGCACTCTTGCTAAACGAGTGCTAAAACTCACTTCGTTAATTTTTATATTTATAGGAGGAACCCGTTATGAAACTCAAGCCCCTTACCGATCGAGTCGTACTCAAAATGATCGAGGCGGAGGAGACCACGGCCAGCGGAATCATTCTTGCCGGCTCTGCCAAGGAAAAGCCGCAGGTTGCGGAAATCATCGAGGTTGGCCCCGGCGGCATTGTGGATGGCAAGGAGATCAAGATGGAGGTCCAGAAGGGCCAGAAGGTCATCACCGGCAAGTACACCGGAACTGAGATCAAGCTCGACGGCGAGGAATACATCATCGTTCGCCAGAGCGACATCCTTGCAGTCGTTGAATAACTGACCACCTTTTTACCAAGATACGATTTTTAGGAGGAATAGCAATCATGGCTAAGCAACTGATCTACGGCGAAGAAGCACGCAAGGCGCTGGAGCGCGGCATCAACATGCTCGCCGATACCGTTAAAGTGACCATTGGCCCCAAGGGCCGCAACGTAGTGCTGGACAAGAAGTTCGGCTCTCCGCTCATCACGAACGACGGCGTGACCATCGCCAAGGAGATCGAACTGGAAGATCCCTATGAGAACATGGGCGCGCAGCTGGTCAAGGAAGTCGCGACCAAGACCAACGACGTCGCGGGCGACGGCACCACCACCGCGACCGTACTGGCGCAGGCGTTTGTTCACGAAGGCCTCAAGAACGTGGCGGCGGGCGCCAACCCGATGGTTATGCGCCGCGGCATCGCCAAGGCTGTGGACGCTGCTGTTGCGGCGATTCAGGAGCACTCTAAGAAGGTGGACGGCACGGGCGATATCGCTCGCGTAGGCGCTGTTTCTTCCGGCGACGAGGAGATCGGTAAGCTGATCGCTGAGGCGATGGAAAAGGTTTCGACCGATGGCGTTATCACGGTCGAGGAATCCAAGACCGCCGAGACCTATTCCGAGGTAGTCGAGGGCATGCAGTTCGACCGCGGCTATATCACCCCCTATATGTGCACCGATACCGAGAAGATGGAAGCCGTTCTGGACGACGCCCTCATTCTCATCACCGATAAGAAGCTTTCCAACATTCAGGAGCTGCTTCCGATCCTTGAGCAGATCGTCAAGGCCGGCAAGAAGCTGCTGCTCGTTGCGGAGGACGTAGAGGGCGAGGCTCTGTCCACCCTGATCGTCAACCGTCTGCGCGGCACCTTCACCTGCGTTGCCGTTAAGGCGCCGGGCTTCGGCGACCGCCGCAAGGAAATGCTGCAGGATATCGCTGTTCTGACCGGCGGCACCGTGATCTCCGAGGAGATCGGTATCGAGCTGAAGGACGCGACCATGGATATGCTGGGCACCGCGCGCCAGATCAAGGTGAGCAAGGAAACCACCACGATCGTTGACGGCGCGGGCGATAAGAAGGATATCGAGGCGCGCGTCAACGAGATCCGCAATGCGATCGAGCGCACCACCTCCGACTTTGACCGTGAGAAGCTGCAGGAGCGTCTGGCCAAGCTGGCCGGCGGCGTAGCCGTCATCAAGGTCGGCGCCGCTACCGAGACCGAAATGAAGGAAAAGAAGCTGCGCATCGAGGACGCTCTCAACGCGACCCGCGCCGCTGTGGAAGAGGGCATTGTCGCGGGCGGCGGCGTGTCCTATATCAACGCGATCCCGGCTGTTATCGCGCTGGCTGAAAATGCCGAGGGCGACGAGAAGACCGGCATGCAGATCGTTGCGCGCGGTTTGGAAGCGCCGATCCAGCAGATCGCTTTCAACGCGGGCATCGAAGGCGCCGTCGTTGTCGATAAGGTCAAGACCTGCGGTAAGGTCGGCTATGGCTTTGACGCCGCAACCGAGACCTACGGCGATATGATCGCCAATGGCATCGTCGATCCGACCAAGGTAAACCGTTCCGCGCTGCAGAACGCGGCCTCCGTCGCTTCCATGGTTCTCACCACCGAGAGTCTGGTCGCCGATAAGAAGGAACCTGCTGCTCCGGCTGCTCCGATGCCGGACATGGGCGGCATGTATTAATTTAGCAGATGCTTTTTAAAGCGGGGCGCAGTATTGAACTGCGCCCCGCTTCGCGTTTTGATTTTTTCCTGTACTTCTTGGGAATACTATGGTAAACTATGCTCGTAGAAGAAAGGAGGCGCTGCCATGATCTTTGGAATTAACAGCCTCTACATTTGGACTGCGGTGATCATCATCGGCGTCGCGGTGGAAGCGTTCACTCTCGATTTGTCGGCGATCTGGTTCGCGGTCGGCTCGGTTGCGGCGCTTGTCGCTGCGAGTATCGGCTTGCCGTTGCCTGCGCAGCTGCTCATCTTTGTGCTGTTTTCAGCGGCGCTGCTTATTCTGGTGCGGCCTTTTTGCCGGAAATTCCTGCATACGAAAAACGAACCGACCAACGCGGATAGAATTATCGGCGAACCGGCCATCGTTGTTATCGAGATCGACAACGTGCAGGAAACGGGGGAGATCAAGGTGTTCGGCCAGTTGTGGAGCGCGCGCTCCGTGGATGATTCGGTCATTCCCAAGGGCGCGGCCGTGCGTGTGACCGCGATACGCGGCGTAAAGGCCATTGTAGAAAAGGTGTAGCAAAGACCGTTTTGGAGTAAAGGAGATTTATCATGCCATTTGTCGTTCCGTTTATCTGGATCATTCTTGCAATTATCCTAATTGCGTTTATTGCGAGCAACATCGTCATCGTGCCGCAGGCACGCGCGTTCATCATTGAACGCCTCGGCACCTATCAGGGCACATGGGGCACCGGCCTGCATTTTAAAATCCCGCTGTTCGAGCGCATTGCCCGCAAGGTGACGCTCAAGGAGCAGGTGGTCGATTTTCCGCCGCAGCCCGTTATCACAAAGGATAACGTCACCATGCAGATCGATACGGTCGTCTATTTCCAAATAACCGACCCCAAGCTGTTCACCTACGGTATCGAAGCGCCGATGAGCGCGATCGAAAACCTGACCGCGACCACGCTGCGTAATATCATCGGCGATCTGGAACTCGATCAGACGCTGACCAGCCGCGACATCATCAACACCAAAATGCGCGCCATCCTTGATGAAGCGACCGACGCATGGGGCATCAAGGTAAACCGCGTGGAACTGAAAAATATCATCCCGCCCGCCGCGATCCAAGAATCCATGGAAAAGCAGATGAAGGCGGAGCGCGAGCGCCGCGAAGCAATTCTCGTGGCGGAAGGCAAGAAGCAATCCGCTATTCTGGTGGCGGAAGGCGAAAAGGAATCCACCGTACTGCGCGCGGAAGCCAGCCGTATGGCGAAAATCCGTGAAGCGGAAGGCGAAGCCGAAGCGCTGCTGACCGTGCAGAAGGCGCTGGCCGATTCGATCGTCATGCTGAACAACGCCGAGCCGACCGAGCAGATCATCAAGCTCAAGTCGCTTGAAGCCTTCGGCAAGGCGGCAGACGGCAAGGCGACCAAAATCATTATTCCGAGCCAGATCCAGAGTCTCGCAGGTCTGGCGACCTCGTTCAAGGAAGTTATCACCGACCCCAAGGGCGAATAAACCAGCAAAAGCGGCCGCCGAATCCGTTCGGCAGGCCGCTTTTTTGTCGCTGACATTGACAAAAACCCGTTTTAATGGTAGCATTATTCAATGGATGTTTCTACATCGCGGGAGGGATTGCGGTTGGCAACGAAAAAGAAAGCGGCGGAGGCGGAATGCTGCGAAGAGCATGTGATTCATGCGGGCCCGATCGAGCACGCAAGGCAGCAAATGCCGGCGGAGGAGATCACCAGCGCCGCTTCGGATTTCTTTAAGGCGTTTTCCGATAAAACGCGCCTGCGCATTCTCGCCGCATTGGGTACGGAGGAGCTCTGCGTGTGCGATATCGCCTCGCTTTTGAATATGAGCCAATCCGCCATATCCCATCAGCTGCGTTTTCTGAAACAGGCGCGGCTCGTCCGCAGCCGGAAAAGCGGCAAAACGGTGTATTACGCCTTGTGCGACAGCCATATCCAAACGATATTGGCGCAGGGCATCGCACATGTGCAGGAGGGATAGATTGATGAGTAAAAAAGTAGAACGCTCGGATGAGGCGGAACAGTCGCCGGAGCAGCGCGCGCCGGAGGAAATACTCGCCGCGCCCGAGCCGATCGAATTTCCCACCGAGCTGGTCGAGGAGATTCTGTCCGATCTGGAGGGCACGGCGGATATCGCTGCGCCCGGCAACACAGTGCCCTTTCCCCAGCCGGTAGCGCCGCTGCCGGACGAGCCGGAGCAGCCCGCCCCCGAACCGCCGCAGGACGCTGCCGACGAGCCGCTGGCTGAAGAGGCCGCGCCGGACGAGACAGACGAAGCGGCGGCTGAGGACGAAGGCGGCGAAGCCGAAGCCGCGTCCGCCGAGGACGAAGAAGCCTCGCCGGACGAGCAGGGCGAAGAACTGCCGCCGATCTCGGAGACCGCGCTTACCGTAAAGGACGATCTAAGCCCCAATCTGGACGGGCTTTCCTTTGTCGAACGCGCACGGGTGCGCGCCAAAATACGCCGCCGCGAACAGACCCGCCAGCGCCGTGAAAACGCGCGCCGGGGCATCAGCGGCGACGAGGCCGTGTACCAGCCCATGACAACGGCTGATATTCGCTTTACGCTGATCCGTTTAGCGATCGCCGCCGTTTTTTTGGTGCTCGGCATGGTGTTACCGATCGCCGGCGTTTCGCTGGCCATGTATGTAGTCGCATACCTGATCACGGTGCTGCCGGTCGCGGCGCGTGTCGTTCGCGGCTTTACGCACGGCAAATATTTTAACGAATACCTGCTGATCTTTATCGCGTCCCTAGGCGCTTTTCTGCTTGGCCGCCGCCCGGAAGCCAGCATCGTGCTGATCCTTCACAGCGTGGGCAAGCTGATCTCCGATATGGTGCTGCATTCGACGCACGGCGCTTTGCGGGAACAGACCGATTTTGTGCCTGAAAGAGCGTCCATCGTCAACATGCAGGGCGAAGAAAAGCACGTTCAGCCGGTGGAAATCAACGTTGGCGATTTTATCATGGTGCGCTCCGGCGAGCGTATCCCGATTGACGGCGTGATCCTGCGCGGCGAGGGTACGGTGGACGACACCGTACTGACCGGCGACAGCGAACCGAAGGCGGTCGAAAAGGGCGCCAAGGTGCTGGCCGGCAGCCTTTATACCGGCACGCTGATGCTGATCCGCGCGACAGCGAAGTTTGAAGACTGCGCCGTCAGCCAAATCCTGCGCATGCGGGAGGAATCCGCAGGCCGCCGCGCGTCGCTGGAAAACAGCGTGATCCACGGCGCGTCCCGCTACATGCCGATCATTATCGTGCTGGCGGTACTGCTCTCCTTGCTGCCGCCTCTATTCCGTATCGGCGATACGGCCACGTGGATCTATCGCGCGCTGACCGTGCTTGTCATCTGCTGTCCGACCGCGCTGCTGCTCTCCGTGCCGATGAGCTTTGTCGGCGGCAACGGCCGGCTTGCACAAAAGGGCATTCAGGTCAAGGGCAACGACGCCATCGAAAAGCTTGCCGAGCTGCGCATGGTCGTGTTTGGTAAAACCGGCACGCTGACCGAGGGCAAGCTGCATGTCAAGGAGATTCAGGCCACCCCTGATTTCAACGCGGAAAGCTGTTTGGCTCTCGCCGCGACGGCGGAGCAGCTCTCCGACCATCCGGTGGCGCGCGCCATTGTGGCCGCCTATCAAGGCATTCCGCAGAAAATATCCGAATTTGAGGAGTTCCCGGGGCGCGGCGTGCGCGCGCGCATCGGCAACCACAACCTGCTGGTCGGCAACCGCAAGCTGATGATCTCGCGCGGCGTCAAGGGCGTGCCCGATCTAGCGGGCACCGTCGTATATGTATCATACGAAGGCGATTACGCGGGTGCGATCGTTTTGCAGGATACCGTGCGGAGCGAAGCTTCGGAGGCGGTCTCCGGCTTAAAGTCGCTCGGCGTTCTGCGCACCGTCATTCTGACCGGCGACACCGAGCTGCCCGCGCAGCAGGCGGCCGATACGATCGGTATCGACACGGTGCACGCAGGGCTGCTACCGGAGGAAAAGGCCTCCAAGCTTGAATTCCTTTTGCGCACCATCCCGACGGACGGCACGGCCGCCTATGTGGGAGACGGCGTAAACGACGCGTCTGAACTGGGGCAGGCGGATATCGGCGTTGAGATGGGCGCGGCAGGTTCTCCGGAATCGGCTGGCGCGGCAAATGTGCTCATTATGACCAACGACCTGACCCGTCTGACCGACGCGGTGCGCATCAGCCGCCGCACGCACGGCGTGGCGCTGCAAAACATGGTGCTGTTGCTCGGCGTTAAGGTGGTTTTGCTGCTGCTGACGATGTTCGGCGTAACGATGATGTGGCAGGCGGTCGCGGCCGATGTGCTGCTCACCGTACTCACCGTGCTCAACGCCTCGCGCACGCTCAGCATCAAGTGATATTTCGCGGGCGAAACAAACGCTGTACCGTTTTTCGGTATGGCGTTTTTTCGCGTTTTATGATATACTAAAAATGTATTTCGCTTGGGAGGAAAACATATTGCACAAGAAAATGGAAGCCATCCTGTCCCGTGTTCAGAAGCCGGCGCGCTATGTCGGCGGCGAATGGGGTTCGGTGATGAAAAACAGGGAAGAGGTAGACCTGCGGTTTGCTTTTTGCTTTCCCGATGTATATGAAGTGGGCATGTCCCACTTGGGCTCGCGCATTCTGTACGGCCTGTTAAACGATCAACCCGGCGTTTGGTGCGAGCGCGTTTGCGCGCCTTGGGTCGATATGGAGGACGAACTGCGCAGCGCGGGCATCCCGCTGTACGCGCTGGAGAGCGGCGATCCGCTCCATCTGTTTGATATAATCGGTTTTACGCTGCAATACGAGCTTTCCTTCACCAACATCCTGAACATGCTGGATCTCGGCGGTATCCCGGTGCTTGCGGCGGAGCGGAAGGCGCTTTCCCATCTGGTCGTCTGCGGCGGACCGTGCGCCTATAACCCGGAGCCGCTGGCCGATTTTGTCGATGTGTTCCTGATCGGCGACGGGGAAGAGGTCATGCTTGAGTTCACCGATCTGTACCGTCAGGCCAAGCGGGAAAGCTGGGACAAACCCCGCTTTTTGCGTCAGGCCGCCGGCATTCCGGGCGTCTACGTGCCTGCGCTGTACGAGGTGCGCTACCACGAGGACGGCACGGTGGAAAGCGTTGCGCCGATAGACGGCGCGCCCGCTAAGGTGCAAAAGCGCATTGTAGAGGATCTCGACACGATGTACTATCCGGAATCGTTCGTCGTCCCGTCCACCGATATCGTGTTCGACCGCGCGATGGTGGAGCTGTTTCGCGGGTGTCCGCGCGGCTGCCGCTTCTGTCAGGCCGGGCACACCTACCGGCCGCTGCGCAGCAAGTCAAAAGAAGTGCTGCAAAAGCAGGCCGAGGCTGTTTTGAAGAACTCGGGCTATGAGGAAATTTCGCTCTCTTCGCTTTCGACCAGCGACTATGGCGACCTGTCGGGGCTGACCTCCACCATGCTGGATTACTGCGAGCCGCGTCATATCAGCCTGTCGCTGCCCAGCCTGCGCGCGGACAGCTTCAATGCCGAGCTGATGGAGCGCGTGCAGAAGGTGCGCAAAAGCGGCCTAACCTTTGCGCCGGAAGCGGGTTCCAAGCGCCTGCGCGACGTGATCAACAAAAATCTGGAGGAGGACGACCTGCTCTCCGCCTGTGCGATCGCTTTTCGCGGCGGCTGGAACAATATCAAGCTGTATTTCATGATGGGCCTGCCCACCGAGACCACGGAGGATTTAGATGGCATTTTGGAGACCTGTAAAAAGGTCGCTTTCTGCTGGAAGGAAAATACACAAAACCGTGCGCGCGGCGTAAGGGTCACGGCGTCGGCTTCGTGCTTTGTGCCCAAGCCGCAAACGCCGTTCCAGTGGGACGCGCAGGACACGCTGGACATGTTGCGTGAAAAGCAGGCCTACATGAAAAAGATCATGAAGACCAAAAACGTAACGTATAACTGGCACGACGCCGAAACCTCGGTCCTTGAGGGCGTGATCGCCCGCGGCGACCGCAGGCAGGGCAAGGCGATCTATCTGGCTTGGCAGCGCGGCTGCAAATTCGATGGGTGGGACCAGTTCTTCGATTATGAAAAATGGATGCAGGCTTTTACCGACTGCGGGCTCGACCCCGCGTTTTACGCTTCCCGCCAGCGTCCGCTGACCGAGGTGTTCCCGTGGGATCACATCGGCTGCGGCACGGATAAGGAACACCTAAAGCGCGAGTGGGAGCGCTCACGCGAGGCGGTCCCCACCGTGGACTGCATGCAGAAGTGCGCGGGGTGCGGCGCGAGCGCCCTGCTGAAGGGAGGCCGCTGCCATGTTTAAGGCCCGCATGAAATTTGCCAAGGAGGGGCGCGCCAAGTATATTTCGCACCTCGACCTGATGCACACCATGCAGCGCTCGATGGCGCGCTGCCAAATGCCCCTTTGGTTTACCGAAGGCTTTAACCAGCACGCTTATGTTTCCGTGGCGCTGCCGTTATCGACCGGATTTTCCGGCGTGTGCGAATTTTTGGATTTCAACATCACCTCCGAAAGCGTGCCGATTAATGCGGTCGAGGCACTGAACGATGTTTTCCCGGAAGGCCTGCGCGCGATCGAAATCTATCCGCTAGAGGACGGCGGCATGAAGATCGCGCGGATCGCTTGGTCGCAGTACCGCATCACTTGGGGCTTTGAGGATGGCCTGCCCGCTTCATTCCTGACCGATGTGCGCACGCTGTTCGCGCAAAAGCAGATCGAAATTTTGAAAAAGTCCAAGCGCGGAGAAAAGCTCGTCAATATGCGCGAGCTAATGCAGGACTTTTCCGTAGAGGAAAAGGAGGGCGAAGCCGTCGCGGTCGTCACCACGGCGGCCGGCAGCGTGAGCCTGAGCCCGGAATACCTGACCCGCGCAATCAGGCAATATCTGCCGCAGTATGCGCTTCCGTTTTGCGCTTACCACCGTATGAACGTATTTACCGCCGAGGGCGAGCCGTTCCGTTAAACCGGAAAGCGCCGTTTGAATGCGGCATTCGTATATAGAGGAGCAATTACCGCATGAGTCAGCAAACCACCGTTTCCGCCGAACAGCTGCGCGCGCAGTTTGGCGATATGTCCCTTGTGGCCGCGATGAATCACGGCAGGGAGAAACGCGCGTATACCCATACCTTCGGCTGCCAGCAGAACGAGGCCGATACCGAGACCATTCGCGGCATGCTCGCGGAGATGGGCTACCAGATGACCGATTCGCCGGAGCATGCGGATTTTATCCTGTTTAACACCTGCGCGGTGCGCGAGCACGCGGAGGACCGGGCGTTCGGCAATATCGGCGCGCTGTCCCATTTGAAAAAGCAGCGTCCCGATGTAATTATCGCGCTGTGCGGCTGTATGGCACAGCAGGAGAAGAATGTAGAGAAGATTAAAAAAAGCTATCCGCAGGTCAGCCTGCTGTTTGGTACGCACGCGCTCTGGCGTTTCCCGTCGCTGCTGCGGCGGGTGCTGACCGGTGAAAAGCGCGTGTTCGATATCGGCGGTGCGGACGATATCGCCGAGGGCCTGCCCGTTTTGCGCGGGGAGGGACCCAAGGCGTGGCTGTCGATCATGTATGGCTGCAACAATTTCTGTACTTACTGCATCGTGCCCTATGTGCGCGGCCGCGAACGCAGCCGACGGCCGGAGGAAATCGAGGCCGAACTGCGCGAGCTCACGCGGGAGGGCTATAAGGACATCACCCTTTTGGGCCAGAACGTGAATTCCTATGGCAAGGATCTGGGGCTGGAAATCGATTTTTCTGATCTGCTGCGGCGTTTGAACGACGTGCCGGGCGATTTTCTATTGCGCTTCATGACGAGCCACCCGAAGGATGCGTCGAGAAAGCTGATTGATACCATGGCCGCGTGTTCCAAGGTGGCAAAGCAGCTGCATTTGCCGGTGCAATCCGGCAGCGACGCCGTGCTTTCTCGTATGAACCGGCGCTACACGGCGGGCGAATACCGGGAGCTGATCCGTTATGCGCGCGAAGAAATACCCGAAATTGTGCTTTCCAGCGATATTATCGTCGGCTTTCCGGGCGAGACCGAGGCCGATTTTGAAGAGACCCTGCGTTTGACGCAGGAGATCGAATACGATCTCCTGTTCACCTTTCTGTATTCCAAACGCAGCGGCACGCCTGCCGCGTCCTACGAGGACCCCGCGACAAGCGCGGAAAAGCAGGCTCGTTTTGAACGTCTGCTGCGGGCGCAGGACGAGATCGTTGCCCGCCGACAGGCGGCCTATCAGGGCAAAACGCTGCGTCTGCTGGTGGACGGCGAATCAAAAAATCCGGACTATCCCTTTACAGCGAGGACCGAAGGCAATTTACTCGTCTGCGTGCGCGGCGAAGACATTGTGGTGGGTTCCTTTATCGAAGCAGAGATTGAGAAAACCTCTTTGCGCTGTCTGTACGCGCAAAAAAGATAGAAACGAGGAAATAGCATGGCAGAACTTACGCCCATGATGAAGCAGTATTTTGAGATCAAGGACAAGCACCGGGATTATATTCTGTTTTACCGCTTGGGCGATTTCTACGAAATGTTTTTTGACGACGCCAAGCTCGCTTCACGCGAGCTTGAACTGACCCTGACCGGCCGCGACTGCGGGCAGGAGGAGCGCGCGCCTATGTGCGGCGTTCCTTACCACAGCGCGGAAAGTTATATCGCCAAGCTGGTGCGGAAGGGCTATAAGGTCGCGATCTGCGAGCAGGTGGAGGATCCCAAGCTGGCCAAGGGCCTTGTCCGCCGTGAGATTGTTCGCATGGTAACGCCCGGCACGGTGATCGAATCCTCCATGCTGGATGAAAACCGCAACAATTTTCTCGGCTGCGTTTTTTCCGCGGGCGGCCGGATCGGCGTTTGCTTTGCCGATATCACGACAGGCGAAGCTTACGCGACCGGCTCGGATTCTTGGGGCGAGATCCTCAGCGAGCTGGGCCGGTTTGGCCCGCGTGAGGTGCTGGTCGGCGGGGAAGCGGCGGGAGAAGCGCAGCTTACGGCCTTTCTGCATGAACGGCTGGAAGCCTTGATCGAGCCCATGCCCGAGGAAAGCTTTGACGCGGACGCTGCGTCAAAGCGCATCATCGATCGTTTTCGCGTGACCGACTTTGACGCGGCCGGATTGACCGAGCTGCCGCAGGCCGCGCAAAGCATCGGCGGCATGCTCTGCTATCTGGAACAAACGCAAAAGTCGAGCCTTGCGAACCTCAACTCCTTGCAGGTATACCAGCAGGGCAAATACATGGAGGTAGACCTGATCGCCCGCCGCAATTTAGAGTTGTGCGAGACCATGCGCACGCAGGAAAAGCGCGGCACGCTGCTGTGGGTGCTGGACCGCACCAAAACCGCCATGGGCGCGCGCCTGATCCGGCAGTGGATTGAAAAACCGCTGCGCAACCCGCTCCATATCGAACGGAGGCAGCACGCGGTGAGCGCGCTGTTTGAAGATGTGATCGCGCGGGGCGCGCTCGCCGACGAGCTCAACCGGGTGTTCGACATGGAACGGCTGATCGGCCGCGTGGTATACGGCACGGCCGGCGCGCGCGATCTGCGGGCGCTCTGCGCCGCGATCGAGCATCTGCCCGCCATTCGCGAGGAGGCTTCGCGCTTCGGCACGGGTTTGCTGCGCGAACTGACCGGCAGGATCGATCTTTTGGAGGATGTGCGCGTGCTGATCGCCTCCGCGATTGTGGACGAACCGCCGATCAGCCTACGCGACGGCGGACTGATCCGTACCGGACACCATGAAGAGATCGACCACCTGCGCGATCTGGCCAGCGGCGGCAAGGGGGAAATCGCGGCGATCGAGCAGGTCGAGCGCGAAAAAACGGGGATCAAGGGCCTGAAGATCGGCTACAACCGCGTGTTCGGCTATTATATCGAGGTAACGAAGTCCAATGTGAGCATGGTGCCGGATCATTATATCCGCAAGCAGACGCTCGCGAACTGCGAGCGCTATATCACAGAGGAGCTTAAAACGCTCGAAAGCACGGTGCTCGGCGCGCAGGAACGCCTGACGGCGCTCGAATACGAGGTGTTTGTTCAGGTACGCGAAGCGGTCGGCGCCGAGGTGCACCGCGTACAGGCCACCGCGCAGGCGCTCGCCACGCTGGATGTGCTGTGCGCGCTCGCGGAAGCGGCGGCGGAAAACAACTATGTTTGCCCCACGGTCGACTTTTCCGGCCGTATCGATATCCGGGACGGCCGCCATCCGGTGGTGGAAAAAATGCTGGCGGACAGCCTGTTTATCCCGAACGACACGGTGCTCGACAACAAGGAAAACCGCACCGCCATCATCACCGGCCCCAACATGGCCGGCAAATCTACTTATATGCGCCAAGTGGCGCTGATCACCATCATGGCGCAGATCGGCTCGTTCGTACCGGCGGCCGCGGCGCACATCGGCGTGGCCGACCGCGTGTTTACCCGCGTCGGTGCGTCGGACGATCTGGCGAGCGGCCAGTCCACCTTCATGGTAGAGATGACCGAGGTTGCCGAAATCTTAAAAAACGCGACCAAGGCCAGCCTGATCGTGCTGGATGAGATCGGACGCGGCACATCGACATACGACGGCATGTCGATCGCGCGCGCGGTCGTCGAATACGTCACGGATACGAAAAAAATCGGCGCGCGCACGCTGTTTGCCACCCATTATCACGAATTGACCGCGCTGGAAGACCTTGTGCCGGGCGTAAAGAACTACAACATCGCGGTGAAGAAGCGCGGAGACGATATCACCTTTTTGCGCAAGATCGTCCGCGGCGGAGCGGACGACAGCTACGGCATTGAAGTGGCCGGACTTGCCGGCGTGCCAAACGCGGTAATCCGCCGCGCCAAGCACGTGCTTGCCGATCTGGAAGCCACCGCGCCCAAGCCCGAGGTGCGCGCCGTAGAGAGCAAGGAAGAAGCGCCGCAGCTTACCATGAACGAGCTTTCCGGCGGCGCTGTGGCCGACCGCCTGCGCGCCATGCAGGTGGATACCATGACGCCGATCGAGGCGCTCAACGCACTGTACGAGCTGAAAAAGCTGCTTTGACAACAAGCGCTGTATTTGACCCGACCTTCTGAAAGGAATCAAAATGGCAATCATCCATGAACTATCCCCGCATTTGGCCGACCTGATCGCGGCGGGCGAGGTCGTAGAACGGCCTGCGTCCGTTGCGAAAGAGCTGGTGGAAAACGCGATCGACGCGGGTGCGACGCGTATCACGGTGGAAATCGAAAACGGCGGCATATCCTATCTGCGCATCGCGGATAACGGCTGCGGTATCGCGGCGGAGGACGCGCCCATCGCGTTTCGCCGCCACGCGACCAGTAAGCTGCGCACCGAGGAAGATCTGAACAAGATCGGCACGCTCGGTTTCCGTGGCGAAGCGCTGGCCGCTATTTCCTCCGTCACCCGCATCGATTTGTTTACCCGTCAGGCCGACGCGATCGCGGGCCTGCACCTGCATCTGGAAGCGGGCCAGATACAGACGTGCGAAGAAGCGGGCTGCCCGGTGGGCACGACCATGGTTGTGCGCGATCTGTTTTATAATACGCCCGCGCGCATGAAATTTCTAAAAAAGGACTTTACCGAAGCGGGCTATATTCTCGGCGTTGTGCAGCACGCGGCGCTGTCGCATCCCGAGATCGGTTTCACCATGATCCGGGACGGCAAGCAGGTCTTTACGACCGATGGGCGCGGCAAGCTGATCGCGCCCGTGTTTGCTGTTTTCGGCAAGGAAATGACCGATAGCATGCTGCCCGTCCCCAAAACCGAGCACCAAAATATGACGGTGACCGGCTATATCGTCAAGCCTCATCTGGGGCGTCCCAACCGGGGCATGCAGCATTTTTTCGTCAACGGCCGCTATGTCAAAAGCAAGCTGATGCAGGCCGCGATGGAAGAAGCGTACCGCAATGCCATGATCACGGGCAAGTACCCCTCCGGCGCGGTCTTTCTGGAATTGCCGCTGAGTTCGGTCGACGTTAACGTGCATCCGGCTAAAACAGAGGTGAAATTTTCGCAGGAAAAGCCGGTGTTCGAGGCCGTCTATATCGCCTGCAAAAATGCGCTCGCGGCGGGCGATAATATCCCGCTCTTGACGCATCAGGAAAAACCGTCTCCCACGCCCGCGCCCCGGGAGGATAATCTTTCGGCCGCGCAGCAGCAGATCACGGTTCCGGTTTCGCCACCCGCGACAGCGCATGAGGCGCTTCCGCGTGAGGAAAAAAACGCGCCGCCGCCCATAGAAGACTTTTTTGTCGCCGTGCCGCCGCGCGCTGTGCGTCCTCAGCGGCCCATAGAAAGCGACACGGCCGCCGCGCCTATGCAGCCCTATCAATCCACGCCCGGCTTTGCGCCGCGGCGCGTCGACCCGGCGCTGCTTCAGCCGCTGCGAGAAGAGGCGGAACCGGTACAGGTGCCGCCGGAGCAAACGCCCGCCGCCATGCCGGCGGTACCCGCCGAAAAGCAGGAGCCGGCGGTTCAGACGATTACCGGCGGCGCGCGCGTGATCGGCGAGTGCTTCCACACCTACTTGATCGCGGAGGACGCGGACGGACTGATTTTAATCGATAAACACGCCGCGCATGAGCGCATGCTGTTCAATAAGCTGCGCCGGGAGAGCGTTATCCCCTCACAAGAGCTATTGACGCCCGCCGTTGTCGAATTGACGGCCGAGCAGGCCGCCGTGCTGCGCGAGCAGCTCAACGAACTGCGGCAGGCCGGGTTTGACGTGGATCCTTTTGGGGAAAATAGCTTTGCCGTTCGTTCTGCGCCCGCTTATCTGGATTTCGGCGATATCCCCGCGGTGATCAGCGAGCTGGCGGAAAAGACGCTGACCAGCCGCGCGCCCGTGCCCGACCGGCTAGACGATCTGATCCATATGGTCGCCTGCAAGGCCGCCATCAAAGCGGGCAAGGCGACTTCGCTGACGGAATTGCAGGATCTGTGCGACCGGGTGCTGAGCGACGAGGACGTGCGTTCGTGCCCCCATGGCAGACCCACCACCGTACGACTGACCAAATACGAGCTGGACAAGCTGTTTAAGCGTGTCAACCAATAGGAGTGAACCGATGGATAACCGCCTGATCTGCCTGTGCGGTCCAACGGCGAGCGGCAAAACTGCGCTTGCCGTTACGCTTGCCAAAATGCTGGATACGGAAATTATATCGGCTGATTCGATGCAGGTATACCGCTATCTCGATATCGGCACGGCCAAGCCCACGCTGGCCGAGCGCGAGGGCGTACCGCATCATCTGATCGACGTGTGCGAGCCGGATGAGAGCTTTTCCGTTGCACGCTATGTTGAGCTTGCGGACGGCGCCGCCGCCGATATCCTGCGCCGTGGCATGGTGCCGATCGTCGCGGGCGGAACCGGGCTTTATATGAACGCGCTGATCGAATGCGCCGCCTTTTCCGGCAACGAGACCGACGAGGCCGTGCGCGAAAAATATCGCCTCATGGCGCGGGAGCAGGGGAACGACGCGGTGCATGCCTGTCTTGCGCGGGTCGACCCCGAAAGCGCGGGCAACCTGCACCCCAATAATCTCAAACGCGTGATCCGCGCGCTCGAGGTGTACGAGCAGACCGGCATAACGATTGGCGAATTGAATAGGAAAAATAAGCGGCCCGCGCCCAAATACGACGCGCTGATGATCGGCGTATGCCCGGCCGACCGGCAGGTGCTTTATGAACGCATCGACCGCCGCGTCGATCAGATGCTGGAACAGGGCCTGCTGGAAGAGACCCGCCGCCTTTTGGAGGCCGGCCGCCTGACCGGGACCGCCGCGCAGGCGATCGGCTACAAGGAATTAACGGCCTATTTGCACGGCGAAGCGACGCTCGCCGCATGCACCGAGCTACTCAAGCGCCGCAGCCGCAACTACGCGAAAAGACAGCTGACATGGCTGAAAAAGGATGACAGGATCCACTGGATCTATTATAATAAAGGGGAAGAACTTCGCTTCCTCCTCCAAGAAACGACAAAATATCTGCAAAAACACGGTGTACAATGAGACCATAATTTGTAAATTATGGAGGAATTGTTGTGAGAAACGAAATCAACCTACAGGACAGAATGCTTTGCGCGGTGCGCCAGCAAGGCCAAAACGTGACCGTGTTCCTGACCAACGGCTTTCAGATGCGGGGCGCCGTGCGCGGCTATGATAATTTCACCGTTATTCTGGAAAGCGACGGCAAGCAGCAGATGATCTATAAACATGCCATATCCACCATTATTCCGCAGCATCGCGTGGATCTTTCCGGACACAGGGAGGAGAATGACGGCGCGGAATAAATTACATAGCGAGGACAAGCCATGGCGAAAAAGACAAAAGCCAAACAAAAACAAAATCAAAGACAGGGCACAGGCGCAAGGCCGATCTTGATCGTCATTTCTGTGCTCTTGGTCGTTTATCTGGGCGCGCAGATCTATTCCGCTTTTTCCGGCTCGATCGAGACGGCCAGCGCGGTGCATATCACGGCGAACGACAGCTTTGCGGCGAACGGTTGGTTTTTCCGTACGGAAACCACCGTGTCCGGCAGTGAAAGCTCCACGGTAAAGCACATCGTTTACAGTGGTGAGCGTGTGCAGCAGGACGCGGCGCTGGCCACCGTTTACGCGGACGAGCAGACGTTGTCCCTCAGCCGCGAGCTCGAAGAGGTCGAAGGCCAGATCGCCACGCTCGACGCCGCGCTGCAAACCGCGGGCGACGGTTCGGACGCGGCCAAGCTCGACCAGTTGATCACGCTGAATCTGCAGCAAATGACGGCGCTTCTCAAGTCCGGTTCGGGCACGACGCTCGCGCCCGCCGTGGAGTCTCTGCGCTCGCTCTCGCTCAAGCGCGACGCGGGCAATCTGGACGCCGCCACGGTTTCAGCGGAGCGCGACGCGTTGACAGGCGAGCAGCAAAGCCTGTCCCAGCAGGTCTCCGGACGCACCAATCAGATCACTTCGCCCGCCTCCGGCTATTTTTCCGAGATCGTGGACGGATATGAAAGCATCCTAAACCCCGACCAGCTCGAAAAAATGACTGTGGAGGAGTTCCGGGATTTGACCGAGACCAAACCCGTGCGGGCTGACGACGCGCTTGGCAAGATCGTGCAGGGCTTTAGCTGGTATCTTGCCGCCGAGGTGCCTGTCGCGGAAGCCGACCGGCTGGCCAAGGCGGGCAGCGTGCGCGTCAATTTTACGCGCGCTTCGATCGAAACGGCGGCAACGGTATATGCCGTCAACAAGGAACGGGACGCGGAGACCGCGCTGATCGTTTTGGAGGGCAATGAGTTTAACAGCGAGATGGTTTCGATGCGTGACCAGCCGATCGATATCATCCTCGGCACCTACACCGGCTTGAAAGTGCCGAAGGAAGCCGCGCGCATGATGACCGATTCCGAAGGAAACAGCCGCCTCGGCGTATTCATCCTGAGCGGTTCGGTTACCAAATTTAAAAATATCACACCGCTTTTTGAGACAGATTCGTATTATGTCGTCGAGCAGAGCGCGACCGACGCGAGCGCTCTGGTAGCGCAGGATAAGATCATCGTGCGCGGTAAGGGCCTGCAAAATAATATGGTGGTGAACACATGACACAAGAAGAGAGAATAACGCTGGCGGAAAGAATAAAGGACGTGCAGGCGCGCGTTGCGCGCGCGGCCGTAGCCAGCGGCCGCCGCGCGGAGGATATCACCCTTGTCGCCGCGACCAAGATGAACGACGCGGACAGGGTGCGCGCCGCGATCGAGGCGGGCATTCGCGTATGCGGCGAAAACCGCGTGCAGGAGCTGACCGATAAATACGAACAAAACGCCTACGCGGGCGCTGATCTGCAATTTATCGGTACGCTGCAGTCTAATAAAATCAAATATCTGATCGGCAAGGTATCTCTCATCCAGTCGGTCGGCTCCCTGAAGCTCGGGCAGGCGATCGCAAAAGAAGCTGCAAAAAAGGGGATCACGCAGGATATTTTGCTGGAAGTCAACATCGGCAGGGAGCAGGCAAAGAGCGGACTTATGCCCGAAATGCTTCCGGAAGCGCTCGATCAGCTGCGTTTGCTGCCCGCAATACGTATCCGCGGCCTGATGGCAATTCCGCCGATTGCAGATGAAACCACGAAAAATTTGCGCTATTTCAACGAAATGCACCAGATATTTGTTGACATTTTGACGAAAAAATACGATAATGTAAATATGGATTATTTGTCTATGGGTATGACAAATGACTTTGAAACAGCGATTTCATGCGGTTCCAACATGGTTCGGATCGGCACGGCGATTTTTGGCGCGCGTCCCTATCCCGTTCCCTAGCCGCAAGTCATAAGGAGGAACTTTCTATGGGTTCGATCAAGGGTTTTATTGATTGGGTCAAGGGGGAAGATGTCGAAGACGATTTTGACGAGCAGGTGCCCCGCCAGCGCGCGGAGGAACCCGCTATCTCGTCTTCGCCGTCCGCGTTCGACGCGCCCGAGACCACATCTTCCGTACGACGCAGCAATAAGGTCGTCAATATCAACGCGACAACGCAACTGGCTGTTGTGCTCGTTAAGCCCGACCGGTTTGAAAACGCCGCCGAGATTGCCGACCATCTCAAGGACAAGCGCACGGTTGTGCTCAACTTAGAGCAGACCAATAAGGACGTTGCGCGTCGCTTGGTCGATTTCCTCAGCGGAGTGGCTTATGCCAATGAAGGTAAAATAAAAAAAGTTGCAAACAGCACATACATCATAACGCCGTATAACGTCGATATCATGGGTGATCTGATCGATGAGCTGGAAAACAACGGCATGTACTTTTAAGGCTGAATAACGTGAATCATTTTGTAATTTATCTGGTTTCGTCCATCATCCGGTGTTTTGAGTTTATGTTCTTCGCGCGTGCGATCATGTCTTGGTTCTCTCAGGGCAGTAAGATTCAGGAGTTTCTTTATCTCATCACAGAGCCGGTCATTATGCCGTTTCGCGCCTTGTTCGATCGCTTACAGATCCTGCGCGGCTTTCCGCTGGACATACCGTTTTTTGCAGCGTTTTTAATGCTGGAGTTACTACAGGTTTTACTTTACAGCCTGTAGGCCTTTTCAGCGGGTATGCCGCAGCAAACTGACGAAACCATGGTTTCGGTTCGAGGTGGTCGGGTTCGCCCGGCCATTTTACCGTGTTTAACGGCAATATAGAAAGATAAGCAGAAAAAGCGCCGGGTAAACCGGCGCGAAAGTACGGAGGAAAAACGATATGACGGTGCAGGAAATTCAGGAAATCGGTTTTGAAAAGGCGGTCTTCGGCGGCTATGATATGAAGTCGGTCGATACCTTTTTGGAGCGCGTGGCCGAGGAATTTGCCGCGATGCAGAAGGAAAACGCCGCGCTCAAGGCCAAAATGAAGGTTCTTGTCGATAAGATCGAGGAATACCGCGGCGTGGAGGACGGCATGCGCCGCGCGCTGATGAGCGCGCAGAGCATTGCGCAGGAAACGGTCGACAAGGCCAAGGCGGAAGCGGAGCAGATCCTTGCCGCCGCCAAAAACGAAACGGAAAACAAGGTCAAGACCACGCAGGGCGAAATCGCGCTGGAAGAGCAGAAGCTGAAAACGGCGCGCAAATATACGTCGGACTTTATATATCGCGTTTCCGCGGTCTATCAGGCGCAGGCAAAGGCGCTGGCCGATCTGGCGAAGGCGGAAAAGCTTGTTCGCGAGCAAGCGCCCAAGTCCCCGGCGCAGCAACAGACCCAGCCGCTCGACCAGCAGGTGGGGCAGCAGGTATCCAATATCATCGAGGATGAAACCGCTGAAAAGGGGGATGAGCCGGTCGCGGAAGCGACCCGCCGGATACCCATGCCGGATAGCGGCAGAACAGAAAAAAACTTTGATTTTGGCGAACTGAAATTTGGGAACGATTACGATCCCAAGGATGTTAAATAAGGAAAGCCCAAACACGAAAGGACGGACACGACGGTATGTCGCAGGATTACAACCAGACGATCAATCTTCCCAAAACCGATTTTCCCATGCGCGCAGGTTTGCCAAAGCGCGAGCCTGATTTTCTGGCAGGCTGGGAAAAGGACGATCTTTATCAGACACTGATGCAAAAGAACGAAGGCAAGCCGCTCTTTGTTCTGCACGACGGCCCTCCGTATGCCAACGGCAATCTGCATATGGGGCATGCGCTCAACAAGATTCTAAAGGATTTCATTGTGCGCTATAAAAGTATGGCGGGCTTTCAGGCGCCCTATATCCCGGGCTGGGATACGCACGGCCTGCCGATCGAGCGGCAGGCGATCAAGGCCTACGGCATGGATCGGGACAAGGTGTCGACTGCGGAGTTCCGCTCTAAGTGCGAGGAATTTGCACAGGCGCACGTCGATACGCAGCGCACGCAATTCAAGCGCCTCGGCGTAATCGGCGAGTGGGATCGCCCGTACCTGACGCTGACGCATGATTACGAGGCCAGCCAGATCGAGATCTTCGGCGAGATGGCGAAAAAGGGCTATATTTACAAGGGCCTAAAGCCCGTCTACTGGTGCCCGCACGATGAGACCGCGCTGGCCGAGGCTGAAATTGAATATCAGGACGAGCCGTGCTCGTCCATCTATGTAAAGTTCCATGTGACCGACGATAAGGGCAAGATCAGCCCGATTACCGGCGGTCTGGATCATGTATACTTCGTCATCTGGACGACGACGACTTGGACGTTGCCGGGCAACTTGGCAATCTCGGTCAATCCCGCGTTTGCGTATGATCTGGTGAAGGTTCCTTCCGGCGATATCTATGTGCTGGCCAAGGAACTGGCCGCCGCGGTCATGAAGGCGGCGGGGATCGATTCGTATGAGGTCGTCGGCACGCTGATGGGCTCGGATTTAGAGATGATGCGCACCAAGCATCCGGTTATGGATCGCGAAAGTGTCATCCTCTGCGGCGACCATGTCACGCTTGACGCCGGTACCGGCTGCGTACACACCGCGCCCGGCTTTGGCGCGGACGACTTTGTCGTCTGTCAAAAGTACGACATTCCGATCATCGTCCCGGTCGACGGCAGAGGCATCACAACAAAGGATGCGGGCAAGTATGCCGGTATGTACTACGAAAAGTCCACGCCCGTCATTTTGGAGGATCTCAAGGCTTGTCATGCGCTGCTGGCGATTGAAAACATCGTGCACAGCTATCCGCACTGCTGGCGCTGCAAGAACCCGATCATTTTCCGCGCGACCGAACAGTGGTTCTGCTCGATCGACGCGCTCAAGGACGATGCGGTGAAGGCCTGCGCCGGTATCAAATGGATCCCTGCTTGGGGCGAGGAGCGCATGACCTCGATGATCCGCGAACGTTCGGATTGGTGCATTTCGCGCCAGCGCGTCTGGGGCGTACCGATTCCGATCTTTACCTGCAAAAAATGCGGTAAGCCGCTCGTAAGCGAGCAGACGATCCGCTTGGTTGCCGACCTGTTCCGCGAAAAGGGCTCGAACGCTTGGTTTGAACTGGACGCAAGCGAGATTCTGCCCGCCGATGTCACTTGCGAATGCGGCAGCCACGAGTTTGAAAAAGAAACCGATACCATGGACGTTTGGTTCGATTCCGGCTCGTCTTGGCGCGCGGTGATTGAAAACCGCGAGGGCCAGCAGACCCCGGTGGATGTTTATCTCGAGGGCAACGACCAATACCGCGGCTGGTTCCAGTCCTCCATGCTCACCTCGATCGCAACACAGGGCAAGGCGCCCTACAAGACCGTCATCACACACGGCATGATCGTGGATGAAGAACGTCAGAAAATGTCCAAGTCGCTTGGCAACGGCATTGCGCCGGACGATATCCTTAACCAGTACGGCGCCGACGTCATGCGCCTTTGGGTCGCTTCCGCCGATTATCGGCAGGATATGCGCATTTCCAAGGACATGCTCAAGCACTTGTCGCAGAATTATCTGAAAATCCGCAATACGGCGCGTTATATCCTCGGCAATCTCAGCGATTTTGATCCCGCAAAGGATCAGATCGCCTATGCGGATATGCCTGAACTGGATAAATGGGCGCTGATGAAGTTGAGCGAGCTTACCGCTAAGGTGCGCGCCGGTTATGATGCGTATGAATTCCACACCGTCTTCCACGCGATTCATAACTTCTGTGTGGTGGATATGTCGAATTTCTATCTGGATGTGATCAAGGATCGTCTGTACTGCGACGATACGACCGGCTTAAGCCGCCGTTCCGCGCAGACTGCGATGTACCTGATCCTCAACGCGCTGGTGCGTATGCTCTCGCCGATTCTTTGCTTTACTGCGGATGAGATCTGGCAGGCTATGCCGCACGGCGAGGGAGACGATACCCGCAATGTCGCCTATAACGATATGCCTTCCGCCTGCGACGCCTATACGTTCGATGAGGCCGGCATGGCAAAGTGGAGCAAGCTTACCGCTTTCCGCGATGACGTGAACAAGGCGCTTGAGGGCGCGCGAAACGAAAAGGTAATCGGCAAGCCGCTGGAAGCCAGCGTCACGATTTACGCGTCTGAAGAAGACGCAAAGATGCTTAGCGGCTGCGGTCAGGAGCTGGCCGATCTTTGCATCGTTTCCGAACTCAAAGTCGTTTCCGGCGAGGGCGAGGGGATGGCGAGCGAATACTTCCCGGGCCTGACGATTGCGGTTCAGCGGGCCGCTGGCGAAAAATGCCTGCGCTGCTGGAAACAATCCCACTCCGTCGGTACGGATGCCAAGCATCCGGCGCTGTGCGCGCGCTGCGCACAGGTCGTCGGCTGAAATGAAAAGGGGAAGGGGGAACAGAAATGTATCTGTTCCCCTTTTTTACGAAAAGGAGTTTCATCTATGCCTTTCTTCATCATCGCGGCTGTGCTGATGATCGCCGCCGATCAGGCGGTAAAATACTGGGCGCTGACTGTTTTGCAGCCACAAGGGACGATCCCGGTGATCGAAAACGTATTCCATCTGACCTATGTAGAAAATCGCGGCGCGGCGTTCAGCCTGTTTGCGAAGTTTGACTCTCCATGGCTTTTTGTCGTGCTCGCAACGGTGATCACTATTGTGATCATCTATGTGCTGCACAAAGGCGTCATCCAGAGCAATCTGGGCCGCTGGTCCCTTGTGCTGGTTGCCGCCGGTGCTCTAGGCAACGCGATAGACCGTGCGGTACGCGGTTTTGTGGTCGATCTTTTTGACTTTCGACTGATCCATTTTCCAGTGTTCAACGTTGCCGATATTTTTATTTGTTTGGGCGGGCTGCTGTTTGTGATCTACGTGCTGTTCCAGCATAAGGATAAAGAACCCGCCGTGGCTCAGGAGACGGAAGACCATGAATGAGCATATCCTTTCTGCTATGTCGGAGGACGCGGGCAAGCGGATCGATAGTTACCTATCGGAGCAGATCGAAGGATTGACCCGTTCGGCGGCGCAGAACCTACTCAGCGACGGTGCGGTCGTCGTGAAGGGGAAAACGCTGAAAAAGAATTACAAGCTGCTTGGCGGCGAACAGATTACCGTTACCATACCCGCGCTCCGCGAAACTGAGCTGCTTCCTGAAAATATACCGCTTGATATAGTCTATGAAGATGCGGATATCATCGTGGTCAATAAGCCGCGCGGCATGGTCGTTCATCCGGCTGCTGGAAACTGGTCGGGCACGTTGGTCAATGCGCTGATGTATCACTGCGGCGACAGCTTATCCGGCATTAACGGCGAGCACCGGCCCGGTATCGTGCACCGGATTGATAAAGATACGAGCGGTCTGCTCGTGGTCGCTAAAAACGATGCGGCTCACCAAGGCCTAGCCGCCCAAATCGCGTCACATAGCGCGTTTCGCGGCTATGAAGCAATCGTTGTGGGATCGCCGCGACTCGATGAAGGCGTGGTGGATAAGCCGATCGCCCGCCATAAGACCGATCGCAAGAAAATGGCGATCATCGAAGGCGGCCGCGAAGCGGTGACGCATTATCAGGTCATCAAACGGTATCACGGCTATACGCACCTGTCGTTCCAACTGGAAACCGGCCGCACGCATCAAATTCGCGTACACATGGCGTCGCTGGGACATCCGATTATCGGGGACCCGTTGTATGGCCTGAAAAAAGATCGTTTTTCGAGTATCGGGGGACAGTGTCTGCATGCCGCGCGTTTGACGCTGCGGCATCCCAAAACAGGGGAACTGATGGAATTTTGCGCCCCGCTGCCCCTATATTTTACAGAAATTCTTGCTAAACTGGAGCGTATGGAATGAAAAAGTTTGAAGGCGTCCTTTTGGCCTGCGACATGGACGGCACGCTGCTGGACAGCGACCGGCGCATTTCGCCCCGCAACGAGCAGGCACTCCGTCACTTTACCGAGGAGGGGGGACTGTTCTCTCTGGCGACCGGCCGCGCGCCTAAAGCGATTTTAGCCTATCTGCCGCAGCTGCCGTTTAATGCGCCGTATAGCCTGCTGAACGGCTCGCTGGTGATGGATGAACAGCATAATGTGCTGCGCTGCGCCGGCATGCCGGCGGACACGAAGGAACTGATCAGCGTAGCATTGTCAAATTTTTCACAAATTGGTTGTGAAATCTTTGTAGATGACCGGATCCTGATCCGGCAGATGGGTGAAGTCACGGCGGAACACCTACGGATCTTAAAGCTCGACTACGAATTGGTCGCACAGGATGAGCTTGGCGACACCGCCGACTGGTGTAAGATCAACTTA
The DNA here is from genome assembly GCF_033193315.1 of Agathobaculum sp. NTUH-O15-33. NCBI lineage: Bacteria > Bacillati > Bacillota > Clostridia > Eubacteriales > Butyricicoccaceae > Agathobaculum > Agathobaculum sp. NTUH-O15-33. The sequence continues at coordinate 1,999,971 of NZ_CP136187.1, forward strand.
ACCGGAGACCCGGCCGTGATGCGGCAGCTGAGAGAGCTGCTACAGCCTTACGCGGATCGGTTTTGTATCTCTTCCAGCATGCCGTCGTTCTGTGAGATCACAGCGCTGGGCGTACACAAGGGTACAGCCTTGCGATCGATCGCAGCGCGCTGTGGTGTGGCTGAACAAAACATCTATGCGGTCGGCGACAGCTATAACGATGAGATGATGCTGCGCACCGCGCATATCGGATTTGCACCTCAAAATGCCGAAGCAGATATCGTAAAGGTTGCGGACGTTGTCGTCTGCGATAACAATCGCGGCGCCGTGGCCGATGCTGTGGAATGGCTGGACAAACAATACACATAAAATAAAATTCAGAGGGCCGTCCTGATTTGGTTGGTAGACCCCTCCCCTCAATTATACAAAATCTTTATTTTGTATAATTGGATATATACTTTTTACCTGCCTTGAACGACTCCCTCCTTGTTTAGGAAGTTCTGTGTTTATGAAAACACGCATCAAAGAAGCAATATTGGTTGAAGGACGCTACGATATCAACACCGTTCGTCAAGTCGTTGATACCGTTGTGTTGGAAACCGGCGGTTTTCGTATCTTTAAGGATGACGAAAAGCTAAATCTTCTACGCCGGATCGCGGAAACGCGCGGGCTGATCATCCTGACGGATTCGGATGGCGCGGGCTTTGTCATTCGAGGTTATTTAAAGGGTGCACTCGCGGCTGGTACGATCAAGCAGGCCTATGTGCCGGATATCGCCGGTAAGGAACGCCGCAAGCGGCATGGTTCCAAGGAAGGAAAACTTGGTGTGGAAGGCATGCGTCCGGAAACGATCTTGGAAGCGCTGCATCGTGCCGGCGCTACCTTTTTAGACGGCGATGGATCGTATGCCGCCCAGCACCCGCCCCTCACCAAAGCCGATCTATATCAAATGGGCTTGACCGGGCGACCGGACAGCGCGATCCGCCGCCGCGCTCTGCTGCGCGCGCTGCGCCTGCCCGAGCATATGACCGCGGGCGCCCTACTGGATTTCGTCAACGCTGTGGGCACGCGCGAAGAAATTGATCGAATTTTAGCGGATTTTTCGGATAGTCATTGACAAATGTGAGCGACAGCGCTATACTGATACCGTAAACTAAATCAGTTCTGTTTCAGGGCGGAGTGAAATTCTCCACCGGCAGTGAACGGGGTTTTCCCCGATAGTCTGCGAGCCGCAAGGCATGATGGGTGTGAATCCCAACCGACGGTATAGTCCGGATGAAAGAAACAGGTGTATTTCGGTACGTCTGCACGCCCTTGGACTTTTATGTCCAAGGGTATTTTTGACCCCGTTGAAAGCAGAACTCCTATAAAAAGGAGATCGACGACTATGACAAAAGCAAGTAAGATCACGTACACCGCGGTATTTGCCGCCATCGCCACCATCCTGATGTTTTTTGAATTCCCGCTACCGCTCATGCCTCCGTTTCTGAAGGTCGACCTGTCCGGCGCTGTAGTGCTAATCGGCGCGTTTATCTTTGGCATCGGTCCGGCCATTACCATGATCGGTATTAAGGATCTGATCCATTTAACCATGTCGCAGACCGCCGGTTCCGGTGAGTTGGCAGATTTCCTCATGCTTTCCACGCTGGTTGTGGTTGCCGTACTGCTCTATCGTACGCATAAAAGCCGCAAGATGGCGGTGCTGGGCTGTGTGCTGGGCGGCGTCGCCATGTCGTTCGTCGGCATGCTGACCAATTACCTGCTGATTATCCCCTTCTATTCCACGATGATGCCTCTGGAAGCGATCTTTGGCATGTGTGCGCAGGTCAATCCCTCTATTACCGGTATGGCGGGTTATTTGCTGTTCGGTATTTTGCCGTTTAACCTGATTAAGGGCGCGATCCTGACTTTGATCACCATGCTGGTCTATAAAAAGCTTAGTGTTTTTATTAAATCCAAGCAGATCTCGTTCCACCATGCAGGCACCGAGGTCAACCGTTAATTTGATTTAAAGCGATAAAAAAAGCGTTCCGAAGCTTTTCGGAACGCTTTTTTATCGCTTTTTGTCGTTTTTAAAATTTGCTGCAAGCGTGAGTAACGTCAGTTCTATTTGCTTTTGACGGTCCACGGCGCTGCCCTTGAGCGCGGCGTCTGTCTCTGCACAGATGGCCGCGGCGCGGCGCAGCCAGCTCAGCGGCACTCGCCGCGCGGACGTTTGAATGCGGCGCGCATAGTAGGGGGATTTTGTGCCAAGAAGTTCAAGGAGCATCCGCTCCCCTCCCCTTGCCTCGTCGCAAAGCTTCGCCCCGTAAAGGCGCTGGATATGACGCAGAATGACCGTAAAGATCATGACCTCGTTATTTTTCTGCGCGATCAGATCGCCGGTAAGGGCAACGGCGCGGTCGAACCTTCCCTCGGTGATCGCGTCGGTCAGGTCAAATACGACAGCCTCAAGCACGCGGGAACAAACGGAATCGATGTTATATTTTAAAATCTCGCCGGTCGTGGCATGCGCTGCTGCTTTTTCGATTTCGCCGGAAAGATTGGTCATGGAATTGCCGCACAGGAAAATCATGTAGGAGCAATTTTCCGGCGAAATCGCCCGATCAAGCGCGCGGCACCGGCGCTCGATCCACGCGCAGAGCTCTCGTTCCTCCAAGTGGTCGAACTGAGCGAAGCAGGCCTTTTTTTCAAGCGCTTTATATAGCTTGGTGCGCTTATCCGGCTTGCCGTCCATGACATCGTAATAAAAGACAAGGCATAAATAGTCGGGCAGATCGGAAAGAAGACCGGGCAGCAGATCGGCAAAACCGCCGGGCGGCTTCCAAAGATCGAAATCGGTGACGACGACCAGCTTTTTTTCCGCCATGGCCGGGTAGCTGTCTATTGCTTCGGTCAGTAGCTCCGGCGTAAGGGATTTGCCTTCAAACTCTGTCAAATTGAACTCCGCAAAGGTCGGATCAACGACCACTCGCTTCCAGCTCACTTAGATAGTGTTCCTTCATATAGGTCTCTTCGCCGGAAATAAGGTAGAGCGAACCGACGCTCCCCTCCCGCAGGTCGCGGATCAGCTGCGCCTTCCCTTCGGACGCGTTTTTTGCCGCCAAGGATTATTCCTCCTTCCAAGGATAAACTTGTTCGATCTCTCCGACTTCATATGGCGTCACCACAGGAATCCCGTCAAACCGGCCTATCGCGGGCGCACCCGATGCCAGCAGGATACTTTCCGCGCCTGTTTTCGCAATTGTACGGCGCAATAAATCCGGGTCTTCGATATGGCTCTGCGAGAGCACAAGCGTTTGCCCGTGCACCTCGTTTTCTTGCAGAAATGCAGCAAGCTGTTTTTGTGTGGGACTGTGCAAAATCAGCGTATGTGTGCCGATCTGCACGCCAAGCTTTCCATCGGCGACTGAAAAAACAGTAAGCGGTAAGCGGCTCGAAACCTGCTCTTGCCCGCTCACCTGTGTCACCGGCACTTGAGTTGTATCCAGCAGTTTTATCAGTTCGGTATTGTGTTTGGTTTGTTTATAACCTGCGGGGATCACGATCATACCGACAGCCGTATCCTGCAACAGTTGCGGCAGGTCGCGCGCATGTCCTAGATCCACGGCGGTCAGGACCAGAGTATCGATCTGGTCGAATTCGTGCCACGCCATCCATTCGCGGACTTTGCCAGCCGCATCCCGATAGCCGCTGCCGCTGCAATCGATCAACGCCAGATCCGAGCCCGCACGGGATACCAGCACAGCCTGCCCTGTGCCGCAGGGCAAATACGTGACCGTATAATGCCGTTCGGCGTAGGATGACCCCAGCACGGTACAAAGGCAGATCGCGCCGCAGAACACAGGCAGCGCAACGCGCCATTTCACGCGCTGCGTATCGAAGGTCCAAAGGAGCACAGCGGTGAAAAAGAGTAAGACCGACGCCATGCCAAAGGCATCGCCCCAGTGAATCAGGCCAAACGGAAGCATGGCAACGCTGTTTGCAACAAACAAAACATACCGCAGAAACGGCGCGATTAGCGCACCAGCCACATGAGCGGCGCCGGGCAGTATAGGAAATAACAGGCAGGCGGCAAAACCGCCGACAAAGCAAAGTCCTGTTACGCCAACGACCAAAAAATTGCTGAGCAGCGACAACACAGAGACATAACCGAAGGAAGACAGCAGCACCGGTGTGGTGAACAAGGTGGCGCAAACCGTACACGACACCGCGCCAGCCAGCACGGAAAAGGCGCCGCGCAGTGGACGCGGCCATTTCTCAGCCCCCTGCATCAGCCTGCGCTGCATTCTGCCGGACAAGAGGATCAGACCAAGCGTTGACAAGAAGGACAACTGCAAGCCTAGGCTGGCGATCGCATGCGGATTGGCCGCAAGCAACACCGCCAAAGCGATAAAAAGCGAATTGAGACTGTCCGCCTGTTTTTTAAAGCAGAACGCGCCCGCTGCGATGCAATACATGATGCCCGCGCGGATTACCGAGGGCGTTGCGCCGGATACCGGAATGAAAAACAAAATGAGCAGCACGGAAAGCGGCGTGCCCCACCTTCTTCCGAATAGCAAAAAGCAGAACCCAACCAAAAAGCCCACGTGCAGTCCGGATACCGCCACGAGGTGACTGAGCCCCGCCTTGCGCAGCGCGATAGCATCCCTATTTGACAGACCGCTTTTGTCGCCGAGCAATAAGGCGGTGAGCAAGCTGCTTTCCCGTTCGGGCAGAAGCTGCCGTATCGCGGCACGGCATTGGCCGGCCAAGCGCTCCGGCAAGAAAATAAGCCGATCGCGCTCACTGCCGGTAACAGCGAAAAAGGCGGGCGAACCGTCCTTTTGGTCCGCATCCTTGGCATAGGAAGCGGCGATAAAACATCCATCCGCCGCCTGAAAGCGAAAACGGTCAAAGCCCTCGGCATCGCTCGCACGGTAAAACTTTACCGTTGCCTGTATCGTGTCGCCCGTTTGAAGCGGCTTTTCAGTCAGCGGTAAATAGCACTGGGTCTTAAAGGCGCGCGGTACCATGTCCCCTGCTTTGACACGAAGGGTCGCTCGCTGACTGTCTTCGTAAACGGTTGGATCATGGCACAGTACTGCGGAAACCGTTATGGTTTTACCGTTCAAAGCCTGCACCGGACGAACAAGAAGCAAATCATAAACCGCTAGATAGGCAAAAGCGCTTGCCGCGGCAAGCGCAATCACCAATACCGTTCGTATACGGGGCCGTTCCAAAAACACCGCCAGCGCCACAAGCAGCGCCGCTAACACGAGCAGCAGCAGGCGCAGATCGATGCTGACGCCATACAGCACCCCAAGGGAAAATGCCGCCGCGCAGACCGGCACGCAGAATACAACTGGCCGTTTGGTCATGCGGGCGGCACCTCCCCTTAATCAGCAAATGGTTTGATCGATCAGCCCGGCGGCCAAGTCATATCGCGGCCCGCGAGCACGTGGAAATGCAAATGGAATACGCTTTGTCCCGCCTGCTCCCCAATGTTGGAGACCACGCGGAAGCTTTCCAAGCCCAGTTCTTTCGTGATCTTGGCGATCACCTCAAAGCAGTGCGCAACGACCGCGCTGTTTGAGGCGTCGACCGCGGCGGCGGATTCGATATGCTGCCGCGGTATGACAAGAAAATGCGTGGGCGCCTGTGGATCGATATCGTAGAAGGCGTAGCAAAGGTCATCCTCATAGACCTTTTTTAGATGGGATCTCGCCCGCCGCGATCTTGCAAAACAGACAATTCATGATCATACGCTCCTTTCAAGAATTTCAGAGGAGAGAATCAACGATATTGTTGACTGCCTCGAGCGCCTCTTCAAGCTTCGCGGCGTCCTTGCCGCCCGCGGTCGCGCTGTCCGGCTTACCGCCGCCGCCGCCGCCGCAGATCTTCGCGACTTCCTTGACGATCTTGCCCGCGTGCGCGCCCTTTTTCACAGCTTCTGCACCGCAAACACAGAGGAAGCTCACCTTTTCGCCCGCCACGCAGGACAGGACGGCGACCATATTGGGCGCCTTTTCCTTCACGCTGTCGCCCATGGTGCGCAGCATATCGGGCGTTGCGTCGTCCAGCTTAGCCGCCACCACATTGACGCCCTTTACATCGCGCGAAACATTGAATAGGTCCACCATTTGCAGATTCGCCAGCTTGGCGTTCAGGCGTTCAACGTTCTTACCCAGCTCGCGCAGCTCGGTCACCGTTTGGCCGACCTTCTGTACCAGCTCAACCGGCGTAGTCTTCAGGCTCTTGGCCGCGTCTGACAGCAGCTGCTGGTGCTCGTCGATCAGGCTGAGCACAGCCTTGCCCGTCACAGCCTCGATACGGCGCACACCGGCGGCCACTGAAGCCTCTCCGATGATCTTGAACACGCCGGCCTTAGCCGTATTATCCAAATGGGTGCCGCCGCACAGCTCTACCGAAAAATCACCGGCCTGTACCACGCGCACGGTAGCGCCGTACTTTTCGCCAAAGAGCGCCATCGCGCCGCGCTTCTTGGCTTCCTCGATCGGCATTTCCTCCGTCTTGACCGAAAAACCGGTGAGGATCGCGTCGTTTACGATTGTTTCCACCTCGCGCAGCTCGTCCTCGGTCAGAGCGGCAAAATGGGTAAAGTCAAAACGGATATGGTCGGCGGCGGTGTAGGAGCCTGCCTGCTCGACATGGTCGCCCAGCACCGTGCGAAGCGCCTTTTGCAGCAGGTGGGTCGCGGTATGCGCACGGCAAATTGCTTGCCGGTAGGCGGGATCGACTTCGGCCTCTACCTCGTCGTCCACCGAAAGGCTGCCCTCGGTCACGCGGCCAATATGCATGAACTTGCCGTCCTTGGTCTTTTGCACGTCAGCCACAGCCGCAATGCCGTTCTTGCCGACGAGACGGCCGTGGTCGCCGATCTGGCCGCCCATTTCCGCATAGAAGGGCGTATGATCCAAAACGATTGTGATCTTCTCGCCGACAGAGGCCGTACCGGAAGGCTCGCCCTCGCAAATGATAGCCAGCACTTTTGCGGCCTCACGCAGCGTGGTATAGCCATCGAATCGGGTTTTAATCGCTTTGTCAAGACCGAGGTCCTCGCTCTGCCAGCCAAGATCGCCCATCTTCTTGCGATCTTCACGGGCGCGCTGACGCTGTTCGTTCATCAGGCGGTCAAACTCGGCGCGGTCGGTCGTCATGCCCTGCTCTTCCAAGATTTCGAGGGTCAGATCGATCGGGAAGCCATAGGTGTCGTACAGCTTGAATGCGTCGGACGCCGGAAGCATGCCGGATGCCTTGGAAGCCGCGATCATATCGTTTAGAATGGAAAGTCCGCTGTCAATGGTCTTATTAAAGCTAGCCTCTTCATTTTCAATGACCTTATGAATATAGACTTGCTTTTCGACAAGCTCGGGATAAGCGCCGCCCGATTCTTGAATGACCGTGTCCGTGATCTCGGAAAGGAAGGGACGGTTGATACCGAGCAGCTTGCCGTGGCGCGCGGCGCGGCGCAGCAGGCGGCGCAGCACATAGCCCCGGCCCTCGTTGGAGGGAATCACACCGTCGCAGACCATCATGACCGTGGAGCGGATGTGATCGGTAATGACGCGCAAGGATACGTCGGTCTTGTCGCTGTCGCCGTAGTGCTTGTCCGCGATCTTGGAGATGTGGGTCGTGATATTGCGCACGGTGTCCACATCGAACAGAGAGCCTACGCCCTGCACCACACAGGCCAGACGTTCCAGACCCATGCCGGTATCGATATTCTTCTGCTTCAGCTCGGCGTAGTTGCCCTGTCCGTCGCTTTCAAACTGGGAGAAAACGTTGTTCCAGACTTCCATATACCGGTCGCAGTCGCAGCCGACCGTGCAGCCGGGCTGGCCGCAGCCAAACTCAGGGCCACGGTCATAATAGATCTCAGAGCACGGACCGCACGGGCCGGAGCCATGCTCCCAGAAATTGTCCGCTTTACCAAAACGAAAGATCCGTTCGGACGGAATGCCAATATCTTTGTTCCAAATTTCAAACGCCTCGTCGTCTTCCTCGTAGATCGAGGGATACAGGCGGTCCGGGTCGATGCCGACCCAATCGGGGCTGGTCAGGAACTCCCAGCTCCACGCGATGGCTTCCTTCTTAAAATAATCGCCAAAGGAGAAGTTGCCCAGCATCTCAAAGAAAGTGCCGTGCCGCGCGGTCTTGCCGACGTTTTCGATATCGCCGGTGCGGATGCACTTCTGGCAGGTTGTGACGCGGTGGCGGGGCGGCTCCTGCTCACCAGTGAAGAAGGGCTTCATCGGCGCCATGCCGGAGTTGATGAGCAGCAGCGAGGGATCGTTCTGCGGGATGAGCGAAAAGCTCGGCAGACGCAGATGGCCTTTACTTTCAAAAAAGCATAGGAACATTTCGCGCAGTTCGTTTAAACTTCTGTATTGCATGATATTCCTCCAAATAATAATAACGAAATAAAAAAGCCTCCGCCCCTGTCTGTTAGGGGCGAAAGCGATCCTTCCGCGGTACCACCCTAATTTGCCCGCGTTCGCGGGCATCTTAGCGATCCGGTATCGGGGATCAAAACCGGCCTGCTTTTCACAGGCTGCTCCAAAGTGGCTGCTTTCCGCAAGCGGCTGGGGGCTTTCACCAATTCCCCTTCTCTTGAAACCGCTGCCGTGAAAACTCGCTTTGTCATCGCACTTTTCGTATGAACGGATATATTATACCGCTTTTTACCGCTTTCGTCAATAAAAAACCGGCCTTAAAGGCCGGTTTTTGAAAATAAAATGCCGTCATGGCGGACAGCGGCAGCACGATGCACCACATGCTGACCAAATTTAGCTTTGCGCCAAACGCCGTGTCATCCCCGCCGCGAATGATGCCGGTATCGCAGGCCATTTGGTATGCCGTGCCCACCGTGGCAATGGTCAGCACATTCAAGAACTGCAACGGTCTTGACGATCGGCTTCAGCTCCCCTATAAAAAAGCCGGGATGCCATGCATCCCGGCTTTTTTATAGATTAAGAGGCCATAATAACGCGAATTTTACCGCCGTCTGAAAGTGACTTATTGGCATATAAGCGGAAATCCTTATAATTGATTTTTGCACTGGAAAGCGAGATGAACTCCTTCCGTGCGCTAACATACACACCAATATCATCAGCGAGTTCAAAATATCCGTCCTTGGTACGCACACCGGTAGATCCTTCAAAGGCATCTATACCAACAGTATCGATAAGTGATAATGGCAACGTAGAGAAGGAGGAATTCGCGATTTCTGTACTATATCCCTTGGGTACGCCTATCGGACCGCTACCAGCGCCGGAATACAACGATATGACCGGGAATGTGTCAACAACAGATTGTCCGTCCTTCCAATTTGTAACAGCATATTTATAGGTTTCATGATCATTCTTATATTGACGCTGTTCTTCGGCAGACATGTTTTTCCATACATCTTCGTCCGGTTTTGAGTAATCACTAATAATATTTCCCATACCATATACCCAGCTTTCTCCTGTCACATCACCCAGTATAATATTGGTGATGGATCCGGAATTATCCGCAACAGTGTAGCGAATATCACTGGATGGAATAGACGATAGATGGATATCGGACAAAGAAATCGCATTGAGTGGCGAACCGCTCAGAACCTCCTCATAAATCCGTACCTTGGGAGACACGGTGCGGTCTCCTAATTTACCGGATTCGACTGTCCAGCTTCCGGGCTGCTTACTGTTTAACGCAATGCGCGTTAAATACGCCTTACCGTTAGAAGAAGATCCTACGGATACAAAGTATCCATTTAAAGAGCTAAGCTTTTCACCTTCGCATTTCGGTTTAATGGTTAAACCATTTGTCAGCAAAATAGTAACTTCACTATCCTTGATATTCGTCACAACGCCCTGCATATCGGCGCTCACCGTATTTTTCGGATAAGCCGCGACCACGCCGCCCGCCGCGTCAAACAGCAGGGTGATGTAATCGTCCAGCTTCCAGATCCGCAAAGGTTTTGGCGGCATTGTCCGAGATCGTGTAGTCTGTGCCAAACATGCTGACCCTCTGCGGGTAGCTGAACGTGGGCTCGCCCTTGTCATAGCGGCCGGAAAGGCGCGTATCGGATACGAGCGCCTGCTTATTCGTCGGATCGAGCGTGACCACATCGTACTTCTTCACGCCCGTGCGGTCGATGGTCACACCGTTTTTGACGATGGTAAAGTTGTTCGGAATGTTAGCGGAGGTTTGCAGACCGTAAACGAACGAGTTGGCATTCGCGGACACGGTCGTCGTCGGCAGGTAAGCGATCAGTGACAGTTGACCGTAGCTATTGTAAAACAGCTGCAGCTTGCTGCCGGCAGGAACGTCGGCCCATGCCTCGGACAGCTTCTTGGGCGTGGAGATTTCGCCGGTATAAAGCAGCGTATCCCGATCCGGTCGAATGGTTTCCTTTTCGGTTTTGATGCCGTCCGGACCGATGCTCTGCACGATCACCGTTTCCACCTTGTTATGGTTGGGCACGATGCCGATGGCAACGGAATCGTTATCCTTATCAAAGATCACAGTACCGCTCAGACCGACCATCGATTGATCAAGCGAGCCGATTGTTGCGCGGGTCTGCACATCGCTGTTTTCAAAAAACAGCGCTTCTCCGGCGCGCAGCTTGGAATTGGTTTCGCTGGTCGCGAGCAGAATGCTGTTCTCCACCACGCCGCTGGCCACCTTTTTCAGCAGCAAATCGCCATCTTTTTGCTTGACGCCAAGGGTGTTAAGCAGCATTTGCGCCGCGTCCGCACGTTTGACGGCGGTCTTGGAATCCGTAACGGACACATCGTCCGTCAGGCCCAGACTCTTGGCCTTGGCGATATAGTCCGACGGCCAGAAGGGACCTACGTCTTCCTCGGTATAGGCCAGCATGCGCAGCAGCATGGTACAGGCTTCGCCAAAGTTCACGGTCTTGTCCGGTCCAAAGTTGCCGTCCGCGTAGCCGCGGATGATGGATAGCTTTTTCAGCTCCGCGTGACGAACCGCGGCGTTGATGTAGGGCGCGGCCCAGTGCGAGCTTTTCACATCCGGGAAAATCGTATAGCTGCGAAACGCGCTCACATCGTCAACGCCCAAGGCGGTCACGGCCAGCTTACAGAACTGGGCGCGCGTCAGCTCGCTGTTTGGATCGAACCGGTCGCCGCCCACGCCCTGCATAATGCCGAGCGCGCTCAGCACCGATGCGGTCTGCGATAGCTTGGCATCCGAAACATCCGCAAACGCGGCGGAAGCGGATGTCAAAAGCATCGTCAGCGCAAGCGCAAGGCTTAATAATCTTTTTTTCATTCCTAGTGATTCCTCCCCTTACTGCGTGCGCAGCGCATCGACAGGCTGTAGATTGGACGCTTTATTTGCCGGATACAGGCCGAACAAAATGCCGAGCAGCGCGGAAAACAGAAACGCGCCGATGATGAGCGGCACCGACGGCAAAACGGTGAACTGCTCGACCTGCGGCATCCACATTTGCTGCTGCATCTGCTGCGCGAGCAACAGATTGCCGATGATCGCGGATAAGAAGCAGCCTAAAATAATGCCGATAATACCGCCGCAGCAGGATACGACCGCCGCCTCGATCAGGAACTGGCCGATGATATCCCGTTTGCGCGCGCCGATCGCCATGCGAATGCCGATCTCGCGCGTACGTTCGGTAACGGAAACGAGCATGATATTCATAATGCCGATGCCGCCGACCAGCAGAGAGATGCCGGCCACGCCCGCGCCAAGCAGCGCCAGCTGATTGCTGGAAGCTTCGGCCTGCTCCTGATACTGATTATTGGAATAAGCATCAAAGTAGCCGTTGTTCTGGTCGTAACGCGTGGACATAAATTCCTTGATCTGGTCGATCGCAGGCTGAATGGAATCCTTGTCCTTAGCCTGAATATAATATTGTTTGCTGCCGCCCGAATAGCTCATCATCCGCTGCTCCAACGAATAGGGCAACACGATCATTTGATCCTGCGAATTGAGCTTACCGCCGTATTTTCCCTTATAAACGCCGACAACCTTGAAGCTCATACCGCCGATGCGAATGGTCTGGTCAATCGGGCTCATGGCGCCAAAAAAGGATTTGCGCACCGTTTCGCCGATGACGCACACCTTCGCGGCGTTATTGCAGTCTGTTTCGGACAGATCGCGACCGGCGGTTATCACGTTATTGGTACAAACGCCGTAATCCTGATTGCCGAAATAGATCTGCGTGTTATTGACATCCAGCGTCTTGGAACGATATTTGATGCCCTTGTTCTGCCAATCCCAATACTGGCTCTGCGGCGACCACGCCGAAACCTTGTCGGACATTTCGTTATCCAAATACTCCTCCATGGCCTTCCAGTCCGCGTTTTTCGGACCGTAGCCATAGATCTGTATCTGGTTGGCGCCCATCGCTTCAAACTGCATACGCTGCAGCTTGCTCGTGCCCTGAATGGAAGCGACAATCGCGATAACGGAAGCCACGCCGATGATGATGCCAAGCATGGTCAAAAACGAACGCACCTTACTGTTGGAAATTGATTTAAAGGCCATGCGGACTGTTTGCATCCAGTTCATTGGACGGCCCCCTTCCCCGGCTCATCCGAAATGATGTGGCCGTCCTGTATGGTGACGATGCGCTTTGCCGACTGCGCCAAATGATTGTCATGCGTGATCAGAATGATCGAGGTGCCCTGCCGGTTCAGCTCGATCAGCTGGTCCATGATTTCGCGGCCGGAGGCTGAATCGAGGTTGCCGGTCGGTTCGTCCGCCATGATGATCGGCGGCTTGGCCGCGACCGCGCGGGCGATCGCCACGCGCTGCTGCTGGCCGCCGGACATTTCGCCCGGCCGATGATCCATTCGCTTTTCCAAGCCGACCTTGGTGAGCGCATCCACCGCCAGCGTATGCCGCTCTGCGCGGCCCATACCGCGGTAGATGAGCGGCAATTCGACATTCTCCTCGGCGGTCAGTGCGGGGATCAAGTTAAAGCCCTGAAAGATAAAACCAATCTCTCTGTTGCGAATGCCGGAAAGGACGGAGGGCTTCATATCGCTTACCGCTTGACCGTTGAGCTGGTAGCTGCCGTAGGTCGGAATATCAAGGCAGCCCAAAATATTCATCAAGGTGGATTTGCCCGAGCCGGACTGGCCGAGAATGCACAGAAACTCGCCCCACTTGACCTGCAGCGAAATGCAGTCCAGCGCGCGCACTTCGTTTTCCTTGCCCTCGTTATAAATTTTGCTGAGCTGCTGCACATCGATCAGCAGATCGGAAGCAGACTCTGCTTCCTGCTGCGCGATATCCTCGATGGGCGGCGCTTTTCTATGAAACATGTGGCAGCCTCCTTAACCGACTGCAACGGTCATGCTATCGTTCATCTCCGCATACAGATCGTCCGGACCGGCCAAATAAACCTCGGCGCCCTCGTCGATGCCCCAAAGGATTTCGGTGTTCGCCGCGTCCGCGATGCCCACTTCTACCGGGACAAGCACAAATTCGGGCGGCACATCGGTGCCCTCGGGCAGCGGCAGCGCGTTTTCAAAGGTCTCGCCCTCGGCGGGCTTCGCAAATACGGCTGCGCCTTCTTCGGTATTGACGACCGCGCTGGAAGGCACCATGACACAGTCCATCGACTGGGCAGTCGTAATCTTATACTGCACTGGGTAATCCGAACGCAGCGTCTGCCCTTCCATGGGATCCAGCGTGATAACCGCAGGGAAAGTCGGCATGCTGCCTTGCCCGCCCGACTGATCCTTGGTGGCCTCCATCGAAACTGATTCGACCGTACCGGTCAGCATTGCTTCCCCGTCGTTGGTGTACATGGTCATGGTGGCCATCTGGCCGGGCTGTACGGCGGAAACGTCGGTCGCGGTGATCTGCGCGTTAACAATGATATCGCTCAGATCAGCCACGACACAGAGCGCGCTCGTGCCTTCCACATCTTGACCGGCCGATACCGGCAGGCTGACGACAACGCCGTCGATCGGAGACTTAATGGTCGCGTTTTCGATCAGCTTTTTCAGTTCAGTGATGCGGTCCTGCTTGGTCTTTACTGTCTTCTGCGCGGTGGTTACATTATTGCGCGCGGATACCACATCGCTCTGCGCGTCCTTCACATCGTTCTGCGCGCTGTCGCTCGTCAGGCGCATAATAACCGCGCCGCTCGAATAATTGTAATAATCGATGCCGCCGACCGAGGTGATCTCGCCGGACACCTCCGCCGTAATCGCCTCTTCGCGAGAATACTTGAGCGTGCCGGACTCGGCGGGATAAACTTCGTCGCCCGCGCTTGTCTTAATTACGGCGGTCGCGTTCATACCGTCGGTCAGTGTGCCCGGGTTGTCCACCGTGATGATCGCGCGAAACAGCTTAACGCCCTCGGCGGATACTTTTTCGGCCTGCTCGATCGAACTGACCTTGCCGGTCACCTCGCTCATGGCCGAGGGGATGGAAACCGTGGCTTCCTGACCGGACTGGATATCACTCATGTAAGCGGTGCTGAAATATAGGGTCAGCTTCATCGAACTATCGTCGACCATGTAGCCGATCACTTGGCCGCTGGAAATCTGCTGGCCCACCTTAAATTCAGGCGCGGCCGAGCCGTCCTCCTTCAGCCCCGGAATGATCTTGCCGGAAAACGGCGCGGTGATCGTCAGCTTGCCCAGATCCTTCTGCGCGGCGCTGACCTTGTTGAGCGCCTTGGTCACATCGGACTGCGCGGTGGCGACGGCGCGCTGCGCGTCGGCCAGTTCTTCCTGCGCGGTGGTCAGCTCCTTGCGTGTCTCGGTCGGGTCGACGACCAATAGCTGGTCGTTTTTCTTGACCTCGTCGCCCACTTCAACAAGCACCTTGCTCACCTTGCCCTTGAGATCCTTGCCAAGCTCCTCACGCTTTTTAGCGGCGGTATAGCCTTCGCCCTCGATATACGTTTCCAGCATACCGCGCGTGGCGAACGCCGTCTTGCTCGCGGCGCCGTCGTCAGCGGGCTTGCGGCTGCGCATGACGAGGAAAATACCCAGACCGATCAGCAGCGCAATGATCAGCACTGTGATGCCGATCCGCACGCCGCGGCTCAGCTTGTGCTTCTTTTTGTTCATCTTATCCGCGTATTTGTTGCGCTTTGGGCCTTCGGACGCGGGGCTCTCTTCGCCCTCGGTTGCGGGCGCGGACTCCGCGGGCAGCGTTTCTTCGGGAACGGCTACTTCGCCCTTTGCCGATTTGGCGATCGAGGTGCCTGCCTTAGCGACATGGGCCCCGCCCTTCTGCTCGGCGGGGTTCTGCTGCTTATTTTCTTCGCTCATAAACGAATCCTTCCTTTATACATCCAAGTATTACTCGGTCCGGGAGTGTACTAAGCTGTCTCATACACCCATCATCATACCTTGCGCAGGTGGAACTGTCAAGCGATGTTTGGCATCATTTTAGCATCATTTTGACGTAGACAGAGCGGCGCTTGTTCCGCTCTGCGCGCAATGCCGTAAAAACTGCCGCCTATGCGATGCGGTAGTCGGCTATGACAGCTTATCCGCAAAAAAAAGTTCCACTCGCTCGGGCAGCTCGTCCAATCCGCAGTCATTGATAAAAATATGGTCATAGCAAAAATCGAGTACGCCGTCATCCGAACGGTTGCCAAGCAGACCGCGCTCGTCTTCCAGCGAGGGCCGCCGCACGAGCAGCGCGGCGCAGCCGCTGCCGACGGCTTGCCGAAATCGTTCGATCTCCGCAGGTTCGCGAATATGGACGAACAGCAGTTCATCCGGGCCTGTAAGGAACTTTTTATATTGTTCCATACAGTAGCAAAAGGAAAGATCGTTAAATTCCGTACACACCTCTTTCAGACGAGAGAGCAAGCGCCGCGCCGCGGGCGTTTTTTTCTCCGTCCCAACCAGCCGCGCGCGCCACGGTTAGGATTGGCGTGATGGACGAAATGTTTTGCACCTTCCAGCGCTTGGCAGCCAGTTCGCATACCGTGTCCTTGCCCACGCCCCCGCTGCCGTTTATGATAAAAACATGTTTCTTCATGTTTCACCCCACATATGCCTTAATACTTTTCAATTTTAGCACAACATATAGCGCAAGGCAAGCGGTAACCCGGGATAACTCTGCCAAAAATACACAAAAAACGACCCCGGACACCGAACCATTTCGGCTTCAGGGTCGTTACCGTCACAGGATGATACAAATCAGCCCGCCGGCGCTTTCGTTAATAATTTTTTCCAGCGTTTCGCGGATTTTCCCGCGCGCGTCGTCCGGCATGCGGCTCAGCTTGTGGGAAAGCTCCTCGCGAACGAGCTCGCTGAGCGATTTGCCGAAGATATTGGTATCCCAGATCTTTTCGGGCTGCTCTTCAAATTCGCTGAGCAAATAGTGCACCAGCTCTTCGGATTGCTTTTCCGTGCCGACGATTGGGTTGACCTCAGCCTTGATGTTGGCACGCAGCAGGTGCACCGAGGTAGCCGAGGCTTTCAGGCGCACGCCGTACCGTCCGCCCTGCCGCACGATCTCCGGCGGCTCAAGCGACAGCTCCTCGACCGAGGGCATGACGATGCCGTACCCGGTCTGGTACACCTGATCAAGCGCGCCGCGGATGCGGTCATACTCGCGCTTGACCTTAGAGAAATCGTCCAGCACGGCGATCAAGTCGGCGGCGTCGCCGATATGAATGCCGGTCTGCTCGCCAACAATGCCGTAAAACACACTTTCCGGGATATCAAAGCGCAGCTGCGCCTGCCCCGTGCCGAGCGCGAGCTGATCGACTGTGGCGCGGCCGATATACTCGTTTTCCGCCAGCACGCCGCACATGGCGCGAATATCGCGCATGCACTGGCCCGGACGGGCCGCGGAGCGGATGGCGTGGTAAATGCTCGCCTGTACCGGATGGCTGGGCGGCAGCGAACCGACATAGCGCGGCAATACAAAACTGATCTCCTGAACCGGAAATTCATACAGCACCCGCTGCAAAACGTCGGCTATGCCCGCTTCGTCCAGCGCTAGGCAATCCACCGCGATCGGATCGACGCCATATTGCTCGCGCAGGCTGTCGCAGGCAAAGCGCGCCGCTTCGCCCTGTGGTTCGGCGGAGTTGACCAGCACGACAAACGGCTTGCCGATCTCGCGCAGTTCGCGGATGACGCGTCCTTCCACCGGTTCATAGCTGGCGCGCGGAATCTCGGTAAAGGTGCCGTCCGTCGTCACCACAAGGCCGATGGTGGAATGCTCGCCGATCACCTTGTGCGTGCCCAGCTCGGCGGCCTCGGCCAGCGTCATCGGCGCTTCGCGCCATGGGGTGGATACCATACGCGGCGCGTCGTCCTCCATGCTGCCGAGCGCGCCGTCCACCAAATAACCCACGCAATCCACCAGCCGCACGCGGCAGCCGCCGCCATCCGGCAGCGCGATCTCGGCCGCTTCCTCTGGAACGAATTTGGGCTCCGCCGTCATGATCGTCCGCCCGGTGCCGGACTGCGGCAATTCATCCCGCGCCCGCTCGCGCTTATATACGTTCTCCATGTCGGGCAGCACCATGGTTTCCATAAAGCGCTTGATAAACGTTGATTTGCCTGTGCGCACCGGGCCCACTACGCCGATGTAGATATCGCCGCCCGTCCGTGCGCTGATCTGTTCATAAATCGCGTTGCTTTCCATTGAATCCCCCACCTTTCAGCCTCCAATCGGAATCAGCAGCATGGTCTCGGCCGCCGTCTGCGCATCCGCGGGCAGTTCGTTTGCCCGGCGTATCGCCTCCATCGTTGTGCCGCAGGCTTTGGCGATATCCCACAGCGGCTGCTCGCGGTCGATGTAGCGCAGCTTGAGCGTCACGCCGTCCGCCGCGCAGGGCGCGTCGATCTCGTTTAGTTCGGTGATGCAGCGGAACGTACATTGCTCCTCCGCCGCGATCTGACCCTTTGCGGAAAGGGTTAACATCATGCCTTGCTCGCCGGAAGGCGCGCCCCGCGCCACAAGTTCCAGCTGCGAAAGCTCGCCCTGCCCGGAGCATGGGATTGATACGGGCAGCATCCGCTGGAGAAAACAAAGCTGCTGATCGTCGTCCAGATAAAGCACCTGCACAGCGGCGGTCATCTGGGCCTTTTCCCCGTCCGCGCGCTTCGCATCGCAGCTAAACGCCCCGGCGGAAACGATATGGGATACGTGCCGCGCGGTTTGCAGCGTTTCCGTCGTCTCACCGGCAAAGGCGGTGGCGGGCGGCGTTGAACGCAGCACGGTCTTTTCCTGCGAAAGCTGCAGCTCCTTGCCCGGGATGTACAGGTCGTCGATATTTTGCAGCGTTTGGGCGCGCCGCATCAGCAAAAGAGCCGCCGCGTTGACCGTATAGGAAAGCAGGCCGTCCGGCTCAAGGCGGCAGTCCAGCTCCCGTGCGGTCAGGCTGGCCGACAGGCTGTCGCCCTCGCCCACCTCGGGCATCTCGAGGATCTGGGTAAAAGGCGTCGCGCTGGTCAGAACGCGCACAGCGTCGTCCTCCTGCAAGGCAAGGCAGGTGATGCTGGCCTCGCCTTTCAGCACCGCTTTGCCCTGCATGGCGCGGCACTCGGTCGCGCGCAGCACGCATTCGGCGTGCAGAAGCGACAGCCCGGCGGCGTCCGGCATAGTCACGTCCTCCAGCACTGTAATCGGGCAGGTTTGCGCCTGTTCGATCAGCGTGACAAGGCGCGGCGTGCAGCGCAGCTCCGCCTGCGGCAGGTCGACCCCCTCGGTCACATTGCATGTCGTTTTTTGGTACCCCTCGGATTCAAAGCAGAGGGATGCGTTTACCGTTAGCTTACGGCTGTTTACCGCTACGGCCTCCACGCTTGCCACCCGGCAGGTCGCCAGACACACCGCGTCCGTGTTCAGCGCTTCGCATTCCTCGATATGCGCAAAGCTGATCGGGATATTCAGCAGCCGCAGGCCGCCCCCCTCCTCCGGCTGGTAAACGACGGTCGTACGCACCATACCGGAAATCAGCAAGCGCCCATTTTGCGGCGTTTGATCCTTGACGGACGCGACCCCATACGCACACACCACGCGGCCCACGTCCGGGTAGGTGTCTGGCACGATCGCGTCGGCCGATTCGGTGCTCATAGCGGTGCGCTGCAGCCGTCTGTCATAATAGCAGATGCTTGTTTGGTTCAGTTCCATTGTGCTGCTCCTCCTTTTCACTGCTGCTCCTGATAAACAATATGTCCACCCCGCCGTGAATATGAAAAAGCTCTGCAAAAAAAGAAAGCGCAGAGGCGTATCCCGCCACGCGGACCGTTGAAGGCCGGTTCACATAACTTACCGCGCACACACTTCGTGTGTAGCTTGCAAAGCGTTCGGCAAAAGGGTACAATAGTAAATAATGCCTCAATCAGGCGGAGGAACAATATATGACTGATGAAGAGCGAATCAGGCAGGTTTTTCAGGATTTTGAGGATGGCGGTCTGGTATCTAAGGATATCGATAAGGTTTTAAGCTGCATTGCAGATCGTGTCATTGGGATCGGCATCGGCGAACAGGGCTTTGTCCGATCCAAAAGTGATATTCAAGAAATATTCGCCAGCGGGCTTCGTGAAGACGACTGCGCGGCTTACTCGCTGCAATATGCGCGGCTGGATATTTTGATCCATGACGGGCAATTTGCCAACGCCTGCGGCGAGGTGATCATCCACCGATCGGAAAACGGAAACGTTACCAAGAGCAAGCTTTTGCAAACGCTGATCTTTGTCAAAGAGGGTGGCGATTGGAAGATATGCGGGCTGCACGCGTCCGCCCCCGCGATCACGGCGGAAAATATGGAGGCCTATCCGCTCAAGGTTGCGGAAAATTTGCTGCAAAACATGCGCAAGGAGATCGGTGAAAAAGCCTTTATGGCGGAGCAGCAGTTCCAACAAGCGGTTTTGGCGGACACGGTCGCGTTTTACATCGTCAATTTTTCCAAGAACTGCTTTGAACAATGTCAGGTGAACCAAACCATTTGCGCCTATGCCGAGCCGGGCACGCCGTACGAAGCCTTTGTGCGCGAAAAGATACCGGAGTATGTGGCGGAGGAAGACCGGGAGAAATTTTTATCCAAGCTTTCACTGGGCAGCGTTTTAGACGCCATCGAGCGAAACGAAACCGAGATCAGCTGCGAATATATGCTGAGCCGCCCCGGCGGCAGCTCCTTTTGGGCCGTGACCGTTATCCGCCTGATCACCGACTGTATCACCGGCGAACACAAGGGTATCATGTATGTTAAGGATATCGATCAGCAGAAGCGCCGGGAACTTGAGATGAAGAACAAAGCGGAGCGTGACGACTTAACGGGGATCTATAACCGCACGGCTTTCGTACATCACGTGGAACGCCTTTTATCCCATAGAACGCAAGCGACAGGCGCGTTTTTCATGCTGGATATCGATCGATTCAAAGAAATAAACGATACCTTTGGGCATCCCTTTGGGGATTTTGTATTGGTATCCGTCGCGGAGGCGCTCAAGGAGCAGTTCCAAGCAGGCGGCATCCTCGGCAGGCTGGGCGGGGATGAATTTGGCGCGTTTGTGCCGGAAGAAACCGCCCAGACCTTGGCCGAAGGGCGTGTGGCCGTATTGATGGAAAAGCTGCTGCAGCTGCAAGCGCCGCAAAACATATCCATTCCGATTTCCTGCAGTATCGGCATCGCGGATGCCGAGGGCGCCCGCGCCTTCGCGCAGCTCTATCAGCAGGCGGATGAGGCGATGTACCGTTCCAAGCACAGCGGAAAGGGCCGCTGCACGATCTATACGCAACAGCAATAGCAAATGAAACCGCACGAAAAGGGGCCGCAGCGCACGATGCTTTTCATCGTTTCGCCAAGGCCCCTTTTGTCATGTAATCATTTATCTATATGGAACAGCCTGCTTAGGATACCGCGCAGATACTTCGGACTCTGCCATATCACTACCTTCATTCCGCCACCTCCCCTTCACCATCTTGCAATGAACACGCCGGCCACGATCAGCGCAAGGGAGAGCAGCACCAGAAACAGCCCCAGCGGCAAGATACAGCCGAACACTACGCCGGCGCCAAAACTTATGAGTGCAAGGCCGATCGCCTGACCACGGCAAAACATTGCGCATCACGCTCCTATCAACAGTATAGGCGCGTTTTTGCCAAGGTGTTACAGCCCCACAAAGAAAAAGAACACCCGTAAAAACGGATGCTCTGCCGGGTCTAATCTTGGTTCTTGGCGGATTTTGTCGTGCTGCCAAAGCCGCCGTGCCGCTCGCCGACGGCGTTGTCGTCCTGCGTAATGCCGAAGGGCACGAAAATGCCCTGTGCAAAGCCGTCGCCCGCGTTGACGTGCAGCGATTTGCCGATCTTGGAATCGTTGGTCATTTTAATAAAGATATGCCCCTCGTTATCCGCATAGGCATAGTCGCTGTCGATAATGCCTACGGTATTGTCCATCTGCAGCCGGTAGCGAAAGCCCAGCCCCGAACGCGGGTAGAGCTGCAACACCCAGCCCTCCGCGATCTCAGCGCGGATGCCGGTCGGGATGCGAAGCGTTTCTCCCGGTTGAAGAGAAAAGGAAACGGGCGCGAAAAAGTCGTACCCTGCCGAGCCCGCGGTCGCGCGGCGGGGCAACCGTATACTCTCAAAAATCGCTTGCGCGCGGGAAGGGTCGCAGTGCGTTTGCTCGCACCAATCCGCCAGAAAGCGAAAATTACTAACCTTGTAAAATTGTGCGATTCTTTGCATATCGTCCACTCCCCTTTCGAGTCTTTATTGTATCACAGCGATGGACAAAGCGAAAGAGCGGCTGCGAAAAAAATGTCGAACAACGCGCCTCTTCTTCACATGGGCAGGCTGATCGTCACACAAAGCCCGTGTAACAGATTTTCAAACAGCACCGCGCCGCCATGCGCCTGCGCGATCTGGCGGACCAATATCAGCCCCAGCCCGTGCGCGGGCAGCGTATCCTGATGGGGGGTGCGCAAACGCGCCAGAACATCGGCCGGCAGCCCTGCGCCGTTGTCCGTCACCAGAATATGACAGGCGTTTGCCGTGCGCCGCAGCGATAGGCGGATGGAAACAGTGTTCCCGTTGTGCGCCAGACTATTGCGCAACAGGTTTTCGACCGCCCTTATGAGCAATTTTTCATCACCATAAATGGACAGCTCGCCAAGCTCCGGCGGGATTCGCACTTCGATTTGCGCGGCGGCGTCTTCCGGCAAGCTGTTGAGCGCTTCCGCCGCGACGGTGCGCAGCAGCGCGGCCGGCCGCAACAGTATTTTCTGCAAAGGCTGCATTTCATATTCGAGCTTGGAAGCTAAATTTAAATCGCTAACCAGACGCCCCATGCGCTGGCTGTTTTGACGGATCAGCGCAGCCTTTTGGCGGGCGTCCGCCGGAAGCCGCGCATCCTCCTCCAGCTGCGCCGCGCTGCCCTGCACCAGCGCGAGCGGGGTGCGGATATCGTGCGATACGCCGGCGATCCATTCGGTGCGCGTGCGGTCGCGCTTATCGAGCAAGTCGCGCTGTGTGCGAAGCTTTTGGGAAGCGCGGTTCAGATCGGCCGAAAGATCGCCCAGCACGCCGCGCACGGGCAGCTCGACCGGCTGCTCCTCCGCGAGCTGTTCGATCCCGCCTGCGAGCGGGGCCGCCGCGCGATACATGCGCCAGCCCAGCAACAGCGCCAACAGCAGCGCCGTGAGCAGATTGAGCAGCAATACGCCGGGAACCCAGCGGATGCCTTGCCGGATCAGGAAAGAGGATGTGGTGACCGCATATTTCCATTCGCTGCCGCGCGCGCTTGCCAGCACCAGCAGGCCGTCCCCATCCGACCAGACATAGACCGGATAATCCTCCAAATACCAGCGGGCAAAGGAAGCGATATCGCTGGCGCTGTAATGGCGCGGCAGATCTTCCGGCAAGCGGTCGCCCCAAATAACATTGCCTTGCTCATCCAGCTGCATGGCCCAAACGTATCGCTCATCCAGCGCGCGCCGTGCCTCGTCTGAAACGGCAACGGAACCGTCCGCCTGCCGGGAGACGCCATTTGCGATCAATGTCACGCGGTCCTTGGTCTCGGGCGCGCTCTTTTGACAAAGCACGCCAAAGGCAATAAACAACGAAAAATTGAGCAGGAGCAAAAAAAGCCCCACACCGATAGCCGCGCCGACGTAGCGGCTGAGCATTTTGGTCAGTCCCCGCATCAGCTATCCTCCCGTTTTAGCTTATAGCCCAGTCCGCGCGCTGTCAGCAAATACCGGGGGCGCGAGGGCTCCTCCTCGATCTTTTCCCGCAAGCGGCGAATGTGCACCATCAGCGTGTTCTCATAACCGAAGTTCTCGTCACCCCAAGCCGCGTAGCAAAGGGCGTCGATCGTTACGATATGGCCGCGGTTATCCGCAAGTTTACGCAGCAGAGCGTATTCCTTGGCGGTCAGCGCCGTCTGTGTGCCGCCGCGCGATACCGTGCCGCTTGCCCAATCGACCGTTGTGGCGCCCAACCGCAGTAGGCCGTCCGCACATTTTAGGCGGTCGGCATAGGCGCGGCGCAGCACCGCGGTCAGGCGGAGCACCAGCTCCCGCGGCAAAAAGGGCTTTGCGATATAATCGTCCGCCCCAAGTCCCAAACCGCGCAGCCGGTCTTCGTCCGCGTCGCGCGCGGAGAGGAACAGGATGGGCACGTCGCGTCCGCGTCGCAACTCTTCAATGAGGCTAAAACCATCGCCGTCCGGCAGCATCACATCAAGCAGAACCGCGTCCGGCCTCCATTCAGCAAACTGCCGCCGCGCCTCTGCGCAGCTTTGCGCCGTTAGCATATAGGTAAAGCCGGCGTCCCGCAGGATATCGCTGATCATGCGGCAAAGCGCCGGTTCGTCGTCTACGATCAGAATTTGAAAATTTGATAAAGCATTCATTTTACTCACCATCTTTATCATAGCACAAAAGCGCCGCCTTGCTGCAAAATGTAAGGAAAAAGTAAGGCAGGCTTCATGCTGCCGTAAGGTAGCTGCTTTATGATACGGTATGGAAAGGAAGTGTGCAATGATATGCGCAATATGATCGAAACAGAGGACTTGTGCAAGGCTTACGGCGGTAAGCTGCGCGTGAAAGACCTGCGCCTCGCCGTGCCGGAGGGCGCAATATACGGATTTCTCGGACCAAACGGCGCGGGCAAATCGACAACGCTGAAAATGGTACTCGGCCTAGCCCGGCCGACAAAGGGCACGGTCACGGTTTTCGGCAAACGGATGGAGCCGAAAAACCGCCTTGCGATCCTGCAAAGCGTTGGATCGCTGATTGAATCCCCTTCCTATTATGGGCATTTGACCGGAGAGGAAAACCTGCATATTTTACAGACCCTGCGTCGGCTGCCGAAGCAAGCGGTCGACGAGGCGCTGCAAATCGTGCGTTTGACCGGACAAAAGGATAAAAAGGTATCGCAGTATTCACTGGGCATGAAACAGCGGCTGGGCTTGGCGGCCGCGCTGTTGTCACGGCCGCGTTTGCTCGTGCTGGATGAACCGACCAACGGTCTTGATCCGGCGGGCATACAGGAGATGCGCGAGCTGATCAGCGATCTGCCGCGTCGATTTGGCATGACGGTCGTGGTGTCCAGCCATTTGCTGAGCGAGATCGACCAGATGGCGACCCATGTCGGCGTGATCGCGGACGGCGCGCTGGTGTATCAGGATCGAATCGAGAGGCTGCACGAGCGAAGCGAGCACCGACTCGCTCTGCGCACGCTGCAAAATACGCAGGCGCAAAGCGTGCTGTCCGGTCACGGCGTACCCTGTGAAACGCTGGACGATTACCTGCTGCTACCACCCTTTGCGGATGAAAAGACGGCATGGTGTATGCGCTTGCTGCTTGAAAACCATATCGGTATCGTACGGCTGGAGGACCGGCAAAAAAATCTGGAAGATCTATTTCTAGAGCTGACGGAGGGGGCTGCCAGTCTGTGAAAGTATTGCAAATGGAGTTTTATAAGCTAAAGCGCCGTAAAATATGGCTCGCTCCGCTGCTGATGCTCACCGCGCAGCTGCTTTGGGGGCTGTGGTCCTTTTCCGACATGAGCGCCAAGGAGCTTTCACAAGGCTGGGCCAATATCCTATATAACTTTCCGATGCTCAACGCGATGATGACCCCGGTGATCGCCGCGGTGATCGCATCGCGCGCGGCCGATATCGAGCATAAGGGCAATACCTATAAGCTGCTTCAAACCGTCGCTTCTCCCGGGCGGCTGTTCGATGCCAAGCTGCTCTGCGCCGCCGGCTGGCTTACGGCAGCCATCGTGCTGCAGACGGTGACGATCACGGTTTTCGGCATGATGCGCGGCTTCGCGGGAGCCCCGCCGGTCGATGAGATTGCGCTTTATTTCGTGTCCACATTAGCGGTCTCTCTAACCATTCTGCTGTTTCAGCTGATTCTGTCCATGCTGGTGCCCAATCAGATGATCGGCATGATCCTCGGTCTGGTCGGCGCATTCATCGGGCTGTTCTCGCTCTTTTTCCCGCAATCATTCCAAAAGCTGTTGATCTGGGCGTATTACGGCGTGCTTTATACCGTGCGAATGGATTGGGATCGCGCGACCCGTGTGGTTGATTATTATTTTGTTCGCTATGATTCAACAGGTCTGCTTTGTATTTGCCTATTTTTCATTGCCCTATATGCGATCGGGCGGCGGCTGTTTATTCGCAAGGAGGTGTAAGTATGTTGATCAGATCGTTTCGCGCCGAATGCATCAAACTGCGGCGCTCCTTTATTTGGCTGGCGCTGGCCGTGCTGCCGTTGCTCTCCGCCGTAATGGGTACATTTAACTATCTAAACAATCTGGGTATTTTGACCCAGCAGTGGTATTCGCTCTGGACCCAGCATTCGCTGTTTTACTGCGCCCTATTCGCACCCGCGCTAACCGGCGTATACTGCGCTTATGTGTGCCGGTTGGAGCATCTGGGGCGCAACTGGAACAGTGTAATGACCATGCCGGTCGCACCGGCGCATATTTTCTTCGCCAAGCTCGCCATCGTTTCCCTGCTTTCCGTGTTGACACAGTTGCTGATCGGCGCATTGTTCCTGCTTTTCGGCAAGCTGGCTGGGCTGACCGCGCCCGTGCCTCCCGAACTCTTCTTATGGCTGATACGCGGCTGGTGGGCGCTGACCGTGGAGGCGGCTCTTCTTCTATGCGTGGCGCTGGTAATCCGATCATTCGCCATCCCTGTCGGTCTGGGCATTTTAGGCGGCTTCTGCGGGATCGCCGCTTTTGCCAAGGGCATTGGCGCGTATTTTCCTTTTTCTCTTTTGCAGCTTAGCATGTGCACGAACAAACCGGATGAACCGATGCAGTGCGCTCCCCAGCTGTTTGCGGCCACCTCCACCCTGTTTTTTTTAGCAGCTTGCGCATTCGGCGTGCTCTGGCTTAAAAAACGCGACGTCAAAACCGCATAATGCGCCTCAATGCGCCGTAAATATGGTTCATATGGTAATATAGGTGGAAGCAGGAATTCCACGAAGGGCGAAGCAGGGTTAGCTTCGCCTCGCTATGTTCCCATTCGCCAGTTTCTCTTCTTTCATATGCTGTCGTACCGCAAGCGTTTCGATTCTTTCAAGAGTGAAATGGTCAAGCAGTTCATTGTCCAAATCATCGAGCAGGTGTGAAGGTTCCGTATCCGGCGTATGATCTGAGCGCTTCACACAGTACCGGGCAAAGCAGTTAAGCGTGGCATAGCACGGTTGTGCACCCTCGATGCCTCCATTTTCGTCAAGTAGCTCATAATCACGTAGGTTATAACCAAATTTCAATTTCCTGATCGTTTTCAGCGTTGTATTCTGCACCCCGCGCTCTATTTTGCCTAGAAGTTTTATCGATATGCCAGCGCTGGCTGCCGCCTCATCTTGTGGATATACATTGGTGCGCGATAACGGCTTATCCGGTTCGGGCCGGTTTAATTCCCGCACCCGCAATGCATTTCTTGCAACGATGTCTTTTAACATGGGATACCTCCTTTTATTTATCAAAAGAAGCGTATCGCATTTTGTCATATTTTGAAAGGTACTCCGGTGCTTGACTATTTATGCATATAAAAGAAAGTCCAACTGCTCCGTAAAAAGAGCAGCCGGAACCTTGCGCAGTAACGGCAGAAGCGCGCTGGCTGAGGTATAGCAATAACCACCTTATTTTCATAAGGTGGTTATTGCTATACCATGTTAATCCCCTGTATAGACCGGCCGATCTTTTAAATACTTATTGATATTGCCCGTTGCGTATTCTCCGGGAATGTCGGGATCAATCACTTCAAATGCAATCGGAAAAATCCCAATGGACTTGGAGTCTTCATTCCAGTCAACTTTTGAATTTAAATATTCGCACACCGCACGCACCGGGAGCATCGTACGTCCGTCAATCAGTTGTGGCGCAACATCCAGTGTAACCGCACTGTCTGTTACATCTGCGTCACAGTAATACATAATTGGGTTGTCTACTTGCATCTGTTCAGATCGGATTGACCACGTACGCCACGCGTAGAGCGGACATATAGCTGTTACCGTCAAAATCCTGCACATATTGGGCACGCTTGCCCAATGCGGGGTGCACGACGTATAAAGACCTTGCGCAGCGCTCCGTCTTTGTCGTTGGTGACAGCAACCAGATTTGCATTTCAACATTGAAAAAGACTTGAAAACCCACGAAAAGTGAATTTTCAAGTCTCATTTATATGGTCCGAGTGACAGGACTTGAACCTGCGGCCTCTTGACCCCCAGTCAAGCACGCTACCAACTGCGCTACACCCGGATAATACAAGGAATAACTCAAAACCTTGCCTAATTAGAATACCAAATTTAAGTGCTCCTGTCAAGCATTTTTTCAAGTGTTCCGGAATGACTTAGCCGTGATTCTCGGCTAAGTCATTCCGGGCTGCGTTCTCAAAATATCTTGATCACAGGGTCGCCTTGTGGAAGGTCTTTTTGCCCTTTTTAATGATACATTCGTTTTCAAAAACCGATCTGTTCAGCATCTGCTTGGGGTCGGCTATCTTATCACCCGCAACGGATACGCCGCCGCCCTGCACCAGCTTACGCGCTTCCCCGTTTGAAGCGGCGAGACCGCATTTGACCAGCAGGGTCAGCACGCCGATCTCTTCGTTTATAAAATCGGCATCCGTGAGCTTTGTGGTAGGCATATTTTCGCTGGAGCCCCCGCTGACAAAGATGCTCTTTGCCGCGTCCTGCGCCTTGTCCGCCTCTTCCTTGCCATGCACGAGCGCAGTGAGCTCATAGGCAAGAATCTCCTTGGCGCGGTTAAGCTGCGCGCCCTCCCAGCCGTCCATCTCGTTAATCTGCTCAAGCGGCAGGAAGGTCAGCATACGGATACACTTGAGCACATCCGCGTCGTCGACATTGCGCCAATACTGATAAAAATCGTAGGGCGAGGTCTTGTTCGGATCGAGCCAAACCGCGCCCGCGGCGGTCTTGCCCATCTTCTTGCCTTCCGAATTGAGCAGCAGCGTGATCGTCATTGCGTGCGCGTCCTTGCCGAGCTTACGACGGATCAGCTCTGTGCCGAACAGCATATTGCTCCACTGATCGTTGCCGCCGAACTGCATGTTGCAGCCGTAGTGCTGAAACAGGTAGTAAAAATCGTAGGACTGCATGATCATGTAGTTGAACTCTAAAAAGCTAAGGCCCTTTTCCATGCGCTGTTTATAGCACTCGGCACGCAACATGTTATTGACTGAAAAGCATGAGCCGACATCGCGCAGCAGCTCGATATAATTCAGGTTCATCAGCCAGTCGGCGTTATTGACCATCTGCGCCTTGCCCTCGCCAAACTCGATAAAGCGCTCCATTTGCTTTTTGAAGCAGTCGCAATTATGCTGGATGGTTTCAACCGTCATCATCGAACGCATATCGGTACGGCCGGAGGGATCGCCCACCATGCCGGTGCCGCCGCCAATCAATGCGATCGGCTTATTGCCGGCCATCTGCAAGCGCTTCATCAGGCACAGGGCCATAAAATGACCAACATGCAGACTATCCGCCGTCGGGTCAAAGCCGATATAAAAGGTGGCCTTGCCATTGTCGATCATTGTTTTAATTTCTTGCTCGTTTGTGACCTGTGCGATCAATCCGCGGTCAACGAGTTCCTGATAGATACCCATCGTCACTTGTTCTCCTTGTTTTTAAATCTATTTTAAATACTTTTTAACCATAGATTCACGGCGCCCGTTCCTTGCGGCGTTCATCAATAAAGCCGGTCTCTCGATCCGTCTTATAGCGCTTCGCCTCATGGAGCAGCTCGGCGGCATTGCCGCGCGAGGCGTCGGTGATCGTTTCCCCTGAAAGAAGGCGTGCGATCTCATCGATCCGCCGCGCTTCATCCATCGGGCTGACATCCGTATAACTGCGCTCGCCCCGCACCGACTTGGAAATGCGCAAATGATAGTCGCCCATCGCCGCGATCTGCGGCAAATGCGTCACGCACAGGGTCTGCTTTTGTCCAGCGATCGCGCACAGCTTACGCGCGATCTGCTGTGCGGCGTGACCGCTGACGCCGGTGTCGATCTCATCAAAGATCAGCATGCCGACCTCCTCGCCTGCCATCAGCACATTTTTCAGCGCCAGCATGATCCGCGAAAGCTCACCGCCGGACGCGACCTTGGATAACGGTTTTTCCGGCTCGCCGGGATTTACCGATATCTCGAACGCGACCGTATCAAAGCCCTGCTGCGTCAGCTTGGTACCGGTACGTACCGCGATGCGCACCCGCACTTTTTCCATGTCCAGCTCGCCGAGTTCCCGCACGATCGCCTGCTCGAGCCGTCCCGCGGCTTCTACGCGGGCCTCGGTCAGACGGGCAGCGATTTTCTTGGCGTCCGCCAATTCCACACGATACTGCTCGCGCAGAGCGTCACGCCGGGTATCTGCGTTTTGCAGCCCATCGAGTTCTTCCGTTATCTTGGCGTGATAAGCGAGGATCTCCTCAATCGTACCGCCGTATTTCTGCTTCAGGCGATAGATCTCGTCCAGCCGCTGCTCCGTTTGGTCACGCTCCGCGGCGGAAAATTCTAGGTTGCCACAACCACCGGCCACACTGTCCCGCAAATCGGCGGCGAGATATCGAAGCTCCTGCGCGCGCTCGGCGATGCCTTCATACGCATCAGATATTTCTCCGATCGCCCCCAGCGCTTCGGCAGCGCGGTCGAGCAGAGAACACGCGCCGGCCGCATCGTCTGCATCCTCATCCCCCGCCAGCGCAAGGCGAGCCTCTTCAAGCGCCGCGGCTATCTTGCCCGCATGGTCAAAAAAGGCCTTTTGCTGCGCAAGCGTTTCATCCTCACCCGGCTTAAGCGCAGCTTGCTCAATCTCTTCCTTATGAAAAGAGAGCATGTCAACCCGTTGCAGACGTTCCTGCTCGCCGGTTTCCAGCGCGGTAATCTGCCGGCGCAGCTGTAGAAGCGATTGATAGCGCGGCTGATATTCCGCCAGCAGCGCTTCATTTTGCGCAAAGCCGTCTAAGTAATCAATGTGATACTGCTCGTCCAACAGCTTTTGTCCATCGTTCTGGCCGTGAATATCAATCAGATAAGGCGCAAGCGTCTTTAGTACCGCGGCCGTAACAGGCTTCATATTCACACGGCAGGCGCTCTTGCCGTCCGCGTTGATCTGCCGCTGGATATACAGGGTATCCGGCTCCTCGCCGGTCAGGTCGAGCTCCGCCAAAAGGCGGTTAAGGCCGGGTGAAAGCGCGGAAAATACCGCGCTGACAAAGCCCTTCTGCGCGCCCGAGCGGATTAGCTCGCGGCTGACACGACGGCCGAGAATCGCGCCCACGGAATCGATCACGATCGATTTACCCGCGCCGGTCTCGCCGCTCATCACGGTCAGGCCGGGTTCGAGTTCGATATCCGCCTGCTCGATCACGGCAATATTCTCAATATGCAGCAGCTCGAGCATGACAGCACCTCCCTTTCCAGCCGCTTATTTTCATTGTAGGATTTCCTGCGCTTCGCGGCAAAAGCGTTCCGCGCTTTCGTTATCCCGCATTACGGCGAACACCGTATCGTCCCCGCCGAGCGTGCCGATGACCTCGGTCGCGCGCATCGCGTCGATCGCCATTGCCGCCGCCTGCCCCAGACCGGGCAGCGTTTTGATGACGACCATGTTCTGCGCAGCCTGAATGCTGGTCACACACTCGCGGAAAATATTACGCAGGCGTACGGTAAAGCTCTCCGCCGTGCCGGATGTAGCCGCGGCGTATTTATATTTTCCGGTTTCAGAGGAAAGCGTTTTGATCAGCCGCAGCTCACGGATATCGCGCGAGATCGTCGCCTGCGTCGTATTGTAGCCCATGGTGCGCAGGTGGTCGGTCAGTTCCTCCTGCGTTTCTATCTCAAACCGATCGATCAGATCAAGTATCTTTGCTTGACGCTGAAATTTCATGCCGCATCCCTCCTCGCCTTATAATTTTTGCTGTAATATCTTGTAAAAGCTGTTGCCCTTCAGACGGATCAACTTCGTCCGCAGCGAAGAACGCGTGATCTCCACTTGATCCTCCGGACGAATGGCAAAGCCCTGTCCGCCGTCCGCGGAAACGAACACCTCGCTGCCGCCTTCGCACTGCGCGTTGATCGTGATGCGGCGCTCCGGTCCGAACACAAACGCCTTTGCTTGCAGCGCATGCGCGCAGATCGGCGTGACCGCAAGGTTTTCCGCGCTTGGTTCAATGATCGGCCCGCCGGCGGAAAGGCCGTAAGCCGTCGTACCCGTCGGCGTGGAAACGATCACGCCATCGCCGTTAAAGGCTGTGACGTCCTCATCATCCGCCGCAATGCGCACACACACCACACGAAAAGCGGTGCCCTTGGCAATGACGATATCATTGAGCGAATCGTTTTCATAGACCACGCGATCCCCCCGCCGGATCGCCACGTGCAGCATCATCCGGCTATCCAGCGTATATTCTCCGGTAAACAGCCGCTCCATGAGAGAAAGCTCGTCACGCTCCAGTTCGGTCATGAAACCGATATGGCCCAAATTGATGCCGAGCAGCGGTACGCCGTGCTGCGCCGCTGCTCGCGCGATGCGCAGCATGGTGCCGTCTCCGCCAAGAACCACCGCCGCATCCGACACACGCATGGCATCAACGGATTCCAGAAAATCCGCGCACTCGATTGTGCTCTCCAGCCCGCGCAGCCGTAGAGGCAGCAGCAAACGCGCCCCTTGCCCGCTCAGCAGCGAACAGACCTTGGGCAGGATACCGCGCACGCCTTCTTTGCGCATATTAGGGTAAACAAAAATGGTTTTGATCATTCTTTATCCATCCAATTCCTCGTGCGCCTGACGCACAATCTCGGAAAGGTCGGGAACGCTGTCCGTCCCCTGCTTTTGCAGATAACCCAAAAACTCAATGTTCCCTTCCGGCCCTTTGATGGGCGAAAAGGTGACGTTTCGTACGGCAAATCCGGCAGCGCGCGCATTTTCCACAAAGCCCTCGAGCACTTCTAAATGGATCTCCGGCTCGCGCACAACACCCTTTTTCCCCACCTTGCCGCGGCCCGCTTCAAATTGAGGCTTGATCAGGCAGGCGACGCGGCCCTGCTCCGACAGAAGCTCCGCCACGACGGGCAGAACGATACGAAGCGAAATAAACGAAACATCGATCACACACAGCGAAGGCGTGTCCGGTAATTGCTCGGGCGTCACATAGCGGATGTTGGTGCGCTCCATGCATACAACGCGCGGGTCCTGCCGCAGGCTCCAAGCCAGCTGGCCGTAGCCCACGTCGATCGAATAGACCTTTTCCGCGCCGCGCCGCAGCAGGCAATCGGTAAAACCGCCGGTAGACGCGCCCACGTCCATCACGGTCAGGCCCTTGGGGTCGATCTGGAAATAGTCAAGCGCCTTTTCAATTTTGTGGCCGCCGCGCGAGACAAAGGTCTTACCCATATCGCGCACTTCTATGTTGGCATCTTCCGGTATGGTCATGCCGGCCTTGTCCGCCTTTTGGCCATCCACATAAACCAGACCGGCCATGATCGTCGTTTTCGCGCGTTCACGCGACGGGACAAGACCGCGCTCAAACAGCGCGACGTCCAAACGCAGTTTACTCATTTCGCGATCGCCTCCCTCAATGTTTTTGCCAGACTGGCCGCATCCAAGCCACAGGCCCGGCGCACCTCCTCCACGCTGCCGTGCGGCAGAAATTGGTCGCCTGTGGAACAGAACAGCAAACGCTGCGGCGCACAGCTACGCGCCGCAAGCAGCGCGGCCAAATACTCTCCCATGCCGCCCGTTTGCACCACGTCCTCCGCGACCAGCACCGCACGATAGGCGCCCAGTTCTTGTAATAGCGCTTCGCCGGGCGACGCGGAAAGCTCGTTCCATTTATAAACAGCGATCTCACACCCGGTATCCGCAAGCGTATTGGCCGCCTGCAGCGTCTCCTCCAGCATCGTGCCATAGGTAACGATCGCGGCAGACTTACCTTCTTTGATACGAACAAACGGTTCGGATACCGTGGAAGCCGTGAAGGAAGCTTCGCCGCCGCGCGGATAGCGAATCGCGACCGCGCCGGTATCGTGATACAGCGCATGACTGAGCATGGCGCGCAGTTCGGCAAAGTTGCTCGGCGCGTAAATTTTCAGGCCCGGTACCGAGCGCAGAAAGGCCACGTCGAATACGCCGTTATGCGTCGCGCCGTCCGCGCCGACAATGCCCGCGCGGTCGACCGCTAAAACGACATGCAGCCCTTCGATCGCCACATCATGAATGATCTGATCATAAGCGCGCTGCAAAAAAGTGGAATAGATCGCACATACGGGCAAAAGCCCTTGCTTGGCCATACCGGCTGCCATTGCCACCGCGTGCTCTTCCGCGATACCGACATCAAAAAAGCGGCTGCGATAGCGTTCGGCAAAACCGGTCAGGCCTGTGCCGGATGGCATCGCGGCCGTAACCGCGCAAATGCGGCCATCCGTTTCGGCCAACCGGCAAAGCTCCTTGCCAAAGCAGGCGGAAAAATCCTGCTTGGTCTCTCCGCCTGTAATACCGGTCACTGGATTAAACTTAGAAACGCCGTGATAGGTCTCCGGGTCCTGTTCGGACGGCGTATAACCCTTGCCCTTCCGCGTCATGATGTGCAACAGCACCGGCTTTTTCATTTTTTTAGCCATACGCAGCAGCTCGCACACGGATTTTATATCGTGCCCATCCACCGGGCCGAAATAGGCAAACCCCATCTGTTCAAAGATCGAGGTCGGCAGCAGCAAAATCTTCAAGCGGCGCTTGATACGGGAAAGGCCATCCGCCAGCTTTTGGCCGCCGGGCATACGGCTCAGCACGCCTTTCACCCGTGTCTTTGCGCGCAGATAGCGCGGGTTGACACGTAAGCGGGACAGGTGGCGGTTTAGTCCGCCAACGTTTCGCGCGATCGACATATTATTATCGTTCAGCACAACGATCAGCGGTTCGCGGCTGGTGCCTGCGCTGTTGAGCGCCTCATAGGCCATACCGCCGGTCATTGCGCCGTCGCCGATCACAGCGATCACATGGTATTTCTGATTTTTCAGCGTGCGCGCGTGCGCCATGCCGAGAGCGACCGAGACCGAACTGGACGCGTGCCCCGTGATACAAGGATCCGCTGGGCTTTCTTCCGGCTTCATAAAACCGGAAAGGCCGCCGAATTGACGCAATGAATCAAACCCTTCGCGCCGATCGGTCAATATTTTATGCACGTAGCTCTGATGACCGACGTCATATATGATGCGATCCTTCGACGAATCGAACTCGCGTTCCAGCGCGACGGCCAGCTCCACCACACCGAGGTTAGACGCCAAATGCCCGCCCGTCTTTGAAACATGATCCACAATAAACTCGCGCAAAGACGCTGAAAGCGCGTCGAGTGAATTGTAGGACAGGTTTCGCAGATCGGCCGGGCTTTTTACATTATCTAAAATTCCGTAGCGTTTTTTCATACTTTCCCCTTGGGTGGCAGCTCCTTTTTTCGGCTATTTCTTTTTATCGAACGCGATGGGCAGCACAGAGAGCACCCTGCCGCATACCGCGAGGATCTTGCCGTTGTTGGCGATCGCAATGCCCTTACCGGCCGCCTTGCCGCCAATGGTCATGGCGGAGATCATACCGGTGATCGCAAGGGATATGATGACCGCGCGCAGCGCGCCCGCGCCCGCCGTCATGTGGGCGACGATGAGCGCGCCGGTCGCGCCTGAGATGATGCCAGCGATATCGCCGATGACATCGTTGCAGATGCTGGATACCTTTTCGGCGTTGCGCGTCATCCAGACCGCTTCCCTTGCGCCCTTCACCTTGCGGGCCGCCATGGAGTGAAATTCTTTTTCAGTCGCCGAAGTGGCGGCTACGCCGATCATGTCAAATACGATGCCCAGCGCGATGAAAAGAAACAACACGATAAACGAAGTGATCGTATTCGCGTTGTTGAGCGCTTCGCTTGAGAGATAGGACATTGTCATGCTCAGCACCAAGCTGACCGCCATGATCGTTACGACCCAGCGCACATTGATCAGACGCGGCGGGCGCGGCGCTTCGCGCTGTTTTTTTCTTCTGTTTGTCGGTTCCTTCCAAGGATGAAACTCCCTTTTGACGAAAATAACGCCCTTACGGGCGATGGTTAATAAAATAAAGTGGCGGCAGACAGAGTTAATCTTACGGCTTGAGGTTCGGTTGGTTTTCCCCGCGGGCTGCCATGCGTCGCCGCTATGGGGGTTTCCCATTAAAGCCCGTGCCGGGATGTTACCATCACCGGGACCGAATTGCCACTTAGTCCGTACTGCAATCCTCTGTCTGCCTCTTTTGGAACAGCCTAGGTGCTTTCCACAACAGGCAACGCGATTCTTAGCCTCTTTTGCAGCTATGGTTTCAAACGTCAATTCCCGCGGCGTTCCTGGCCGGGAAACCGCGGGCGGATACCTTATCCACCATAACCACGCAAGGCAGGCTACACTGCACACAGCGCTTTGACGTACCGCGCAAACGGGGGTTCAATCCCGTCGCGCGCGGCTGCCGCCGCACCGCAATACAGGTTTCATCCTGTACCGTAGGCCATCCGTCAACCCCCGAAGAGGTGCTATAGGTGTCCCACGCATACAGGTCTCCACGGCGGGAGGGTCGGTACTTCATGCCATTGAAGCGCGCCCTCGAGCCTTAACCTCCAGCATCCACCCCAAACTGGGCGTAAGAAGCAAACACCAGAGACTTCATCGATATGCCCTTCTACGGATTTTTAGGCCCGTCCTGGGAATCGCATGCGCTGACTAGGATACTGCGCCACTTTTTACACACTCGATCGCAACGTCTGTTTAACGTCGTTTATGTCTGTGCGTTTTCAATTATAACACTAAATACAGTGCGATTTCAAGAAAATTTTACTGTTTTTTGCGCACTTATATTATCTTTTAAGATCATCGAATTTTTTCTGCATCCATCAGTAGATTACAGCGTGCCACTTTCCGCGATATGCGCGGACACATCCTGATACATTTTTCATTCCGCAATGCTTCTGATAGCCTGATTATTATACCACTAATCAGAGGTCATCACAAGACGAAGACAAGTATTCCACTAAACCAGATTTGTACCCCATTCCAAAAAACAAATGACTGAAAAAGCATGAGGTCTCGTGCATCCGATACGCTGGGAACGCGCGTTCGCGCGAGATTCTTCACTTCGTACAGAATGACATTTGGGTACTCTTCTATTTTGCAACAGTTTTTTACAGCCCCTGCCACAGCGGCAGATATCTGATACTCTCTGAGTACACGCTACCATACTTAAGCACAGTTCTATTGAGCCGCTATCTTAAGAACCTTATTTTTATAACGAAATACGCGCAATGTCCCTTGCCAGCTGCTTTTTCATTTCGAGGTTGGACTGTCTTGCGATCATGATGCGCTGTGCCTGCGGCGAGCCCGCGCCGTGCATGGATTCGGGCAGATAACCGACAGCCGCCGTGCCCATGGTCATGTTTTCGATCAGGCGCAGCACGCGCATGCGGTCCTCGGTCGGCACGCTCGCCACGCCCTTTAAGTACTTCTCGATGTAATCATGTGTCGCGGGGTTGCGGTAGTCTGCTTCGGAGGGCTGGGTCACCATGACGCCGCCCGCGAGGTCCTGCGCGAGTCTGGCGATCTCGTACGGGAAGCGGGTCACGTTCTGCTTGCACACGTTGGCCAGCAGCAGATCGATCAGGTAGTTGCCCGCCTTGGTCTTGGTGCCCTGCGACGAGCACGCGATCCCGCAGCAGTACAGCGTTTCGTTCAGATGCGTCATCTCGATCAGCTTATCCTTGACGTGGCTGGCCTTGGCGGAACCCGCCATGTCGCCCGCGAGCGCGGTCGCCCCGATCAGTACATCGCCTACGCCGACCTTGCAGCCGCCATAGCTTTGGCGGTGGTAGCCCGCGAAGCGCTCCACCATCATGCCCGCGAAGTCCACTTCGCCGTTCAGGAAAATCATGTCGTTCGGAATGAACACGCGGTCAAAAATGACCAGCACCTCGTGGCCGCCGTACACCTTGTTGCCCACGTCGATATCGTTATACTCCTCGGTCTTACGAGTGTCGCAGGATTGCCGGCCGAGAATGAGCGTGATGCCGTCCGCGTCGGTCGGGCAGGCGAAGGAGATCGCGTAGTCCTCGTCGCCCTCGCGCATGGCGATGGTCGGCATGACGAGCACGTAGTGCGAATTTAAGTAGCCGGTCTGGTGCGCCTTGGCGCCCGTGACGTATACGCCGTCCGCCGTGCGTTCGACCACGTGCAGGAACAGATCAGGATCGGCCTGTTTGGAAGGCGAGAGCGAGCGGTCGCCCTTCACGTCGGTCATCGCGCCGTCCACGCCCCAGTCGTTGTTTTGCACCTCGGTCCAAAACCTCTTGAAGTTTTCGTGATAGCTTGTGCCGTGGGCCTCGTCGGTTTCAAAGGTGGTGGAGAACACGGCGTTGGCCGCGTCCAGACCGACGCAGCGCTGGAAGCAGGCCGCCGTCTTTTGCCCCAAAAGGCGCTGCATCTTGACCTTTTTGATCAGGTCGTCGGCGGACTGGTGCAGATGGGTAAACCGGTTGATCTTTTTGCCGGTTAAGCTGGAAACGGCGGTCATCAGGTCCTCGTACTGCGGGTCCTCGGCCAGCTCGTAGGTCGCGGCAAAAGAATTGAGCGAGGGCCGGACGACCTCGTCGTCCACCACGTTTTCCACCCTTTCGCCAAAGCGGTACAGGTTCAGGTGCAGCCCCCGCAGGGATTCCACGTATTGCTCTTTTGTCATCATGGCGTTTTTTCCTTCTTTCTTCAATAATTCAGCATGCGGGCGCTTCGCCGAAGCGTTTCTCAAACTCCTCCGAAAGTTCCGCACGGAATTTGGGGTGTGCAATGGCGATGAGCCGTATCGCTCGTTCACGCAGCGTTTGTCCGCGCAAAGCCGCGACGCCGTATTCGGTCACGATATAGCCCACATCGCAGCGGCTGGTCGTCACCGGCGCGCCTTCGGTCAACGTCGCGACGATTTTTGAGTGGTTACCGTCGCCTGTAGTCGAGTGCAGCGCAATGATCGACCGGCCGCCCTTGGACAGGTTTGCGCCGCGCACGAAATCCATTTGGCCGCCGATGCCCGAGATCTGCCGCAGGCCGATCGCTTCCGCGCACACCTGTCCCTGTAAATCGACCTCGACGCACGAATTGACCGAAACCACATTGTCGTTCTGCGAGATTACCGCCGGATTATTACAGATATCCACGGGCATCATGTGGAACATCGGGTTATGGTCGACAAAGTCATATAGCTTACGGGTGCCCATCAGAAACGTCACGCAAATCTTGCCGATATCGCGCTGCTTGCACTGTCCGTTGATCACGCCCGACTCGATCAGCGGGATGATGCCGTCCGAGATCATTTCGGTGTGTAAGCCGAGATCCTTTTTGTCCCCAAGAAACGTACACACCGCGTCGGGCAGCGCGCCGATGCCGAGCTGCAGGCAGTCTCCGTCGCGCACCAGATCCGCGATATACTTGCCGATCTGCCGGTCCTCCTCGCTGATTTTCGCGGGCGCTGATTCGGGCAGCGGCTCCCACGAGCACAGAAAAGCGTCGATCTCCGACACATGCACAAAGGTTTCGCCAAAGGTCACCGGCATATTGGGATTGACCTCGGCAATGACCGTCCGCGCCGACTTGACCGCCTGCGCGCCGTAATCGCACGAAAGGCCGAGCGATACATAGCCCCGCTCATCCGGCGGCGAGCAGGTGAACGCGAACACGTCCACCGGCAGCGACCCGTCGCGGAACATGCGCGGCACATCGGAGAAAAACGCGGGGGTGTAATCCGCCCGGTGCTCCGCAATCGCCTTGCGCGCCGGACCGCCGACGAACAGCGCGTTGTGCCGAAAGTGCCCTTCCATACCGGGCTGCAAATACTCGCCCGAGCCAAGATAGACCATGTGCGCCACCTCGACGCCGCTGAACTGATCGGCCAAACGCGCCATCGTCCGCTGAAATACAATCGGCTCGCCCACCGCGTGACCGAACACCACGCGGTCGCCGTCGCAGATCAGGGAGACCGCCTGTTCCGGGGTCATGGTGCACTTCTTATAGTGTTCTCTCCAGTCCATTTCCGTCTCCTCCTTCCTAAAACGCCCAGCGGTAGATCTCCAAAATATCCTGTTCGGTCAGCTCCACGTAATTATTGCCGAGCAGACGCTGTTGGGTCTCCAGCACATTCTTGGCGAACACCGGCAGTTCCTGTTCGGTCACGCCATGCGTGCGCAGAGGCGCTTTTTCGATCACTTGATCCATCAGCGCATACAGCGCGTCCAGCGCGTGTTCCGGTGTGCAGTCCAGTTCGTTTGCGAGCAATTCCTGCAGGCGGTTCAGCTTGCCCACCGGTTTTTTCTCCTGATATTTGCGCATCACATCCGCGAACATCAGCTGGTTGGCCTGTCCATGCGGGATGTGATGCACGCCGCCGAGCGGATAACTCAGCGCATGTACGGCCGCGCACCCCGCGTGCCCAAAGGCGATGCCCGCAAAGTTGGAAGCGCGAAGCAGCTCCGCCGCATAAGCCTTCCAGCCGTCCTTGCTTCCTGATGCGACCGCGCCGCGCCAGCTGCACAGAATGAGGTGCAGCGCCCGTTCGGAAAATACTTCGCTGATCGCACAGGCATTGGGGCTTAAGTAGCTCTCGACCGCGTGGATCATCGCGTCTACTGAGGAGGTGGCAAACACGCCATAGGGCAGGCTTTGCAGCATGCCCGGGATGAGCGCGGCCTCATCGGCAAACATAGACGGCGAAACGATCCCCTGCTTCACGCCCTTGGTTGTGCGGTTGATAATGGAGATATTGGTCACTTCGCTGCCCGTGCCGCAGGTGGTGGGCACGATAATGAGCGGGTGCACCTTGGTAAGCGACGCCATGCGGTCATACAGATCGTCCACACGGTCGTTTGACACCGCAACCGCCAGCACCTTGGCGATGTCGATGATTGTGCCGCCGCCCACGGCGATGATGCGGTCATATTCCTTATCCCGCAGCTCGTCCAAAATCGCGTCGACCATCACGTCTGTCGGCTCGCCCGCACCGTATCGCTCCTGAAACAGGGTCTGGCAGCCGAGGTCGAGCGCCGAGAGCGCCGGATGATAAAGGTATTCGTTCGTCAGGATCAGGTCTGTCCTCCCTAAACGCAATTCCTGCGCCAGCGCTCCGAAATCCGCGTACTCTCCTATTGCTGGTGCCAACTGAAAGGCTTTCATTTCTTTCGCCCCCTTAGATTTCTGGAAAATACTTGGCGTCCGGCGCGGTTATCCACTCGTATTCCTTCACCGTCGTGGTGACGATATTTTTATCATCCTGCAATCGGATACACCATAGGTAATACTCCGCGTAACCGGGCGCCGCCGCCTGCGAGTGGGTCACGTGTGCGGGCATGCCGGTCAGGTCGTTGTGCTTAACCTTATAGGCGTCGTCTCCAAACTCCGCCAGACCGTAGCCGTTTTGCGGCAAAAATTTGTAGTAATACATCTCCGGCTCCACATGCTGATGCGGCGGGTAGGATGACCACTTGCCCGGAAAGTGCACGACCTCGCCGATAAAAAAGTTGGTTTCCGGGCAGTTGGAACGGTCAAAGAAGGTACGCACCATCCGGGTGGAGCACTCGTTCATTTGGCCCGCGCCGCGTTCCTCGTTGGCGCACAGACAATCCTCGGGACGCATGAGCTTGGCTGCGAAGCTGCGCTTGTTCTCGGTGCGCGCAACCGCCACCTCGGTCTCGGTTTCAGCGGTGATCGTTACCTTGACGCACTGCGGCACATGCAGCAGAATCGCGCCTTCATGAAAGCAATCCTCACGCGCCACGGTTTCGCTCTTCCCATCCCACGCAAAAGTCACCTTGCCGGAGAGCAGATCATAAACGACCTCCTGTGCGTAGTCAAAGTGCATGACATCGCCCCCCGCCATTTTGACGACGCCGAACTCCATTCCCTTCATTTCCGGGTTCTCAACCGCGGAGATCATCTTATTATAGCCCTGCTCAAAAGAGCCGCTGCTGGTGTATTTCATGTTCTTAACTCCTTATAAAATCATTATCGTTTCATATTCGACCGAGCCGTTTCGGCATGCTTCCTGACAAAATTCAATCTGCAATCTTCAGGATCACCTTTAGGCACTGCTTATTTTTGACCAGTTCCATGGCCTGATGGATGTCTTCCATCGGCAGGACGTGAGAATAAAAATTCTTCGGGTTGATCTTACCCGCTTCAATAAGAGCAACCAGCTCCGCCATGAATCCAAACCGTTTATACGGCTGGCTATGGATATGTACCGAGGTGTTGTTTTGCAGTTTATGCATATTAAGCAAGTCTCTGCCTGCCCCCAACACCCCAAGCGCGCAAACCTTTCCGCCCTGCCGCAGATAATGCGAGCTTTCCTCAATAATGGAAACCGCTCCGACCGCGTCGTAAGTAAAGTCGAATTTTTCCCCCGCCAGCGCCGCCGACACTGCTGTCCGCTCAAAATTGATCGTTTGATCGACGCCAACCTCATTTTTAGCGGTTGCAAGGCGTGAATCAATGCTATCGACTGCGACGATACGCTTCACGCCGAGCGCGCGCATGATATACATTGACGCAAGCCCCATCGGGCCGCAGCCATAGACCAGCACGCTTGCCCCTTCTCCGATTCCGAAATCTCTTACCGCGCCAAGGCATTCGCACAGACTGAGCAATACGCCGCCATCGATCGGATCGATATGTTTCGGAATTTTCACAAAATTCGGCTCTACCCCAATAATTGTATTTCCGTTAAACGGCAGTTGATCTTT
The DNA here is from genome assembly GCF_033193315.1 of Agathobaculum sp. NTUH-O15-33. Classification (NCBI taxonomy): domain Bacteria; kingdom Bacillati; phylum Bacillota; class Clostridia; order Eubacteriales; family Butyricicoccaceae; genus Agathobaculum; species Agathobaculum sp. NTUH-O15-33. The sequence goes on from NZ_CP136187.1 coordinate 2,042,199, forward strand.
GGACCATCCGTCTTCCAACATTGCCAAGTGATCGGGAACCAGCGCATATTCGCACATATTGCCATAGGTCATCGAATAATCGCCGCAGGGACGGTTGACCGGATGAATCAACCGATCCCCCATATGCAGATACCGCACCTTTGCCCCGACTGCAACAATATCGCCGCAGCCTTCGTGCCCCAGTATGGTGGGATATGCCCCGAGGCCCTCTTCTTTGGTCAGGGAACCGTCAATGACGTGGAAATCAGTCCCATTGCAGAACCCGCAGGAATACATCTTTACCAGCGCCTCATATTCTCCTATTTGCGGCATCGGGATATCGTTCCGTACTGCAACGTCATTTTTGTCCCGTACCACGACCGCTTTCATTGTTTGCTTCATGTTTCGCCTTCTTCCTTCTGTTGGTTTGCTTTTTGCAGATTCTCCGCCCAGAGGGGTTTTTCTTCGCCCAGCCATTCCATTTGCGGCATGATTGCCGGATGGCGTTGATTCCGCATCCGAAAATTCTGCGCGGCGTGCTTTGCCAGACTGTGATATGCATAAATATCATCTTCTTGCAGGGGCAAATGATAAATATATATCCTTTCTGCATCCAGCTTTTCAAAAAACCTTTTCGATTCATCCCAGATCAGGTGATAGGCATTGCAGAAGACCGCGTTGAAGCGCCCAAACGGTTGCACAAGCCTCAGGTCCTCCTCCCTCCAACGGGAATCTGCCGCAACAAAAAAACGTTCTGTTCCCTGACAAACGATAAAACTGCAGTTCGGCAGCGCAAATAATGCCTTATTCTTCTTACCGATGCATTGATGCGGCGCCGCCACAGCATAAATCGTGAAGGCTCCTACTTCCAAGCGCTGTATCCTGCTGTCCACCCGGTCGGCATGCAGCGTGTTATCTGATTCACCGAACAAAAACACCGCCGGTGGCTGCTCGTGAAGGTGTCGGAAAAAGTGCAGCGCATCCCGATCACAGTGATCGCCATGCGCATGCGTAAACAGCAGCGCATCCACATGTCCAAATATTCCCTGACGTTTGAGCATTTGCCTTCGGATCGGCGCGGGCAGCGGGGAAAAGCATTGATACGGTCCCGCGCCGAACAAGCCATCAATCAGTATCCCTGTCCGATCCGCATAAAAAAACAGGCTGGAATTTGCAAAATGAAGAATCCTCGTCAACACATCGTCCTTCTTTCGACCCTTGCAGGCAAATAAAAAGAAGACAAGCCCTCTCAGGAAAGCATTGTCTTCTTTCAGAAGTTTTACAAATCACCTCCACGTATGCCTTCCCCGGCGGATTCTGCGCCTTAAGGCAATACGCCGCATTGCCCTGCTTTCTATAAACCGAGATATGCCTTTTTCAGCTCTTCATTATTGAGCAGCTCCTGACTGGTTCCTTCCATTACATTGCGCCCGATCTCCAGAACATAGCCGCGTGAAGCGATCTCCAGAGACGACATGACATTCTGCTCAACCAGTAGGATGGTGGTTCCCATCTGATTGATCTTTTGCAGCACTTCAAATATCTGCTCAACTATGACCGGCGCAAGACCGAGCGAAGGCTCGTCCAGCATCAACAGCTTGGGCTGCTGCATCAATCCTCGGGCGATCGCGCACATCTGCTGTTCGCCGCCAGACATGGAGCCCGCCATCTGCTTGCGGCGTTCATACAGCTTTGGGAACATTTCGTAGCACAGAGAGAGGGTGTCACTTCTCTTGTCGTGTACGCTCTTGAGATAGGAGCCAACCAGCAAATTATCTTCCACCGTCATGAACGGAAACAGCTTGCGTCCTTCCGGCACCTGTATAATACCGAGTTTGACACGTTCATACGGCGGCATATTGTTAATGCAGGTATCATTGAAATAGAGTTTTCCGGCGTTTACTTTGGTCATGCCTGAAATGGTGTTGATTGTAGTGGATTTTCCCGCACCGTTGCTTCCCAGCAGAGCAACGATTTCACCCGGATTAATCTCCAGCGAAACATCATAAAGTGCTTTAAAATTTCCATAACTAACATCAATATGCTCTACCCTTAACATATTACTCCTCCTGCTTCTGCGGTGAATTCTTACGAGACTTTTCACCCAGATAGGATTTAATGACTTCCGGATCCTTGGAAACTTCCTCCGGTAGTCCGCTGGAAATCAATTTACCCTGATTGAGTACATAGAGCCGATCCGACAGCGACATAACCGCTTTCATCACGTGTTCGATAAGAATTATCGTCACGCCAGATTCATTAATCTTTCTGACAAGTTCAATCACCATAGCGCTGTCCGACGGATTGAGTCCCGCCATGACCTCGTCGAGCAAAAGGATTTTTGGCTGGGTCGCCAGTGCACGCGCCACCTCCATACGTTTCAGTTCCGGCAGGTTCAAGTCACGGCCCAGCACATGCATGCGCTTTTCCATTCCCAGAAATTGCAGGATCTCCTTTGATTTCGTACGGGCTCGATTCACGTCCGCGTCGCGTACCAGCGCGCCCACCATCGTATTTTCCAGCACGCTCAAATCCGCAAACGGCTGCACAATTTGATAGGTTCTTCCGATTCCCAAATTGCACATTTTGTGCGCCGGCAGGTTTTGCACCTCTTTCCCTTCCAATAGGATCTTTCCAGAGGTCGGATGAAACGAGCCGGAAATCATATTAAAAATTGTTGTCTTCCCCGCGCCGTTGGCGCCGATCAAGCCAACGATTTCTCCTTTGTTTACAGTCATATCAAGGTTGCTGACAGCAATCAGACCGCCAAACTTTTTGACAAGATTGCTTACCGCTAAGATCTGTTCCATACTTCGCCTCCCATTTCAATCCAACGCCTTTTTTGTTTCGCGGTGTTCCGGATTCCTATGCTTCTTATAAAATGCCTTCATATTGGGAAGCAGACCGCCGGGCAGGAAGAATACAACGAGACACAGGATCAGTCCGTAGAGCAGCGGGCCAAGGCCGGAATATTGCGCGCCGAAGTAGCTTCGTGTTAATTCATTGATTGGGACCAGCAAGACCGCGCCCAGCAGCGGCCCCAAAATCGTACCCGCGCCGCCAACCACGGCGAACAGCATGATCTCCATGGAAAAGTCTGCGCCAAAGATTCGCTGCGGGTCGAGGAATAGGATAAGCTGCGCGTAGAAGGTGCCGCCGATCGCGGTAAAAACCGCGCTGATAAACATCGCTTTGAGTTTATAGCGGGTCACATCCACGCCCAGCGATTCCGCGGCATTCTGGTTGGTATTGATCGCCGCCAAATAGTAACCCGTTTTGGAATGACGAATGTAATAGGATACCATCAATACAACTGCGAGCAGCAGCAGAATCACATACAAATAATCCCTTTTGTCTTGAAACTGCATATCCAGCAGGCCGCCGTTTCTCCACTTTACCTGCAAGCCCTGCGCTCCTCGGGTCTCAAAGCCCAAAATCTTGTCCTGTGTTGTAATCAGCAATCGGATCACATGCAGAAACGCGATCGTCGCAAGCGTAAAATACGATCCGCTCAGTTTGAAGCAGGGGTAGCTGATCAGTATTGCCAGCAGGCCGGAAATAACGGCGCCGACCAGCATGCCGATCCAAGGCGTAACCTGATAGAGATTGAACATAAGCGTTGATATGTACGCGCCAATGCCGAAGTAGACCGAATGCCCAAGTGAAAACTGTCCGCCGAATCCGCCGATTATGTTCCAACTGCACGCCAAATATGCATAGAGGACAATCATGATCAGCGACTGGAGAATATAGCTGTTGTCAATCACAGCCGGGGCAACGAGCGCAAGCAGAACGACGGCAAGCGCGATAATCGTCTTGGGGGATTTTAAATTGATTGCTTTCATATTATCGCCTCCGTCATCAGCTTTTTTCTTTGCCCAGCAGCCCGGAGGGCTTGCAAAGCAAGATCACTACAAACAGCAGGAACAGGATAATCTGCGCATAGGCGTCGCTGAAAAACAGGCCGCCCACCTTCTCTGTCAAGCCGACGATCAGGCCGCCCAGCAGCGCCCCGGGGATACTGCCTTTACCGCCCATAACGACAATGACAAAGGCCTTAAAGCCGAAAACGAGCGAAACCGTCGGATAGACGGAGAAAAAGGGAATCAGCAGAGACGCGCTGACGCCGACCAGCCCTAACGAAATGCCGAAAGCAATCGAATATATCTTCTTCTCATTGATGCCCATCAGCGTGGCCGACGATCTATCCTGCGACGATGCGCGGAGCGCGCGCCCGGTTTCTGTTTTCATGAGGAAGAAATAAAGGCCCGTCGTGATGACCAGCGCGATCATGAAAGAAATGAAACGCGGAATCGAAATCATCATTTCTCCAAGAACGATGGATTTGCCCTGATAGATTGTAGGCGTGATTCTTGTGTTTGCGCTAAAGAGCAACAGCGCGCCGTTTGTGAGCACCATTGCCAGACCGATCGTAAACATCATAACGCTCATGGGCTCTCTGGCCTTTTCGCGCTGGAGTAAACGGTTAAACAGCCCTTTTTGCAGCACATAACCGACGATAAAAAAGACGGGTCCTGTAATGAGGATAGACAGATATGGATCCACTCCCGTGCTCGTCACCAAAACATTGGCTACATACATGGCAACCATCAGGAATTCGCCATGTGCCCAGTTAACAATACGCATTACCCCGAATGCCAGACTCAGTCCCGCGGCGATCGTGGCGTAAACACCGCCAAGGAGCAATCCGTCGATCAATGACTGGAGAAGTTGCATCACTTTCCCTCCCTGTTTTTATTAATTTAGCCTCATCTACCAGAGCAGATGAGGCCAAAAAGCATTAGCGATCAGCGTTCCGCCCAGGCCGGTACAGGCAGCACCAACGGAGATTCATCTCCAACAAGACTGTACGGCGCTACCAGTTGGAAACGTCCATCCAGAATCTGTACAGCTATATTGCAACTATAGATATTTTGGTTCGTCATGCCGTCCCGTTCACCGAACTTCACGCCTTCATAAGGCATCAGCAGCAGTTCCGGATCATCCGCAGTAATATCCGTGGCAAGGAAAGCCTCTCTGATTGCATCCGCGTCGGTGCTTGCCGCGCGCTCCAGAACATTCGCCATAACAGAAGCGTTGAAGTAGCCGAACGCACCGTACTCATCAAGTTCCATGCCGGTCTTTTCCGTGTACTTCTCATTGATTTTCTTGGCTTCTTCAGGCTTGTAGTCAAGGATACCGGTGCTCCACCCCGCATTGGTGATCGCATACTCAGCCGCCGCGCCCGCATTGGTGCAGAAGTCAGATACGGCAAAGCCGCCGCCGGTGGCAATCAGGGTGGTGTTCGCCTGATACTCGGAAAGCTGCTGCGCGAACAGGATCGCGTCGTTCAGATAGCATACCGGAAACACGACGTCTGGTTGTTCGCTTTTAATTTTGTTGATGATTGAACTCATGTCGGAGGTATTGGCCTGATAGGGTTCGTCGAGGACCAACGTGCCGCCCAAGGTGTTCTCCACCATATCCTTCAGCTGGATGTAATTCTCCATACCGTAGTCAGTATTCTCATATACGATGCCGTAGGTCTTGGGTTCAAATCCGTTTTGGCCGCTGTAATCCTGCAGGAATGTGCTGATGGTAGCCAGAATATCCGAGGTGCAGGAGTTGGCGCGGAATACGTATTGATAATCGTTCTTCATGATTTCGTCTGCCACACTGCTTAAAATTAAATACGGTTTCTGGTACCGCTCTGCGATCGGCGCCGTTGCCGCGCCGACGGAACTGTTATAGGGTCCGATCAGGGCGTCCACGCCCTCTTGATTGATCAGGCGCTCTATCTCGGTAACACCGGTCTCCGGTTTACCCAAAGTGTCTGCAAAAACCAGATTCACCTGCGCGCCATCCATCGACTGAATCCCGCCGGCCGCGTTGTAGTCTTCAAAGAATAATTCGATCGCGTCCTTCTGCTTGCTGCCCATAACCGCGGATTCTCCAGAAAGCGGCAGCAGCACGCCGATATTCACCGTTTTGGCGCCGCCTTGTTCCGTGTTGCCGCCTGCTTCGCCGGAAGAAGGCGAGCCGCCGGAGCAGCCTGCTATTGCCGATGTCATCATAGCCGTCATCAATAATAAAGCGAGCTTTCTTTTCATTTTTTCCTCCTATACCAGTTCCCGTTTATCATAGCAAATGGTTTCCGCCGTTGATATTGACTCTGTAGGGCTTTTTATTCAATAATCATTTTCTACGCAAACACTTCTTACAAATTTCTATCAGCCGTTTGACGTTACAAACTCATGCACATCCTCCATTCCTAAACTTGATCGGACTGACCCCGACTTCGCTTTTAAATATCTTTGCAAAATAGTTCTGCCCGGAAAATCCAACCGCCTCTGCGATCTCTGCTGCGGTTTTGTTTGTCGTGCGCAGCAAACGCTTCGCCTCCTGAATGCGTACATATTCCAAATAACGGCTGTAGGTCATCCCCAGCTTCTTTTGAAACAGTTGACTTAGGTAAGATTTATTTAAATGTGCTGCCACGGCTACTTCATCCTGCCGCAGCGGCCTCCAGTAGTTATGTCGGATATAATCCAAAACCTGCACGATCGGTTCCGATTCGTCATGATTGCCCTTCAGTTTGATCTTCAGCATACAGATGCCGAAGTTTTCAAGCGCCCCTTCCATTGCAGACGGGGAATCCGCTTCCATGATCTGCTCCACTACCGTACTTTGGCCGCTGTCGTAAATCCGATCGCCGCCGTTTTCTTCCAGCCCCGGCTCGAAAGCGTACAGCAACCGCATCACCGCATTTTTGATGCTGGATGGGCGACAGAATTCCGCATGCGCCTTCTGGACAAATTCTTTCAAGCGCAGCACGGCTTGATCAAAACAACAGACGCAACACAGCTTTTCTATTTCCCTCCGGCAGGCTTTCAGTTCGTTTAAGGGTACGCTTCTGCTGATACCGGGCAAGGACTGATGATAATATTGGCACGCACGCATCCTTGTCATGTTATTTTGCAGCTCGGCGCCGAGCTGCACCGTATTTTCGCAGGCTGCGCTGATATGTGTCAAAATAGCAAATCCAAATTTCGCGTGTAGCTGCTGCGCAAATTGTGTAAACCGTTGTTCCAGCGCTTGCGTTTGTTTTTCCTCCAGTAAAAGCGTAAAAATGCTCTGTGGTACGGAAAAAACGTGTCCCTCCCAGCCGCATTGCTTCATGCAGCTTAGAATGGCATCATGCTGATCCAGCAGAGACATGTTGAGCAATTTGGATACATCCATACTGAACAGGATCATCCCCACCCCTGTTGTCCGCTTGGGAAACAGCTCCTGAAAATACTTTCTATCCAGATCCCCACACAAAAGGCGCTCTAAAAATGCGTTATTTCTTTTCAGTCTTTCCGCCTTGATCTCATATACCGCGTTAATCCGAGGGACTGCGGAATGTTCGGCTGTACGTATCTGCGGTATGCCGGCTCTCCACTCCCCCTGACTGCTTCGCATCCGATCCGTTTCAGGCATGACACTAAACGGATAGATCTGAAAAGAAGCCTGTTTCCCTTTGCTTGCGAGCCGTATGTTTTCCAAAAGCTACACCTCCCTATTTTGTCGTCTTCATGCGTTTTATTTTTTACTTTTTAATTTATAAATATATATTAAGTTTTTATTTACAAAATGTCAATGCTTATCCCATTGCCGAATTATACTGATTTTGCAGCTAAAGTTTATATAATTTCACCATTTTTCATATAGCAGCCCAACTATTTTAGGATGCACTAACAGCTTTTCCCTAAAAGCTTCCGCCTTTTTAAGTGCATACAAAAAAGATCAACGCCCACAGGACCCATTCTCCTGCGGGCGTTGATCGATCGCTAATCAAATAAATTTCTCTGAGACCCTGTCATCATAAGCTTCCTTGGTCTGCCAAACAATGTTCAGCTGCTTTTGCAGTTCCTCATCAAAATGTACGTTATATGAAATTTTCGTATGGTTGTGAACCATATGGAGCGCTTCTTCCGTTTGATGGTTTTCCAAACAGTCCACAATACGCAGATGCTGTTCCAGCCCTTCTTTCAAGTTATCCGGCGAGGTGACGTGTAAGGTTTGCCATAGCTGTATCATCAAAATGATACGGTTATAGAGGGAATATAAAAGCTTATTCTTCCCAATTTCAATAATTTTTAAATGAAACTGTGCATCAAGCGCATGACGGCGCAGTATATCCCCCGCTTCATTGGCGGCGATACAGGCCTCTGCCAGCTCGCGCAGCTCGGCAAATTCGCGGATGCTGCCATTATATATGGCCAGCGGAATGGCAAGTTCATCATGCTGCCACCGCACCAGCGCAAGCTCTTGAACCGCATTTTCATCAATGACCGTCACCGTGGCGGAGCGGTTGGGGGTGATTTCAATCAACCCTTCCCATGACAGTAATCGAATGGCTTCTCGCACCGGGCCTTTACTAATGCCAAGCGTTGCTGCGATCGAGCTTTCCGGAATCTTCTCGCCCGGCTTGATCTGCAAGGTTAAAATCATATCGCGGATATATTCATATACTTGCTTTTTGATGCTGATATCTTCTATCTTGGCCATATAGTCACCCCTTGTACATTTATTATTATAAATATCATACCACACGTAATCTCCCGTAACAAGAAGGATTTTCAAGTGAATTTAATAGAATATGTATAATTTTTTCTTTTCAATCTAGTATTTTTGTCCAACAATCCGCCATGGAAGGGTATGAAGACTATTTATGCGAACGGACAGCGCTTCGCCGCCGCGAGGGAATTTTTCTAATTTGTCTAAACAAAAGCTATATACAATTTTATTTTTTCTATGTATTGTATATCTCGAAATATATTTATATTTCTATTTTATAATAATAAATTCAACAAAGGAGATGCTATTTAGGATGGGGAATCAATTGAGCAAACAGCTTGCACAAACCATGTATAGAGACATGTACAAGATCCGCCGGTTTGAGCAGGAAGTATTTGAGTTTTACAAAACCGGCCGCATGGCCGGTCTGGCGCATCTTTATATCGGCGAAGAGGCAGTTGCCGCCGGCGCCTGCGCGGCCATCGACTCCCGCGACTTCATTGGCTCCACCCACCGCGGACACGGCCATTTAATTGCGCGCGGCGCAGATATGAGCCGTATGATGGCAGAAATTTTGGGCAAAAAAACCGGTTACTGCAAAGGCAAAGGCGGATCAATGCACATTATGGCAATGGATCTCGGCATTCTCGGCGCCAACGGCATTGTCGGCGGCGGCATACCGATTGCCACCGGCGCCGGTTATAGCTGCAAATACCGCGGCACGGATCAGGTCGTACTCTGCTTCTTCGGCGACGGCGCGTCCAACGAGGGCACATTCCATGAGAGCGTCAACATGGCGGCGGCATGGGACCTGCCGGTTATATATATTATTGAGAACAATCTTTACGGCATCACGGTGGACAGCCGCCGAGTGACCAAAGAGCATGATTTGGCCAAGCGTGCCATTGGGTATGACATTCCGGGCTATACCATCGACGGCAACGACGTGGCAGCCGTATATGAAACCGTTCGGAAAGCGGTGCAGGATGCGCGCGGCGGCAAGGGTCCGTCTATTGTGGAATGTAAAACTTACCGCCACCACGGTCACAACGGCAGCGATCCGGGCACCTATCGTCCGCCGGAGGAACTGGCTGCATGGAAAGCACGGGATCCGCTGGATCTTTTCAAGCAGAAAGGCTATCTGGACGAAGCGGAAATGCAGGCGATTCAGACAGAGGTGGACCAAGAAATTCAGGTCGCCTGCAAGTTTGCCGACGAAAGCCCGTATCCCGACGCCTCGGAACTAATGGACGATATTTTCTGCGATTAAGGAGGGGAATACAATGAGAAAAATCTATTATCGCGACGCTGTTTTGGAAGCGATTGATGAAGAAATGGCCCGCGACCCGATGGTCATGATGATTGGCGAAGATATCGGTGTTGGCGACGGCACATGGCGGTGCTCCAAAGGGCTATACGAAAAATACGGTGATCTGCGCATGAAGGATTCTCCCATCAGCGAAGCCGGTTTCGTTGGTATGGGCATCGGCATGGCTTTGACCGGTATGCGCCCCATTGTTGAAATCATGTTTTCTGACTTCATGCTGGTGGCAATGGATCAAATCGTAAACCAGATGGCTAAGGTATGCTATATGTCCGGCGGACAGAAGGGCGCCCCGATGGTAATCCGCACGACGATCGGCGCGGGCCGCGCCGCCGCCGCCCAGCATTCGCAAAACTTAAACGCGGTGATCGCGCATTTCCCGGGCAGTAAAATTGTCATCCCCTCCGATGCATATACCGCGAAGGGGCTGCTCAAAACCGCGATTCGCGACAACAACCCCGTTATTGTGGTGGAACACCGCAAGCATTACAGCATGGAATTCGATATGCCGGATGATGGGGACGAAAACCTGCTTCTGCCCATTGGCAAAGCCGCGATTGTCCATGAAGGCAATGATATTACTGTTGTGGCGAACTCTTTTCAGGTCGGCCAGTGTGTGAAGATCGCCAAGCGTTTATCCGCAAAGGGGGTCAGCGTCGAGGTGATCGACCTGCGTACGCTGGTGCCGATGGATAAGGAAACCATCATCCAATCGGTCAAAAAGACCGGCAGGCTGCTGATCGTGGACGAAGGCTATACCAGCTTTGGCATCGGCGCGGAGATTTGCGCAGCCGTCCAAGAAAATGTTTTTTATGATCTTGACGCGCCGATTATGCGTCTGAGCGAGCCGGATGTTTCCATACCATTCAGCCCTGCGCTTGAAAAGCTGGTTGTTCCAAACGAAAAGACCATTCTTGCAGCCATTCAGAAGCTGGTACAGGGGGTATAAAAATGGCAAAGGTAATCGTAATGCCTAAATTGGGCTATACACAGGACGAAGGACAAATCGCGCAGTGGCACAAGCAGGTTGGCGATAAGGTTGAAGCGGGAGAAGCGTTCTTTGACGTTCATACGGACAAGTCGGTCGTCACGGTTGAGGCCAGCTGCTCCGGCACCCTGTTGAAAATTGCCCTTGAGCCCGGAGAGACCGTTCCGGTTCTTACGCCGATCGCCGTTGTTGGCAACGCGGACGAGGACGCGGATGCAATTTTAGCGAATTATGTGACCAAAACCGCGGCGGACGCGCAGGACGACGCGGATCTCGACGACCTACCGGAGGAACAACCCACGGCAGAAGCGGCGGCCGCTCCCGCGGAAAGCTTGAAACTGACGCCGCGCGCGCAGAAGTACATACAGGAAAATAACCTTGACTCCGCTTCTATCGCCGGGATCAAAGGCACCGGTTTCGACGGCGGCATTACGGAGCGAGACATCAAGGCATCGCCGCTTGCCCGCAAGCTCGCGGCCGCGCAGGGCGTTGCGCTGGACAGCCTGACGGGAACGGGCGCAAACGGCAAGGTGATGAAGGCCGACGTCGAGCACGCCGCCGCTGCGCGGGCCGTGCAATCGACCGCAACGCCCGACCTGCTGGTAGAAAGCGAAACGCCCTACAAGGGTGTGCGCAAGATCATTGGCGACCGCCTGTCCCAAAGCAAATTTACCGCGCCGCACCTATACTTCACAGATGGCGTGGATACAACCAACCTAACAGCCTTCCGCAAACAGCTCAACGAACAAGGAACCGTCAAGTACGCGGTTTCCGACCTGTTGGTCATGGCGGCGAGCAAGGCGCTGCGCAAATTCCCGGGTATCAACTCCGCACTGGTCAAGGATCAGATCATCACTTACAAAAGCACCAATATTGGCATCGCTGTCGCGGGCGACAACGGTCTGATCGTGCCGGTCGTCAAAAACGTACAGTTTAAAACCCTATCCGATATCGCGACCGAGACCCGCGATTTGATCGCCCGCGCCAAGCAAGGCCGCCTCTCGCCTGACGAGTACAGCGGCGGCACCTTCTCCATCTCCAATTTAGGCATGTTCGGCATCGGCAACTTTACCGCGATTATCAACCCGCCCGAGGCGGCGATCCTGTCGGTCAGTTCGGTCAGAAAAACGCCGGTTGTTATCACGGACGAAAACGGCGAGGACGCTATCGCCATCCGCCCCATCATGAACATTCAGCTTTCGGTCGATCATCGCATCATCGACGGGCTTCTCGCTTCTCAGTTTGTCGAATATATGAAGCAGCTGCTGGAAAACCCAGTCGCCATTTTACTGTGAGGTGAGCAGGTATGATTTACGATTATGATATTGCAGTCATCGGCGGCGGTCCCGGTGGGTACGTCGCCGCCATCAAAGCGGCGCAGCGCGGCAAAAAAACCTGTATCATAGAATCCACTTACATTGGCGGCACCTGCCTGAACGTGGGGTGCATCCCAACAAAGACGCTGATTAGGAACGCCAATCTCCTCCACGAGGTCAAGGAATCTGCAAAATTCGGCATAACCGGCGTTGCGGCGAATCAAATCGGGGTTGATATGAAAGCGGTACAGACGCGCAAAGAAGGCGTGGTCAAGCAGCTTACGCAGGGCGTCAAAAGCCTGTTGACTGCAAACGGCGCAAAAATCATAACCGGCTCCGCCCGCTTTATAGACGAGCACACCATCTCCATCGGAGGCAATCAGATCACCGCCCAGTATTTCATTATTGCGACCGGCTCCGCAAGCGTCATGCCAAGCTTTATCACGCTGGAAGGGGCCAATCATATTCTTACCAGCACGGAAATGCTTTCGCTCAACGCCCTGCCCCAGACAATCGCTATTATCGGCGGCGGCGTGATCGGTGTGGAGTTTGCATATTTGCTCCATAACATGGGCGTTAAAGTCACCGTGATCGAGCTAATGGAGCACATTCTGCCCATGGTTGACCATGAGATCTCCGACCGTGCAAAAAAACGCCTGTCAAAAGACGGCGTCGTCTTTCATCTGGGCGCGCGCGTGGAAAAAATATGCGACGACGCGGTCCATTTTACCGTGGGCGCCGAAAGTAAATCCGTGAAAGCCGACATGGTGTTCATGGCGGTTGGCCGCGCGCCCTATACGGAAGGGCTGGACGCTGGAAAAATCGGTATTGCGTTTGAACGGAACGCGATCAAGGTCGATGCGCAGCTCCGCACCAATATCCCGCATATCTTCGCGATCGGCGACGTCAATGGCAAAGTGATGCTCGCGCACACCGCTTCGGCCGAAGCGGAAACGGTGGTGGACTGCGTTTGTGGGAATGAAAAGTCCATGCGCTATGACCGTATCCCATCCTGCATCTACTTAGAGCCCGAGATTGCCTGCATCGGCCTGACAGAAGCACAGGCGCGCGAACAGTATGGCGACCGGATTCAGGTAGGTAAGTTTCCCGCCATTGCAAGCGGCAAAGCTCTGGTTGAGGGCGATACCGACGGTATGTACAAGATGATTCTGCACGGCGAATACGGCGAGATTTTGGGCGCGCATTTCTATGGCCCGCATGCAACCGAGATGATCGCTGAAATCGCGCTGGCGATGCAGACCGAAGCCACTGCCGACGAAATCATCGACACCATCCATCCGCATCCGACGGTCAGCGAAATGATCCGGGAAACCGTGCTTGCCGCATGGACGGGCAAAGCAATTCACAACCTCTAACATGCCCATATGACTTGAGGAAGGATGATCACTTTGCGTGCATTGCCTATGGAATATCAAACGCTTCCGTTGACCGCGGCTTATATTCTCCCAGCTTTTCGCGGAAAAAGCAAGCCCATTGGCTTCCCGATCGCGCGGCATTTGCCCGCTCCCTCCATCACGCGAAACGCATTTGTATCCGCATATTCCGACCTGCCCGCCGTTTGGATCGGTTGTTGTGAGAGCATGGGCGCATTATACGACCAGCTTCGTGCACTGCCGAAAAACACCTCGGTTCTGGGCATTGAAAATATCGGCGTTTTCTCGTGCGCCGAAACTCCCGCGCGTGCGGATGCGCTTCTGGAGCAATTCACCGGCTGCGATACGGTCGCGTCTGCGGAACCCGCGCTGCCGTACGGAGTCCTGCACGGACGCATTGCCGTAATCACCGGCGCAGCGCAGGGCTTCGGCAAGGGCATTGCGCAAGTGCTTCTCGATGCGGGCGCTTATGTTGTCCTGTCCGATATCAACCAGACAACGCTTGCCGCCACTGCACATGCGTTTTCGGAGCGGTATGGGCCGGACCGGGTTTATACCGTCATCGGAGACGTCTCCAGCGACGACGGCATCAGCCGGCTCTGTGAACAGGCGGTTTTGCATTACGGCGGTATCGACGTCATGCTCAGCAACGCGGGCATCGTCATAGCAGGCGATCTGGAAAACATGACTTCCGAGGTCATGAAAAAGATATCAGATATCAATTATGTCGGTTATTTCCGGTGTGTCAAGTACGCATCCCGCTTTATGAAAATTCAGTCGGCTTTTGATGCGGATTACACAGCTGACATTATACAAATCAATTCGGTTGCCGGCCTTATTGGATATCAAAAAAATTTCGCCTACTGCGGCAGCAAATTCGGCGCGCTTGGCCTTACCGAGTGCTTTGCGAAAGAACTGCTTCCCTATCGCATCAAGGTCAACGCCATATGTCCGGGCAATTATTATGACGGTCCCCTATGGAGCGATCCGGAAAAAGGCCTTTTTATCCAGTACCTAAAGGCCGGCAAGATCCCGGGTGGCAAAACCGTTCAGGATTCCATCGACTATTATATGCAAAAGGAACCGCTTCACCGAGGCTGCACCGCTGAAGACATTGCGCAAGCGGTCCTTTACTGCCTTGTTCAGCAGTTTGAAACCGGCGTCTATATCCCGGTGACCGGCGGCCTTGCAATGGGTTTCGTCTGACTGTTTCTCTCTTCGGATGACCAACCACAAGGAGCACTCCTGCCGGTTGGTCATTCGACTATCTATACCGCTGTTTTCACCAAGGAGGTGCCCATACCAATGCGTTATATTGAAACCTATTCCACCGATCCCTATTTCAACCTTGCCGCGGAAGAATATATTTTCGAGCGTATGGATCGTTCGCATGCATACCTGCTTCTTTGGCAAAACGATAACGCTATTGTCGTAGGCAAGTATCAAAACACCATACAAGAGATTAATTTTTCGTTTGTCCGTGATCATGGCATCCGTGTTGTACGCCGTTTGTCCGGCGGCGGCGCTGTCTATCACGATTTGGGCAATCTGAATTTTTCATTTATCACGGATGCGCAATCCGCGGATGAAATAAATTTCAAGGCATTTTGCATGCCTGTTATTCAGACTCTGCACTCGCTTGGGATTACAGCCGAGCTGAATGGACGCAACGACATTGCCATCAATGGTCAGAAAATTTCCGGCAACGCGCAGTATATCAAAAACGGCCGCCGTTTGAGCCACGGGACGCTTCTTTTCCACGCCGATCTTAACATCGTTTCTCAATCCTTGCGTGTTAACGCTGACAAAATCCGCTCAAAAGGAGTCGCCTCGGTTTCGAGCCGTGTAACGAATATCTATCCGCATTTGCCTACCAAGCTTACGCTGTACGAGTTTAAGGAAATTTTTCTCCGTCATATCCCATGCGGCGAGCATCTCACGCCTTATTCCTTTACGCCCGATGATGTGCAGTCGATCTGCGCTTTGCGCGATGAAAAATACCGCACATGGGAATGGAATTACGGCCGTTCCCCACAATATCAGATTCAAAAACAGCGTTATTTTGAAGGGTGCGGCACAGTGGAGCTCTCCATGTCCGTGGCGCAGGGCGGCGCGATCACCGGATTATCGTTTTTTGGCGATTATTTCAGCGTTTCCGATCCAACTGTGCTGGCGCGCGCCCTCGTTGGCATCCCCTGCCGCTTTGAAGCGGTATTGGCGCGCTTGTCCATGTTTGATGTCGGCTCCTATTTTCTTTCCCTTTCCGCCGAGCGGCTTGCGGCGCTTATCACTTCATAGAAGCCGTATCGTTTCGCAACCGCGGCCGTTGTTCGCCGCATCCCCATCGTCATTTAGACCCGCATCGGGAGGGGCGTATCCTTGACGATTATGCCGGAAAGGACAATGTTGGTTTTTACACCGGTCACATAGTTCAGTTCCGACAGCTGACTGACAAAGGCGTTGACGTCGTCAAGATCATAGGCCACCACCTTGATCAAGAAATCGAACTCGCCGGTGATGTTATTACACTCCATGACATAGGGCAATGTCATCAGATCCTTTACCAGCAACGGATAAGCGCCCGGCAGCTGGGTCTTTACCATCACAAAGGCGGTCACTTGCTGTCCCAGCTTTTTCTGATTGAGCACCACCGTGTAGCGGCTGATGATCCCGCTTTGCTCCATTCTATGAATGCGCTCTATGACGGCCGACACAGACATGTTCACTTCCTGCCCGATCGTTGACGCCTTGACGCGGGCGTTCTTTTGCAGGCGCTGTAATATTTTCAGATCTGTCGAATCCATAAGGCTCCTCCCTTTCCATTCCGCACTGGTTTTCAAAGTGCTTCATTAATCAGTCCAGTAAACATCATACCAACAAGATCACTAAAATAAAGCCGCCGCCCGTTGCCGAAGTAACAGGCGGCGGGTTCGCATAAAGAATGGAATACGCTATTGCTTACCGTAAGAATGGGAGTATTAAAAATTAAGGCTTAAAAGCAGATCGTGGTAGTAATCGGTGAGAGATGAGATCAAAAGCTAAGGTGTTGGAGGAATACAATAGCGAAAGATCCATTCTTATTGCTATAAGGCGTAACCGCAGACAGTTCCTGATCGTGCCACGGTTCTACATGCGCGGCGTGTTTAGAGGCCTTCCTTCAAGAAAGCGGCGATGGCCTCCGGCGCGATCTGCTGCGCGGACATTTGCGTGATCGGATCCTGCGCGATATATTGCAAGACTGTAATGATCTGATCCTCGGTGACGCCATACTGTCCCCAGCGCTTTATTCCAAAGCTTTCGTTAAACGAGCGTATGCGCTCCGAGACGCAGTCGCCGATCTGCTCAGGAGTCAGACCGTCCACATCGGCCGCACCGAATATTTTTGCGACGGTTGCCATCTTTTCAGGCAGCGCACGGCTTTCTTCGCGCACGATCAGCGGCATTGCCAACGCGCATGCGGCCCCGTGATGGATGTGCGCCAACGCGCCGACCGCATGGGCGATGGAATGGCCAAAATGCACGCTGCTGCGGTTAAAGGCCATGCCTGCCATGGTCGAGGCCGTCAGCAGCATACCGAGATCGTCTACCCGCGGCTCTTCGGTATATGCCTTGGGCAGATACGCAGCGATCATTTGGATCGCACCGAGCGCCAGAGCGTCCGAAATCGGGCTGGCGGCAACGCTGGTGTACGCTTCCAGACTGTGCGCCAGCGCGTCAAGCGCGGTCTGCGCAACCAACTGTAAGGGCAGCTTGGTGAGCAGGGCCGGATCGAGCAGCGCGATATCCGGCGCGGCATAACCATCCCAGAAGGGAAGCTTGCGGTTCGTTTCGGTATCGTAGACAACGCCGCCGTCCGTAACTTCGCTGCCCGTGCCGCAGGTGGTCGGAATCGTAGCGAGCACGACATTGCGGCGATTGGGTACTGCGTCCATACCAACAAAGTTTAAGATATCCCCCTCGTTGCTTAGCATGACGGCGATCGCCTTGGCGATATCCAGACAACTGCCGCCGCCCAGCGCCACGATCGCGGAGATCTTATGCGTTTGGGCGAATGCGGCGCCCTCCCTAATAATTTCGACCGGCGCGTCGGAGGCAACTTTATCAAAATTCGCGAGGATGTAACCGGCCGCGCGCAACGAATGCTCTATGTTGTCTACAAGGCCGGATGCCTTGACGTTTTTTCCATGTACCAACATAACGGTAGCGTTTGCGGGCACGCCGGCCTTTTGCACCATCTGCCCGATCAAAGCGGAGCACCCTTCTCCGTAGGTGATCATCGGCTGCGCATGAAACATGTATTGCATATGCTTTTTTCTCCTTTCCTTTTCACCCCTGTAATAAGATTGACAAGCTATTTCCCTTGCTTTATACTCATTATAAAGTCTAATATAATATGAGAGTCAAGGGGGAATTTGCATGGAAAGAGATAAAAATTCACTTTTATCGATCGGACAGCTATCCAAACTTACCGATGTTTCTATGACCTCGTTGCGCTATTATGACAAACTTGGGATTCTTCGCCCCGCTTACATCGACCCGCAAAGCGGATACCGCTATTACAGCTTTTCGCAGGGTTATATGGTATTTGCGATCCAGCAATGTGTTGCGCTCGGCATACCGCTCAGCAGCTTTGATTCGTTTACTCAAAACGACCAGCAAATCCTTTTCTCAAAGGTCATAGAGACGGGCCGTTCGGTTGCCGAACAGAAAATAGAAGAAATCAAAAGTAATTTAAAACGGTTGGAGGACGTGAAAGCCCTGATCGATCATGCTGAGAAATGCATAAACAGCCAAGGGGTGTATGACTGTATCATACCAGAGAAAACGTATTGGATCACAAAATACGAAGGCACTATGGGCAACCCTGAGTTCAGCAAAAAATTTATCAATACCTATTGTGGACTTATCAGACGCAATCAGAAACGTGGGGATGATTTTGGCATATTGGCGCTTGAGGAGAATAATATATTACAAAAATATCTTTATATACAGCTGGATACATCCTATAACGCCCCTCCCAAAGCGGCCAATGTATTGACGCTTCCAGCCGCCAGATACCGGTGTCTGGTCCAAAACGAAAGCAACATTGACAATGCTCCAAAGTTTTTTCCTGAACTATTTTGTTTGCACTATAAAAAAATCATTTTTGACACCGAATTATTTACCGGAAACTATAATTTTCAAGCGCCTATGTACGAATTGCGTTGCCTGCTGCCGGCGGACAATTAGCGCGCAAAAAGTGCGACGTTTCCCACCCCATTTGGGGCGGATACGCCGCTCTTTTTGCGGGGATTGTATTACTAAGCCTGTTTGATATAAAAAGAACTACAGCTTGTCAGCCTTTAAAAAGAGGCACAAAGTCTTTATGAACGGACAAGGCAATGATGGAGGGAAAGAGGCGGTCGTTGCCCTGGCAAATTTGCGCGTCGCAGACGCTGGTGATCATGGCGGCGGCGTTAGTCCGGGACACCCCCGCGTAGTCTTGCAGAAACTGCAGCATGTCAGCGGATGCCAAATTGAGGGCGTCTTGAAACTCGGGAGCCGTTGCAATGGTCCAAAGCTCATCACCCTTGCGCAGCAACGGACCGTTAATCTTCACGCCCTTCACCTTCTCCACGGAAAGCTCTACGGTCGCAGGCATTTCAATGCCGGAGGTCATCAGTTCCCCGGCGCCCATGGAGCCATGAACATCGCCGACCAGCAGCAATGCCTGCTCCATATAAACCGGCAGATAGAGCTCCGTCCCCGCTTCCACAAAACGGCAATCCATGTTCCCGCCATATGTGCCCGACAAAGAGGTGGGCGTTATGTTTGTGGGGGTCACGCCGATCGTGCCGATATGTGGGCGGAGCGGGATGGAAAGGCCGGTCTCCATTTCAATCCGTTCGCCCTTTAGCTCCCCGAAAATGGCCGTGGGCTCACTGGAAACGTCTTTAATGACACCAAAGCCGGGTATGAATACCACGTATCCACGCGCGCCCTGCTCAATGGTGATCGAATGAATCGTGATTTTTATGGTGTCGCCCGCATGGACGTCCTTGATGGCGATGGGGCCCGTGCTTGGGTTCATTTTCGGGATGGGCTGGGAGAGATCGGGCGCTGTCGAGCGATAGTCCGCAAGGGTCTTCATACGGCCGCCGCGGGAGTCGTGCGTTTCTACCCGAAACCGCTCTCCCAGTTCCACTTTCATGCAAGGCTGATGAGCAGGATCAAAAGTATATTGTGTGTTATCTCTGGAAAGCAGTTGCATGTCAATACCTCCGTTTATTTGGGTTTATAGTATGAAGCCGGCCACGGCTGCAAGAATGAGAGACGCGGGTATAACAGCGCAATAGGAAAGCATCATCATGTATTTGATTTCCTTGGCCTTGGCCATGCCCATCGCGGCAAACATGTCGCCATTGGGGTAGGCAAGGGTGGTAATCTGTGTGCCGATGGTCATGATCAGTGTCCAAAGCGGAATCGAAAGATGCAAGCCGTGCGCAAGAGTACCAAACAGATTGTCGATGATGACGGACTGTGCGACGTGCGCGCCGGAAATTCCGAAAACACCGATAAAGCTGGCCATAAAGGAAAAGAAGGGCTTGCCGGCGCCGCTCAGAACCGGGGTAAGCATACTGCCCAGCACGTCGAATGCGCCAGATGCGCTGACATACTTTATAAGAACAGCGGACATGACGAGAAGCAGGAAGATCCAGAGTACCCGGCCGGCGCCTTTCAGGATGTTGACAAAAATTTCAGTGACAGGCATCCGATAAGAAATACCCGTAACCATGGCGGAAACGAACACGATGATCAACGCAAACTGCGCGCCGCCCTGAGTCGCGATACCGACGCCGACCATGATGAAGAGCGTAACCAAAAAGACGATGGTGGCGCGCTTTGATTTCGGACTTGCAACGAATTCCTTGTCCTGATCCACAAGATCCTCAGGGCCATAGCACTCCTTATCCGCTGTGATCTTCTGCACGCGCCCGGCCATAAAGTATGTGCAAACCCACATTACAATGGCAAGCGGGAGCACCGAAAGAAGATACGACGGATAGGATTGCCCCGTAAGAGACATAACCGTTACCGCGGGAGGACTGAATGGCCCCACGAACAGGCCGGTTTGGCTCGCGCCCAGAAAAATCAGCCCCAGCGTTGCCGGCGTAATGCCCACTGCGGCTACAAGCGGGATTAAGACCGGAGCAATTACCGCGTTCGCGCCGGCCATGGTGCCCAGCATGGAGACCAGCAAGATGCCGGAAACCATTGAGGTGAGAATCGCGCGACGCTGCGTGTTGATGCCGATGCGGTTGACGATAAAGCGGACGATGACCTCCGCGACGCCCGTAACCCGCAGCACTTCTGCGAGGCCGGCGCCGAACATGACGGTAAGCCCGATTAAGCCCATTGTAGAGCCCATGGCTTCTCCCACGACGTTGCCGAATTTGAGCAGATTCTCCTGCATTAAAATAGCGCCTATGAGCGAACCAATGATCATATTCATCACAGGATGCACTTTTTTATGGAAGGCCAAGACAATTACGAAAGCCAATGGCACTAGACCGAGGATAGGCGGTAGATTAAAAATCATGAGGATAGCCCCTTTCCATATTCTCTATTTTAAATTGCGACTTCATGATCGCAACCGGTTTCAGCCGCAGTCCCTTGTCGGTACAATAAGAGTAGGGCCTGAGGAAATCGGCAATGCAACGATGCTTTTGTCCGATATGCTCCTCAAGCCCTACACGATAGATTTTACCGCCATAAGGCGCTAAAATCACGAACCAGATATTGTTGCAGCCATTACTGACGCTTCAGCATTTTCTCCAGTGTCGCAACGATACCGTCACAATCCATTCCATAATAATGATAGATCGCATCCACAGGGCCGAGGATCGCAAATTCGTCCGGCATGCCGACGCGGCGGAAATTACCCTGATAGCCATTCTCGCAAAGCACTTCCGCTACCGCGCCGCCCAAACCGCCATTGATCGAGTGATCCTCTACGGTGACGATATTGCCCGTCTTGCTCGCCACGCGCAGGATCGCGTCCGTATCAAGCGGCTTGATGGTGTGCATATCCAGCACGCCAACGCTTACGCCGTGCTTTTCCTGCATGGTCTTGGCGGCCAGCAGGCACTGATGCAAATTGGAGCCGCAGGAGATGATATAGGCGTCCGTGCCCGTTATGGTTTCGATCGCCTTGCCGATCTCCAGCTCGTAATCCTCGGCATAGACATTCGGGGAGCCCGCGCGGTCGATGCGAATGATCATCGGGCCTACAAAATCCATCGAGGCGCGAATAAACTTGCAGCACTGGCCGGCGTCCGCGGGGACGACCACGGTCAGGTTCGGGATCGCGCGGTAGAGCGCGAGGTCCGCGATATCGTTATGGGTCGGGCCGCCGCCGGCGGTCACGCCCGAGTGCGTGCCGATCAGACGGACATTCACGTCGTTGTAGGCGATATCCGTGTGGATCTGATCGGTCGCGCGCAGCGGCAGGAATGGACCGAACACTTGGGAAAATACCGTGCAGCCGGCGAGCGCGAGTCCGGCGGACGCGCCCACCTGATCGGCTTCGGCAATGCCCATGTTGAAGCAGCGCTCCGGAAACTCCTTGAGCAGCTTGCCCGCGGAGCTGGACGGCGCAATATTATCCGAATACGTAAATACAAAATCCTTGCCTTCCTTGGCCATCTTGTAAAGCTCTTCGCCATAAGCTTCACGAGCGTTCGAGACCATTGCATCAAAATCAAACGTCATTGCCATAAATCATCACGCCTTTCTCATCTTTTCGAGCTCTGCAAGGGCAGTCTTCAGGTCATCGTCGCCAATGCCGCCGCCATGCCACTTATAGTTGCCCTCCATAAAGCTAACGCCCTTACCCTTGACCGTATTCGAGATGATAAACGTCGGCTTGGCCTCCTTGGAACAGTCGAGCGGCGGCAGTTTATCGAATGCCGCGCAAACCTGCGCGATATCATTACCGTCCTCGATCTCAATGACATTCCAGCCGAACGCGCGTACCTTTTCATCGACCGGGTCAATGTTCATGACATCGCGGGTATTGCCGGTCATCTGAAGTTGGTTTTTGTCAAGAATGCAAACCAGATTGTTCAGCTTGTAATGGCCGCCGGCCATCAAGGCTTCCCAGTTTGTGCCTTCATCGAATTCGCCGTCGCCGATCGTTACGATGACACGGTAGTTTTCTTTTCGGTAGCGCGCGCCGAGTGCATAGCCGACCGCGATCGGCAGGCCATGACCAAGAGAACCCGCCGAGACCTCGATCTGCGGGCACTTTTTGCGGTTGGAGTGCATGCCGAACTCATAAGTGTCCAGACTTTCAAAGTGCTTAACCATGTAGTCCTGCGTATACGCGCCGAGATCGGAGAAAATCGTGAACAGGGTTTCCGAGCAATGGCCCTTGGACAGGATGAAGCGGTCGCGCCCCTCCATGTGCGGATCCATCACATCATAGTTTAAGTACTTGTAATACATTGCGACCGCCACTTCCACAAGGGACAGTTCACCGCCAAGGTGTCCCATTCCGATACGGTGGATAAAGGTCAGCAGATTGCGCCGGATATCGATACATTTGTTTTCTAATTCGGCGACGGTTTGTAATTTTTCTCTCATTACGAATCATCCTTTCCTAACGGCATTTCAAAACAGGGTGGCGGGGTCTGTATAAGCAAGGCCGAGGCTTGCGGCCACTTCTTTACAGGTGAGCTTACCGTTGTAGGTGTTAAGGCCCAGCATAAATCCGGGGTCTGTCTTGAGCGCCGCCTCCGCGCCCATGCGGGCAAGCATTAGGCCATAGGGCAGCGTGGCGTTCGTCAGCGCCAGCGTACTGGTGCGCGCCACGGCGCCGGGCATGTTGGCTACGCAGTAGTGCACCACGCCGTCCACCACGAAGGTGGGCGCGTCATGGTAGGTCGCCTTGGTGGTCTCGGCGCAGCCGCCCTGATCCACCGCCACGTCGACGATTACGCTGCCGGGCTTCATCTTTTTCAGGTATTCTTTTTTGATGAGCTTGGGCGCGGTCGCGCCGGGAATGAGCACCGCGCCGATCACAAGATCCGCCGAAGCCACCTCGCGCTCGATAGCGGCTTCCGTGCTGTACAGCGTTTGCAAACGCGCGCCAAAGATATCGTCGAGATAGGTCAGCCGGTTCAAGTTTTTGTCCAGAATGGTCACCTGAGCGCCCAATCCCAAGGCCATTTTTGCAGCGTTGGTGCCCACTACGCCGCCGCCCAGAATGACGACCTTCGCCCGCTCCACACCGGGCACGCCGCACAGCAGCAGGCCCATGCCGCCCATGGGTTTTTCAAGGGTCTTGGCGCCTTCCAGCGCTGAAAGCCGCCCGGCCACTTCGCTCATGGGCTTCAGGAGCGGCAGTCCGCCGGTCTTGTCGCGGATCGTCTCATAGGCGATGGACTTCACGCCGTTCTGCAGCAGCGCATCGGTCTGCGGCCTATCCGCGGCCAGATGCAGGTAGGTATACAGGATCTGGTCCTGACGCATCATCGGATACTCCTCGGCCAGCGGTTCCTTTACTTTTACCACCATGTCGCAGGTATCCCACACGGCCTTGGCATCCGGTAAAATTTGCGCGCCGGCCGCCTTGTACTCCGCATCGGTAAAGCCGCTACCTTCCCCCGCCCCGGCCTGCATGTATACTTCGTTGCCTTGGGAAATATATTCCCGGGCGTTGTCGGGCGTCAGCCCAACGCGGAACTCCAACTTCTTAATTTCCTTTACGCAACCAACTTTCATAATTGCATTCGCTCCTTCTATCAATTTAAAATGAGGGTTTGGGTTTTTACACAAGGGGTTGACGCGCTAATCCGCCTGACTCAACTCATGCTCTACCGTTTGACGTGCCGATGAGCGGGCTTGATTTTCCTCAGCGTACCTGCTAACCTGTTTGTCGCTCAGCCCGAAGAACAGTTGCACGATCAGCTGTGCCAGAGTAAACACCGCCGGTATGACAAACGCCACAATGAGCAGGCCGGACAACGCGGTAGCCGTTTGGGCCTGATTCGGGACATAGCCCACCATATCGAGCAGGCCGCCCATAAGCTGCGCGCCAATGGCGCCGCCCACGGTAAGGCAGATGGCATGAAGCGCATAGATCATACCGGGTTGGTACTGCCCCGTTTTCCACGCGCCGTACTCCACCACGTTGGGTAGCAGCACGAGTACAAAGGAGTAGTGCAGACCTGTGAGCAAGCCGTTGACTGTAAATACGAAAAACAGAGCGCCGTATTTCATGGACGCCGCCGCCGCGCTTGGTCCCATGCCCTTACACATAAACCAGAACAGCATGGTAAACACGACGCTGAGTGCCATGGTGATGAGAAAAGCGCGGTTGGCGTCTTTCACGAAGTGGATAACAGGCTTGAGCAGCATGGCGCCCACCACCATGGCCACGGTGGTCACAAACATGGCCATGGGTTGGAAATCTGGCAGATTCAGGTAATAATTAAAGACATAGATCAGCGAACCGTTGCGGATTGCCTGCAGGATATATTGGAAAGCGACGCCGATTACCAGCACCACAGCCGGCCTGTTTTGGACAATATTCTTTACCTGACGCACCACCGGCTCGTGTTCCGTACTCACCAGATGCGGGCGGGGCGTTCCGTCGGCGTTGAGCTCATACTTTTTGGTCACGCCGACCACACCGAGCAGCGTCAGCATGCTGAACAGAGCGATGACCACCGACGTCCAGAAGAAGCCCTGTTTCATGTTGCCGCTGCTGCCGCCAAACAGGTTCACCATGGGCATCATCATGGAAGATACGATGACCTGTCCCCCATTTAAAAAGATCGTTGTGATGCCGGCTACCGTGGCCCGTTCCTCCACGTTCTTGGTCATGTTTGTGATCTGGGACGTCATTGGGATCAAGCACAGGGTGGCGCCGATCGAGCCGTACGCGCCATAGGTGACCACTGACCATATCACCTTGGCGGTCATACTGAAGCCGGGTATCGCGGTGAAAACACCAATGAACAGCAGCGTGATCGGCGCGATGGAAAGAATAATCCAAGAGCGGTATTTGCCCCAGGGCAAATTGAAGCGGTCCACCGCCCAGCCCATCAGCACATCGGTGAAGGCGTCGAAAAATCGCGCGCCGAGTATGATGGTACCCGCAAGCACGGCGCTGATGCCCAGCACATCGGTATAAAAATACATTAGGTAATAGCCAAAGGCCACCCAAGCGATATTGGTTCCCAAACCGGACCCTGCCGCATAGAGAATTTTATCGATCAGGGGGAGCTTAGCCGTCGGGGAAAAGCTAACTTTCTCATAGGTTTTCGCTTTGCTTAGCGTACTCAATAAGAACACCTCTCCTATTCATCCCGCATATACGTCCGTGAAGCTTGTTCCGGCTATTACAGTTCATTGGCCAGATAGAACGCTTCGTGGATCGCATCAATGGCAAGCCGCGCTTCCTTGGCGTCACCGATCAAAGCATAGGGAATATTCGCCGCGGCCGCAATAGCGGCCAGTGTATGCTGGGGACGATAACCGGTCGCGAGCACCACACTGTCGGCTTCCAGAGTATGCTCATTCCCTTCGCCGTCGCGGATTTGGATCGCCCCCTCGGCGATGGACAGGCAGGCGGTGTTCAGCCAAACGGGAATCTGATTCTTTTCCACATATTCCGCCACATAATGCTGCTTGTACATATCCGCCTTGGGAACCATCTGAGCCATCATCTCCACGATGGTGACGTCCTTGCCGAGCGCGGTCAGGAACTCGCCCGTCTCTGCGCCGACCAAACCGCCGCCCAGAATGACCACGCGCCGCCCTGTCTTGGCGTTGCCCGCGAGCACGTCCCGCGCGAGTACGGCGCGCTCCACGCCGGGAATCGGCGGCACCGCCGGGCTTGCGCCTATGGCGATCACGACATAGTCCGGCCGCTCCTCGCGCAAAAGCTGGTCATCCACCTTGCAGTTGCAGCGGATTTCAACCCCCGCTTCCTTTGCCTGACGGACTCGCCTGAGCACCGCGTCAGCGATCTCCTGCTTGCCGGGCGGTACGCTTGCCAGCATGAATTCGCCGCCGCATTCCGGCTGGGCTTCGCATAGCGTCACGGCATGGCCGCGGTTTTGCAGTATCGTGGCCGCCGTAAGGCCCGCTACGCCGCCGCCGGCCACCAGCACGCGCAGGCTTTTTTTCGCCGGGGTTTGCTGCATCATAAACTCGTGCCCGCACAGCGGGTTTTGCATACAGGTAAGGTGGGGTCCGTTCGGCGAGGTGCCGTAGCGGCTGATACAACCCTGATTGCAGCCGATACACTTGACGATATCCTCCGCGCGCCCCTCCTGCGCCTTGCGCACAAAATCGTGGTCGGCCAGCTGGGCTCTGCCCATGGATACGAAATCCGCCAGCCCCTCCGCCAGCACGTGCTCCGCCAGAGCGGGGTCGTTGATGCGGCCCACCGCGATGACCGGCACCGACACCGCGGCCTTTACCGCGGCGGCGTTGGACACGTTAAAGCCGGGCTTGTGCTGAATGGGCGGAATCATATCCCACAGGTCGCCGTAGCTGCCGATCGAGACATGGATGGCGTCCGCGCCCGCCGCCTCGGCCAGCTTGGCCGCCTGCACCGCCTGCGGGGTGGTCATCGCGTCGGGCGACGGCACGCGCTCCTCGGCGCTCATACGGAACAGAACCGGGTAATCGTCCCCCACCTGACGGCGCACCTCACGAATGACCTCGCAGGCGAAACGCATACGGTTTTCCATGGAGCCGCCGTATTCGTCCTGCCGCCTGTTGCTCCACGCGCTCGTGAACTGGCCGATCAGGTAGCCGTGCGCTCCGTGCACCTCCACTGCGTCGGCTCCGGCCTCCTTGGCGCGGCGGGCCGCGTCGCCAAAGCTCTTCACGATTTCGGCAATATCCGCCGCCGTCATTTCACGCGGCACCGGCATGCCCTCCATCCCCGGAATAGGCACTGGAATAGCGCTGGGAGCAATGGCTTCAAAGCCTGTTTCGCCGGGCATCGTCTGGCGGCCGGCGTGCCAAAGCTGCACGCACAGCCTGCCGCCCTCCTGATGGATCGCCTCCGCCAGCTTGCGGAAGCCGGAGATAAAGCTGTCGTCATACAGGGCGGGCGAGCAAGGGATATGGGTGGTTTCATGTACGGCCACATACTCCGTAATGTTCATGGCGCAGCCGCCCCGGGCTCTGGCCGCATGGTATGCGCACAGGCGCGGTCCCACGGTATAATCCTTTTCCGCCATACAGGTGGCCATCGCGGGCATAATCACACGGTTGCGCAGCGTGATCGTGCCAATCTTGCCGGGAGAAAACAAATGCTTGAATGACATAAAATGTCCTCCTTACACGGGCGGCGTTGCGTTCCGCCCGTTTTTTTTCGCTTCTGCCTGTCAGGATCAATTAGGAAGCACTGCATTCCATCTCTCATTCAGCATTCCATCGGAGATACTGTGCCCATCATAAAGTCTGTCCTTTTTAAACGCAAGAGGTTTGCCCCAAGTCCGAAAAGCTTTTTGTTTGGACCGGGCAAAACCAAAAATTTTTCGCCATTTGCCGCATGCGCTTTACACCGCCGCCCTTTCTGTGTACTATGATAGCAGCTTCTGTTGCAGGCAAGCACGCACCGCATTCTCCATCCAGTACGCTTTTAACACTGAAATGGAGGAAAATATTATGAAGACCTATCAATATCCCAATAGCAGCAAAATGATGGAGAAGGCAAAGCAGTTTATTCCCAGCGGCATCCCCGGACATCAGGGCGTCGCCTCCTTTATGCCGCTGGAGCATTATCCGATTTTTTCCGACCATGCCGAGGGAACCTATTTCTGGGATGTGGACGGTAACAAATTCCTTGATTTTATGTGTGGGTACGGCCCCAATATCCTTGGCTATAACGACCCCGATGTCAATAAGGCCGCCATGGAGCAGATGAAGAAGGAGGACTGTGTATCCCAGCCCTCTACCAAGATGATCGAGCTGGCGGAGCTTTTGGTAAACACGATCGACACGGCCGACTGGGCGTTTTTCGCAAAAAACGGCGGCGACGTGACCAGCCTAGCTCTGCTCGTGGCCAAGGCCGCCACCGGACGCCAAAAGATCGTGCTGATCAACCACAGCTACCACGGTGTCGCGCCCTGGGCGCAAAGCCCCGGCGCAGCGGACGGTATGTTCAACAAGGAGCAGGAGGACCTGATCTATATCGACTGGAACAGCGTCGAGCAGTTGGAGCAGGCCATCGCCGAAAACCCCGGACAGATCGCCGGCTTTATCTCCACCCCGTACTATCAGCCCGCCCTGATGCGAAATGAACTGCCGGCTGCCGATTATTGGAGCCGCGTGCGCGATATTTGCACGAAGAATGGCATCGTCCTTATTCTGGACGACGTGCGCTGCGGTTTCCGTCTCGACATGGCCGGTTCCGACCGGTACTATGGTTTCAACGCCGACCTTGTCTGCATGTGCAAATCTCTGGCGAACGGCTACAACATCTCTACGCTCATGGGCATCGAAAGCCTGAAGGAAGCCTGCGAAAAGGTTTATTTCACCGGCAGCTATTGGCTGAGCGCCGTTCCCATGGCCGCTTCCATCGCCTGTATCAATAAGCTGAAGGCCATGAACGCTCCCGAGCGCCTGCTGAAGCTGGGTAAAATGTACACCGATGGCCTTGAAAAGCTGGCAGTAAGATATGGCTACCGCATGGAGGTCAGCGCCGAACCGTCCCTGTTCTACCTCTTTTTGCTGCAGGATCCAGCCGCCCAAAGCTGGGATTTATTCGGGCCCGATGGCGAGCTGCACAGAGCGTGGATCGGTGAGAATGTGCGCCGCGGCGTATTCCTTACCAATTATCACAATCAGTTCATCAACTGTGCAATGACCGAGGACGACATCAAGTTTGCCTTGGAAGTGGCCGACGAAGCGTTCCATGCGGTAAAGGATAGGTTTTAATTTTTTCTAAAAGCCGGACGGTATTGATTAACCGTCCGGCTTTCCCTGTTTGTAAGAGCGGCGCCAATTAAAGATGGCAGCAACCAGTTTTTATTCTGGTTGCTGCCATTACAGCGTGTCAAAGAACCCCTCGCGCCGCAGCGCGCATAAAATCGAATTTTGCCGCAAGTGGCAAAATTCATAAAAACCGGGAGCACGTATCTCGGTTTGCTCTCATTTAATCGCCGCACGGCGGCGGTCAGTGGATAGAGGCCTACGGGCTATACAAACCGACTTCAAGTGTGCCTGTAAGGCGCGCGCAGAAGCCGGAATGCTCGATCGAAATGGGGCTTTGTTTCGATCGACAGACTGTCAAAACTTGTTTTTTGACAGTCTGAGATGGCAGCAACCAGTTTTTATTCTGGTTGCTGCCATTATTTTTGTCACGATTTTCTTTCAGATCCGTTTATTCGCGGCGATAGTGCTCGATCAGCGCCTGTGTGCCTTCGTCTCCATGGCCCTGCGCTTCAAGCTCCACGCACATTTCGCATACCGTGCGCAGAACGGGTAACGGAACGGTTGTTTGCGCCAGCGCAATATGCATGTCCTTGATAAAATGCTTCAGAAAAAATCCCGGGGCATTGTCGTGCGCCATCATTTTGGGCATCTGGTTGCTCATTTGCCAGCTTCCAGCAGCGCCTTGACTGATACTGTCCAGCATTTTTTGCGTGTTCAGCCCGGTCAGCTCGCCATATCGCAGCGCTTCACATACACCGGAGAGCGCGCCCGCGATCGCGATTTGGTTGGCCATTTTGGTGTGCTGCCCGCTGCCCGCCGGTCCCTCTAGGATTATGGTGTTCCCCATGGCCTGCAAAATGGGCAAACACACCTCAAAATCAGCCGCATCACCGCCGACCATAATGGAAAGCGTACCATTTTTTGCTCCGGCGTCGCCGCCGGAAACCGGCGCGTCCAGCGCATGCAGACCACATGCGGCCGCCTGCTGCGCAATGCGCACGGACAGCCGCGGGTCTGTCGTCGTCATATCGATCAGATAGGTGCCGATATTCGCCGCCGCTAGGATGCCGTGATCGCCAAAATAAACCTGCTCCACATCCTGCGGATAGCCGACCATGGTGATCACCGCATCGCGTCCGCGCGCGCAAGCAGCCGCAGTATCGCACCAATCGGCTCCGGTCTCTGCAAGGAATGCGGCGAGCTTATCCTTGCTGCGTGAATAAACCGATACCTCGTAGCCGTTGGCCAGCAGATTGCGTACCATATGCCGCCCCATCACGCCAACGCCGATAAACCCTATCTTTTTCATTATCAATGCTCCTTACTTGCCTTTATCCGTCTTATTCTTCAGGCATTTCCCAACAAAAGCATGCGTAATACGGCGCTGCTTTACGCCTGAGATAATCGGCGTCGTCCTTGCCGCCCCAATCATAAAGGCCGTGTCCCGCCGCACGCCCGGTCCCGCCTGTTGCAAGGCCTGTTGTAACGATTTGCTGCACCTCCCGCGCGCCGCATAAATCAGGATACACGCACCGGGCAATATCACTCTCCATTTGGAACCCGACATCGTCAAAATACTCCAGCAGTCCGATCGACGCATATCGCATACCGACCGCGTATTTGACCGCCTTGTCCACATCTTCGGCCGATACGACTTCCTGCTCGATCAAGTAAAGCGCCTCGCGGAACAGGGCCTGCGCAAAACGATTGATAATAAAGCCCGGTACGCTTTTTTTGAGCACGACCACTTGACGATCCAGCGCTTCCAAAAATGTTTTCGCGCGCGCCATGATCTCCGGCGTTGTCTTGGGTCCGCCAACCA
Source organism: Agathobaculum sp. NTUH-O15-33 (assembly GCF_033193315.1). NCBI lineage: Bacteria > Bacillati > Bacillota > Clostridia > Eubacteriales > Butyricicoccaceae > Agathobaculum > Agathobaculum sp. NTUH-O15-33. Next base: position 2,073,526 of record NZ_CP136187.1, read on the forward strand.
GTTCCACAAGCGGCAGCATATGCGCCGGCTGAAACGGATGTGTGACCACAAAACGCTCGGGATAGGTCATGTCCGCTGTTAATAGCTCCGTTGAGATCGCCGAAGTGGTGGATGCCATCAGGGTTCCCTGCGCAACGACCGCTTCTAATTGCCGGTATATCTCCTTTTTCACCGCTAGATCCTCGAACGCCGCTTCCAGCACAAAGACACAGTCCGACAGCGACGCCATATCCGTAGAAAAGGCGAAACGTTTCCAGATTGCGGCACAGTTTTTTTCTGTTGCAAGCCCCTGTTGTTTCATCTCGTCTAAATTGTCCTGTAATATCCGGCGGCAGCGGACAAGATCGTTTTCATCCAGCCCAATAATCGTCACCCAGCAGCCATGTCCCGCCATGAGGGTCGCCATACCCGCGCCGACACGTCCCGCGCCGACTACGCCAGTTTTGCAATGCATCATTTCTATGATTCTCCTTTCAAGTCTCAAGACCGGTTGACAATTTGCTATACAGCATATTGCTTGCCATATCGGCCTATTTGCCAAAAAAGGAGCGTAACGCACAAAATTTTTGACACGATTGCAACGAATTGCCGAAAATCCGCTCTGTCAAACCCCAAATACCAAATTGATTTTCTATCCGTGCAACAGTTTCGTTGAAACACCTGAAACAGTGCATACGCGCCATGACGCGGTCAGCTTTGTTCCGTCTCCAGCCGTTTGAGCTGACGCCAAAGCGTGACGCGGCTTATGCCCAGCGCTTTGGCCGCCTCTGTTTTATTGCCTTTCGCTGCCTCCAGCGCGTCAAGCAGCCTTTCCAGTTCCAATTCGGTTGCCGGTTTCTCCGGCTCAGCCATCGGCGCAAGGCAGCCGCTTCCTTTAGATAAAAAGTCCTTTAGCATATCGGCTTCCACCACATGCGCTGAGCCGCCCAGCACGCATAACCGCTCACAAAAATTGCGCAGCTCACGGATATTGCCTTGCCAGAGCTGCCGCTCCAATAGCTGCTCGGCTGAAGGAGAAAGCCGGATCGGCTTCCTACTCTGCCCTAAACAGAATTCATCCAGAAACGCCTGCGCCAGCAGTGTGATATCGCCGCCGCGCTCCCGCAGGGGCGGTATCATCAAGTCGAGCACATCCAGACGGTAAAACAGATCTTCCCGAAACAATCCCTTTTGCACCTGCTCGTATAGATTTCGGTTGCTAGCGGCAATGATGCGTACATCGATCGGGATCACTTTATCATGGCCGATGCGCATGATCTCCCTTTCCTGAATCACGCGAAGCAAGCGGCTTTGTAACGCCAGAGGCATTTCTGATATTTCATCTAAAAAAATCGTTCCGTTATGCGCCAGTTCAAACAGACCGGGTTTCCCCTCCTTACTGGCGCCGGTGAACGCACCGCCGGCATAACCAAACAGCTCGCTTTCCAGCAAATTCTCCGGAATTGCCGCGCAGTTGATAGCGACAAACGGCTGGCCCCGCCGCCCGCTGGCATTGTGAATTGATTGGCTGAACAGTTCTTTGCCCGTGCCGCTCTCTCCAAAGATAACAATGCTGGAATTGGTTTGTGCATAAGCGTTTGCACGCCGGATGCATTCGCGGATCGGCGCGCTCTCTCCAATGATATTGTCAAACGTGTATTTTGCCGTATGCCCTTTGTGATAAATCTTGCCGCGCAGCTTCCCCTCCGTCTCCTGAATCTGGTTTGCATTCAAAACGGTCAGCACATAGCCAATCACTTCTTCCCGCAAATATATCGTAATTTTCTTAACGGACAGATGGGTTTGCGCATACTCAACAATCTCGTCAATATAGTCGCCCGATTGTTTGATCAGCTTTGCGATTTGCGGAGATCGCAGCACCTCCCGTATGGGCATGCCCAAGAACCAATTCCCGGGCGCAAGATCCAATATATTGTGCGCAGAATGGTTCATCGATAAAATATTGCCGTTTTGATCGAGCGCGATTAGTCCCTCAAATGCATTGTCCACCATTGCCGAGCGCAACAGGCTCTGCTCCTTTGTTTCACGGCTGACTACGCCAAGCTGTTTGGCCGCGGTAATGGCGTTCCATATCGAGCTTCTGCCGGAAGTCAGCAAAATATGTTCTACGCCAAGGTTGTGCGCGTAAGTACAGCCCCGCATGCCGCCCAATATCACCTTTTTCCCATCTGCAACGGCACGCATGACGACACGGTATATTTCTTCGTCCGTATTTTCTTCTAGGTAGTAAGGTGTGACATTGACGCCGATTTTTTGAGCGGTCTGCTCGATCCCCAAAATCATATTTGTCGAGCCGATCATGGCGGCGGGCGTCTGCCCGTAATGCTCCTTTAAATTATAGAGCACATTTAACGTATCTTCACCCGATATGACGAGTTCAACAATCGGCAACGGAAACCCACGGCGCTTAAGGTCAAAAGCAGTCGCGCCGCGCGCGATGATCACATCCGCGTCCAGATCGAGTGACAGCGCCTGCGCCGTCGTCGGTGCAAGAAGTACGCAAAGATCATAAGCGCGTGCGCCGTTCTGTTCGGCTCGGTCGTTTTCCATGCATTCCGCAAAAACCTGCTCCGCTTCCTTCTTCAAATCTTCAAATGGCGCGATCAATACAATGCGGATCATCCAATCCCTCCCCCAGACTGCGTTTCCTGTGCAACAGCGTTTCATATCGCGTTTCGTTTGTTACGTCTTACCGCAACAACCATACCATATGAAAGGTTTGCTTTCAAGAGTTTTATGTATATTTTGCACAATTTTATAGATTTCACTTGAACACAAAAGAATTTTTTGACGCGCCCTGCAACCTTGGCACGGTTCATGCTATTTAACAGGATGAACGCAAAACAGGCGTATATATAAACAAAGGAGGACATGCAAATGAAACAACAAGTCCTGATCCCCTCCGACATCTCAGAAGCAGGTAAGCAATACCTGCGCGACCGGGGATATGAGATCAAAATGGGACATGGGCTGAGTGAGGACTGCATCATCGCGGATGCCCGAGGCTGCGACGCCATCCTAGTACGCAACGAGCCCATCACCAGACGGATACTGGAAAACATACCATCCGTTAAAGTACTGAGCAAGCACGGCGTCGGGCTTGACAAGATCGATCTGCAGGCCGCCGCCGAGCAAAACCTTTGGGTCACAAACGGACCCATGTCCAATGCGGTCGCCGTCGCGGAGCATACGGTCATGCTGTTGCTTGCCTGCGCCAAAAAGCTGGTGCGGTTTGATCTGGCAATTCGCTCGGGAGATTACAATATTCGCAATACGGTAAAGGGGATAGACGTAGAAGGCAAAACGATCGGCATTATCGGGTGCGGCAAGATCGGTTCCATGGTCGCGAAAAAATGTATTTTTGGTTTTGGGATGAGAGCCGTCGGTTACGACCCGTTTCTACCGTCAGAAGCTCGTATGCCGGAGATGGAATATACCGATCGGCTGGAAGAGGTATTCCGTGTCGCGGATTTTGTCTCCTTACATGTGCCCGCCACCGAACAAAACACCGGCTTTGTCAATCAAGAGCTGCTTTCGCTGATGAAACCCACCGCCTATTTAATCAACGCCGCGCGCGGATCGATTATCAACGAACCCGATCTGTATGAAGCGTTAAAAAGCGAGAAAATCGCCGGAGCCGGTCTGGACGTCTATGCGCAGGAGCCCCCTTCTCCTGAAAACCCGCTCTTCACACTGCCCAATATCACGGTAACGCCGCACAATGCATCGCTGACCTATGAAACGACCGATCGCATGGGCCTGCATGCGGCGCAGGGCATCGATGAGGTGCTCTCCGGTAAAACGCCGACCTGGCCGTGCGTAATCCCCCAAAATCCGAGATAGGCATAACCGCAAAGGAGAACGCGATGTATCAACTAAGAAACAAGAAGTATGACCTCGTTTTGAAAAACGGCACCCTGATTGATACGATCGGCGGTTTTGAAACCAAGGCCGATCTTGCTGTAACCGCTGGAAAGATCGCATCCATCGGCAATATTCCCGCCGAAAACGCACAAATGACCGTGGACGCCGAGGGCTGCTATGTATCCGCCGGTCTCATCGATTATCACTGCCATGTTTTTCACGGCGGCGACTGGGCAAGCTGTCCGGCCGATGTCTATGCGCTTGCGAACGGTGTCACAACCGTAGTCGATGCGGGCTCGACCGGCTGCGGCGGATTCCCCCTCTTTTGGCGCGCAGTCATGGCGCACAGCTTGGTCCATGTCAAAGCATATTTGTTTATCGGCACCGGCGGACAGGTTGGGCTGGGCTGTGTGGAGGATGAGAACCCGGCGCACATCAACCGCGATGGGATCGCCGAACTGTGTCGGCGGTATCCGAACGATATCGTCGGCATCAAATTAAAGCTCGACAAGGAGCATTTGTCTGCTTTTGGGATCGAGCCGCTGCGGGAAGCGATTCGCCTAGGCGAACAAACCGGACTGCGCGTCTCGGCCCATGCTACCGACCCGGTCGTACCGGTAGACGACTTCATCGACTTGCTCCGGCCCGGCGATATTTACTGCCATATGTTCCATGAGACCGGCGAAGGCATTTTGGACAAAGCGGGCGGCGTGCGCGGCAGCATCCGACGCGCGCGCGATCGCGGCGTCCTCTTCGACGCGGCGCATGGAAAAACAAACAATTTCTCGCTATCCTGTGCGCAAAAAGCGATACAGCAAGGCTTTCTGCCAGACATTATCAGTTCCGATTACACGAAGATCTCTTTATCCGCCCGCTATCCGTTCACTATGATGCTGTCAGAATACTTAAACCTCGGGATGCGCTTTTCCGAGGTGCTGAGATGCTGCACCGAGGTTCCCGCAAAGCTGCTGTTCGGCCGGCAAACCCCGTTTCTCGCGATCGGCGAACCCGCCGATCTTGCGGTTTTAAAGGTTGCCGAGCGCCCCGTGACCTTTTGGGATTTTTACGGAAACACGGTTTGCGGCGACCGGCTTATTGAAAACAAAATGACTATTTGCAATGGCGAAATTCTGTTCGATCAACTAGATGATAAATATCAAAGATTCAATGGATAAGAAAAAAAGGAGAATTGCTATGAAATTCAAAAAGGTCTGTGCGTTATCACTGGCTTGCAGCGTGCTTCTTCTTGCGGCCTGCGGCGTGAAGGCCCCCCCGCCTTCCCAAACGGAACCAAAGGAGCAAGCGCCGAACGCTCCATCCGCCGCCGCAAAGGTTTTCAATATCGGTCACTCCAATCCCGCCGACCCTGACGACCAATATCATTATTTCTGCGTACAGCTCAACAAGAACCTACAGGATATTTGTGACGGAGCGATCCAGTTTGAAATTTTTTCGGACAACCAGCTCGGCACCGAAACAGAAATGTTTCAGGGCGTCAGCGACGGCTCGATCGATGCAGTCTGTATTTCCAACAATATCGTGTCCGGCAGCATCCCACAGCTTCAGGTGTTGGATTTACCGTACTTCTTTGACGCAGAGGATGAGTACCAGCATCTGGTGGATGACGAAACATTCTTAAGCACCATCACGCCTATCTTTGAAGACACTTGGAATATGCATCAAATCGCGCCTGTTCTGGACGCGTCATGGCGCACGTTATTCACCAAGGGCAAAGCGGTCGAGTCCTTCGCGGATCTAAAGGATATGAAGGTTCGTGTAACGACCAACCGTGTGCACGAGGCGGCCTATAAAGCGATGGGCGCTATTCCGGCGGTGATTGCGTGGGGCGAATGCTACACCGCGTTCCAGCAGGGCGTTATTCAGGGCTTGGATGTCGGCGTGCCGATCTCCGCTACCATGGGTTTTTACGAGGTTTCCGACTATTGCTCGCGTGTGAATCCGTTCCCAATCATGGCGTGGCCGATGATCAATAAGGACAAGTGGGACGCGCTGACCGAGGAGGAACAGGGCTGGATCACCGAGGCCGCCACAAAGGCCGCGCTTGACCAACGCACGCATCAGCGCAAAATGGAAGAATCCTTTACACAGATGATGGAGGAAAAGGGCATCGCGTTCTTCTCCCCCGACCTTGCCCCCTTTAAGGAGGCAACAGCCAGCGTGCGCGAGCAGTTTAAGCCGGAGATCGGCGAAGCTTTTTATGATGAATGCCTTGCCACCGTTGAAACATATCGTGCCGGCAAATAGTCGGAACGTCATGATCCTGATCCGGCGCAGCTCCAGCGGTGCTGCGCCGGGTATCATCAAAAGGAGTTGAAGTGTATGCAATGGGCCAAGAAATTGGACAGCCGCGTGCAAAAGATCAATGCATTACTCATGCACATAGCCTGTATTTTTCTCGGTATCCTCGTCGTTGCGTGCGTTCTCATGGTCCTGACACGTTTTATCCCGAATTTTACCTTGACGGGTCTGGAGGAGATCGCGCGGTATTCCTTTATTTTTCTCACATTTTTTTCAGCGGGCGCGGGCGCGGGGAGCAACGCGCACCCCGGTTTGACGCTTTTACGCGATGCGCTCCCGCAAAAGGGCCGTTTCGTCCTTGATCTCATCATCTATACATTCATCCTGCTTTTCGGCCTGATCTTTATCTTCTATGGCTTTCAGGCGACGGCGGGCGTATCCAAGCTCATCTCCACCTCCTGGCGTATTCCCATGCCGGTGATCTATTCCTCCGCGGTACTGGGCGGCATTTTTATCACCGGCAACACAATCAACAATATGCTCCAGCTTATCATATGCGGTAACGATAAACGCAGCGCGGAAATCGAAGAGGTTCAAATCGTAGCCGCTCAGAACGCCGAAACGGAAGGGGGAAAATGCATATGACCTCCGCCGCCATTCTATTTGGTCTGCTGTTTCTTCTTCTAGCCTTGTGCGTGCCGATCGGTTACGCCATTGGCCTTTCCTGCTGCGGACTGGCGCTGCTCACCGGCGCCTGCGACTTATCAGCCATACCCGCCAAGATGATAACCGGCAATGACTCATTTATCTTTCTTGCGGTTCCCATGTTCACTTTTGCCGGATATTTAATGGAGGCCGGCAGCATATCGGAACGACTGATTAATTGGGTCAACAAAGTTTTCGGCCGCGTGCCCGGCAGCATGGGAGCAGTCGCTATCATAACCTGCGCCATCTTTGCTGCGCTGACCGGTTCGGGCGCCGCAACGACCGCCGCTGTCGGCGCGATCATGTATCCCTTAATGCGCAGAGCGGAATATTCCGAGGAAACAGCTTCCGGCATCATCGCATCCGGCGGCGTGCTCGGCCCTGTTATTCCGCCAAGCGTGCCGATGATCATATATGGCTCCGCCATGGGCGTGTCTATTTCCGATATGTTCCTTGGCGGCGTCATTCCGGGGCTATTGATCGCGGCTTCGTTCCTTATCTTTAATACTTGGTATGCCATCAAGCATAAGCTCCCCCGCAATATGACCAAATACACCGTTGTTGATATTTTGAAGGCCACTTGGCATAGTTTAGGCGTGCTGCTGCTGCCGGTCATTATTCTGGGCGGGATCTATTCCGGCCTGTTCACCCCAACAGAGGCCGCGGCTGTGGCTATTGTATACAGCAGCGCGCTGATGATCGCTTATAAACGGTTTTCTATTCAGCGCTATTTTCAGGCCATGAAGCGTACCGCCGCCACCACAGGCGTGATCCTGCTGATCGTGGCGATCTCCAACGCCTTCGCGTTCCTGCTTACCAAGGAGCGCATCCCCGCCAAGCTGACGGAGACGGTGGTTCCACTGCTCGGCAACGCATACGTTTACCTCGCGGTCGTCATCATCATCTTCCTGATTGCCGGCGCGCTGATGGATACCGCGCCTGCACTGCTGATCCTTGCGCCGATCCTTGTGCCGATTGGCGTTGAGTTTGGGCTGAGCGAACTGCATCTCGGCGTACTCATGTGCATCATTATGATCTGCGGTCTGATTACGCCGCCGTTTGGTTTAAACTTATTCACCATTTCTTCCACCGCGGGCGTTTCCTTTGAACAGGCAACCAGAGGCGCTTTGCCGATGATTATATGCTGTATCATCGTTTGTATCCTTTGCGCTTATATCCCCGAGCTGATCACCTTTCTTCCCGCAGCGGTGGGCGGCTGATAAAAGACAAGACAGCAAAAGACGGCGTGTTTCGTACAGAACGACACATAGGTCAAAAAGGAGACTGCACACATGAAACATATCAAAAGACTGCTTGCAGCGGCATTGACGCTGGGGATGACGTTGCTTTCGCTCACCGCTTGTGATAGCGGCGGCGATACGGCTAGCGACCGGCAGCATGAAGCGCAGACCGCCGACGCCGCCCAAAGTGCAAACGGCGCGGAATATGAACCGGTAAACTTTGTGCTGGGTCATGTAGGCGCGGCAAGCGATGTAAACCTTTTGCAGCGCTTTGCGGAAAAGTTCAAGAACGATGTGGAGGAAAAAAGTCACGGTCAGGTTACGATAGAGATTCACCCCGGCGGCGAACTGGGCGGCGAACGCGATCTGGTGGAGGGCGTACAGCTAGGCACGATCGATATGGCGTTAAGCTCCTCCAATGTGCTGGGGAATTTCGTATCCGATGTGTTCGCCTTTGACTTTCCCTTCTTATTTAAGGACGAGGCTCATGCGGCGCGTGTTTTTGACGGCGATATCGGCCAAGAGATGCGTCAAAAGGTAATCGCCGCATCGGGCATCAACGTTTTGGTTTGGCCATCCAACGGCGCGCGTCAGATCATGAACAGCAAGCGGCCGGTCACAAAGGCCGCCGACCTAAAGGGAATCAAGATCCGCACGGCGGAAAACAAGATCCATATGGCGTTGTTTTCCGCGCTCGGCGCAGATCCCACTCCGATCGGCGCGCCCGAGCTTTATACTTCTTTGCAGCAGGGCGTTGTAGACGCCATGGAAGGGACGCTGACCTGGATCGTACCGGCCAAGTATTATGAGGTTCAGCCTTATGTATCCATGACCAGCCATTTATACGCGCCCTCTATTTTAGCGATGAATGACGCCGCCTTTCAGGCGCTGCCAGAAAATACGCGCACGCTTTTGCAGGAATGCGCCGAGACCGCCCGCGACTATCAGCGCGATTATGTGACGAACGCAGATGAGGATATGATCAAGATCCTAGAAGAAAACGGCATTCAAGTGACGCGTGCCGAGGATATCGACCGGCAATCCTTTGTAGAGGCGACGCAAGTGGTTTACGATGAGCTGGGTGCTGATTACAAGGAGATCATTGACAGAATTAAGGCGTTGGAAAATGCATGAGGCCGCGCGGTATGGAAAGGAGGACTTAGGATGACGCGGAAATTGCTGAAGGCTGTGGACACGATCAACGGCGCGATCAAAGCAATTCTAGGCGTGTTTCTAATGATCATGTCTGCCATTATCATCATTCAGGTCGTTTTCCGGTTTATCTTGCATGCGGCGCTGCCGTGGTCGGAAGAATTGACGCGGTATTTGATGATTTATATCGTATTTTTCGGCGCGGCCTATGCCGTTCGGTACAACAAGCTCATGCGGGTGGAATTCGTGGAAACAATTTTGCCGCAAAAGGCGCAAAAGTGGTATTTTCTTCTCATGAACGCGGTGCTTATTTTCACCTTTTTGGTCATAACGATCGCCGGATTTGAGTTTACCCGCATGGCGTTGAACCAGCGTTCGCCAGGACTGCATGTGAGAATGGCCTATGTGTATGTGGCCATACCGGTAAGCGGCCTCTTAATGATGATGAATTCTCTTGCCCTGACCATTGAAAAATTCTTGTCTGAACGGGAACAGAAAATACAGCGCGGGGAGGTGGCGGAGTAATGGTTGCCATATTATTTATTTTATTTCTTGCGCTGATCATACTTGGCACGCCTATCGCCGTATCGCTGGTTTCCTCGTCGCTGACGTACTTGATGGGCGCGACAACCATTCCGTTGACCGTTGTCGCGCAGCGCATGTTTACAGGGGCGGATTCCTTCCCTCTCATGGCGGTCCCGTTTTTCATTGTCGCCGGTGTTTTAATGGAATCCGGCGGTATATCCAAAAAGCTGATCCGCTTTGCCGATGCCTGCTTGGGACACCGTACGGGCGGGCTGGCGATGGTGGTGATCGTGACCTCGGCCTTTTTCGCGGCGATTTCAGGATCCAGCGCGGCCACGGTCACGGCGATCGGGATGATCATGATCCCCGCCATGATCAGCAAGGGCTACGACAGACGGTTTGCCGCCGCGGTACAGTGCTGTTCGGGGCAAATGGGCATTATCATCCCGCCAAGTATCGCCATGGTGGTTTTTGCCGTCTCGACCGAGACCTCGATCAGCGATATGTTCAAGGCCGGTTTTATTCCGGGTATTTTTATGGCTATTTGCCTATGCACGTTATCCTATTTCGTTTGCAAAAAGCGCGGCTATGTAGGGTCGGAAAAATCCACTTGGAAACAGCGCGCGATCGCTTTTAAGGACGCGTTTCTTGCTATTCTCATGCCGGTATTGGTTTTAGGCACGATTTACGCCGGGGTGTGTACGCCGACGGAATCGGCGGCCATCGCGGTTATTTACGCCTTTGTTTTGGGCAAATTCGTTTATCATGAACTGACGTGGAAAAAAGTGATAAAGCAGTTTGCCGACGCGGCGATCACCACGGCGACCATCTTATTCCTGATTGCCTGCGCCTGCGTGTTTGCATGGGTACTGGGCAGGTTGAACGTTCCGTCGCAGGTCGCGGCGGCCATCACTTCCATCGCACACAATAAGATCGTCTTTCTGCTGCTGGTGAACCTACTGCTTTTCATTGTCGGCATGTTTATGGATGTTGCTCCGGCCATTACCATTTTGGCGCCCCTGCTCTGCCCGGTGGCTCTGGGCTTTGGCATCAACATCATTCATTTCGGTATCATTATGGTCGTCAATTTGGCGGTCGGCTTGTGCACCCCGCCGGTTGGTATCAACATCTTTTTATCCTGTCAGATCGCGGAGATCCCGTTTACAGCCATACTAAAAGATATTTTGCCGTTTTTACTTGTGCTGATATTGGTCACGTTGGCGATCACCTTTGTCCCATGGATGTCGCTGGCGCTGCTTTGACGCGCTGCTGAGAAAGGAAGATAACCGTGAACTACACGATCACGCCTATTATGCTGGGCCGTTTTGTCGCACATGAAAAATCCGTTTTTACATACAAAAAGGATTACGGTGTGGGCCTGAACTGTCCATTATTCGTCTTTTTGGTACAAGGCGGAGGAAAGACGGTTTTATTCGATTGCGGCCCGGTCAGTCCCGAGCTCGCGCCTGCGAAAAACCACCGCCAGATTACCGATCACATCTCACTGACACAAGCGCTCGCTTCCAAGGGATTGACACCGGACGATATCGACTGCGTGGTGCTGTCCCACCTGCATTGGGATCATTCCTACAATTTGGAGCTGTTCCCACATTGCCCGATCTATGTGCAGGCGAAAGAAGTTGCATATTCGCTCAACCCCTTGCCCTGCGACTATACGAACTGCAATATAAGGAGGGGCAATGGAATGCCCCAGTGGCTAAACGGCTATGAAAGCTTTGTGATGCTGGACGGCGACTATCTGCTCGCGGATGGGCTGAAAATTTTGACGCTTGGGGGGCACAGTCCCGCGCTGCACGGCTTGCTGGTGGATACCGAAGAAGGTCGCTACCTGCTGTCGAGCGATCACTATCCCCTTCTCGAAAATTTTACGGAGGGACTGCCCTCGGGCAACCATACCGACCTTGGATTGTGGTACGAAAGCCACGAAAAGGCAAAAAAAGCAGCGGATTTTGTGCTGCCGGGGCACGACGATTGCGTGCTCGAACGGGACGTATACGGAAAACTTGAAAATGGGAGGAAATAACCAATGTATAATTTACAAAAAATTTCTGATAAGCTGAACGCCGGAAAGGTACCGATCGGTTCCCACGTTGGATTTGACAGCCCCTTTTTAACCGAAGCGCTGGCCGGTTGCGGCTTTGATTTTATTTGGATCGACGCGGAGCATTCCGCGATTGACAAGAAGGACATACAAAACCATTTGCTTGCCTGCCGCGCGGCAGGCGTCGCCGGCATCGTTCGTGTACCGTGGAACGATCATGTATTTATCAAAAGCGTGCTGGACATGGGCGCGGACGGCATCATCGTTCCCATGGTCCGGTCGCTTGAAGAGGCTAAACAGGCCGCCGCCGCCACGCATTACCCGCCTTTTGGGGTGCGCGGCATGGGCACGCGCCGCGCGGTCAACTATTCCATGTGGGACAAGGCGGAGTACACCGCTAACGAGGATAAGCATGTTTGGACCATCGTGCAGATCGAACATGTAAGTGTTGTGCCGGATCTGGAAGCGATCGCCGCGCTGCCCGGCATATCGGGTTTTGTCATCGGGCCAAACGATTACGCCATGAGCATGAACACGCCGTTAAACCGCTATACGGCGGCTTCGCCCGAAGCGCGGGCGGAATTTGATAAGATCGGTGAAATATTGCGCAAGACCGGCAAGCCCTATGGCGTTTCCGGCGCATACAGCGAAAATTTTGTCAAAGACTGGCTTGACCGTGGAGCTGATTGGCTATGTATGAATTTCGATTTTAACTACATTGTCAATGGCGGGCGCGCGGTTCTTCAGAACACGCATCAAATGCTCGATACCCTTGGCAAGGCCTATTGATCAGGAGGTTGCTCTCTCATGGAAGTTTTAACGGCAACGCAGCTGCAAGCGCTGCAAGAATTCGATACGCCGACAGTCTGTAATGCGATCGAAGGCTTTGGCGTCAGAGCCAAAACCGAGGGTTTTACCAATCCGTCACTGCGGCTTCGCGTCGGCATGGAGGATAAGCCGATGGTGGGTTATGCCCGAACGGGCATGATTTCCGCACGTAATCCAGCCGAGCCGAAGCACAATGAAGTGATGAAGGCGTATTACCAACAGTACGAAGGCTTTGCACTGCCGCAGATCGCGGTCATTCAGGATTTGGATGAGCAGCCGGTCGGCTCCTTTTGGGGCGACGTGCAAGCCACCGTGCATCGGGCGCTTGGGTGCATCGGCGCCCTCACATCCGGTGGCGTGCGAGATATCAAGGAGGTGGAAAAGGTCGGTTTTTACCTCTTTTCCACCGAGGTGCTGATCTCCCACGCGCACGTCCATATGGTCGAGGCGGGCAGCACGGTCGAAATCTGCGGTATGGCGGTGCGCCCCGGCGACTTGATCCATGCGGACTGCCACGGTGCGATCGTTATCCCGCACGAAATCGCACCCGATCTGGCCGTCGCTTGTCGGCAGGCCATCGACGCGGAAAACGCTCTGCTGTCGCCTTGCCGCAAAGCGTTGGCAAGCGGATGCCGAGTGACCGCAGAAGAGCTTATGGGGTGGCGTGCCGAAATGACCTTACGCCGTAACGCCATCGGAAAATTTGGAGAATAAGGAGGCGCTATGTTAAACGAAAAATACATTCAGGAAACCGCCCGGCAAATCCGCCGCGATATCGTGACCATGATCCATACGGCCGGGTCAGGTCATCCGGGCGGCTCGCTTTCCTCCGCAGATCTGCTTGCGACACTGTATTTTACCGATCAGTTTCGATGTGATCCGGCAAATCCGACTTGGCATGATCGGGATCGGTTTATTCTATCCAAGGGACACACCGCGCCGGTTCTTTACAGCGTACTGGCTCGAAGGGGCTTTTTCCCTCCTGATGAGCTTTTGACCCTGCGAAAATTTGGCTCCCGCCTGCAGGGGCACCCCAAAAAGGGGACGGTCCCCGGTCTCGACTGCTCCTCCGGCTCGCTTGGTCAGGGATTATCGATAGCAAACGGCATCGCCTTTGCGCTTAAACGCCGCGGATCGGATGCGCGCGTTTGCTGCCTTTTGGGCGACGGCGAGCTACAGGAAGGGCAAGTGTGGGAAGCCGCGATGTTCGCCCCGCAACATGGGCTTGACAATGTGCTCGCGATCGTGGACTGTAACAACGTGCAGCTTGACGGCAAGGTTAGCGACATCAAGGATGTTTACCCGCTGCGTGAAAAGTGGCAGGCCTTTCACTGGAATACGATAGAAGTGAACGGACACCATATTAGGGAAATCTATGCGGCCTATCAGGCGGCGCGCGTCTGCAAAGGCAAGCCCACCGTGATTTTCGCCCGGTGCACCAAGGGCATGGGGGTTTCTTACATGGAAAACAGCGCGAAATGGCACGGCACGGCGCCGAATGATGAAGAGTATGCGCAGGCAATGGCGGAACTGGGGGTGCAGTCATGAAGGATACGCCGATGCGGGACGGCTATGGCAAGGCGTTGCTGGAGCTTTGCGATGCTCACGACGATATCATGGTGCTGGATGCGGACGTAGCCAAATCCACGCGCACGGAATGGGTGAAAAACCAATTCCCCACACACTTTCTCGATTGCGGAATCTCGGAGCAGGACATGGTTGGCGCGGCGGCTGGTATGGCGCTCGCCGGACTTATTCCCTTTGCCTCCACTTACGGCGTTTTTCTCACCGGACGGGCATGGGATCAGATTCGCAATACGATCTGCTACAATCATTTAAATGTAAAACTTGCGGGCGCGCACGGCGGCATCTCCGTTGGCCCGGACGGCGCAACGCATCAGGCGCTGGAGGATATCGCATTGATGCGGGTGCTGCCCGGCATGACGGTTGTCGTGCCCTGCGACGCGCTGCAAACCTGTAAAGCGACGCATGCTCTATATCATACGCCCGGGCCCTGCTACATCCGCTTTGGCCGCGAGGCGGTTCCCGTGGTAACAGAAGAAGACACCCCCTTTGTTTTGGGTAAGAACCGGCTGGTACGCAGGGGCACGGATGTGGTCTTTCTTGCCAATGGGTTTCTAGTGCACCAAGCCATGCAGGCAGCCGAACGGCTATCGGCCCATGGCGTATCAGCCCGCGTTGTCGACGTGCATACCGTCAAGCCGCTCGACCGCGAGGACGTGCTGCGTCACGCGCTGCAAACCGGCGCAGTAGTCACTTGTGAGGAGCATCAGCTGACCGGCGGGCTCGGCAGCGCGGTGTGCGAAGCGTTATCGGAAGGCCGCTGCGTACCGGTTGAGCGAATCGGTATTCGGGACAGTTTTGGCGAATCCGGCCGGCCCGAGGAGCTCATCGATAAATATGGCTTGGGCATAGAAGCGCTTTGCCAAGCCGCGCTTCGCGCTGTGCAGCGAAAAAAAGCAAAATAGTTACGGAATGGGAGGACATGCATGGAGCTGAACGCTAAGCAAGACCTATCGCAACGGCAGGTTCTCTCCTACGCGCAAATACAATCTCTTCAGGTTCTCTCTATGAATTGTGACGAACTGGAGCGGTTTGTTCAGCAAGAGATAGAAGACAAACCCTCTGCTGGAGCCGCCAGAATACACCGAAACAACATCAATCCTGCCGACAGATTTCCATCCCTACTCCGGCGAAGCGAGCTACCGGGATATTCCTGCGCCCGAACACGCCTCTCTGCGCGAGCATCTGCTCCGTCAACTCAATGAACGCACGATGAACGCACAGGAATGGCGCTGCATGCAGTTTCTTATCGATTCGCTTGATGATCAGGGCTTTCTTGATCTATCTGCGCAGGAAGCGGCGGCGCTTTTGCGGATAACGCCCGCGCTTGCAAAGCAATGCGTCGCCCGTTTACAGTCGCTCGATCCGCCGGGCGTCGGCGCGCGCGATCTGGGAGACTGTCTTTATTTGCAGTTGGTCCGTCTCGGACAGCAAAACGAATCCTATCATACCTTGCTTCACACCTGTCTTGAGGATTTGGCCGCTGGGCGGTTTCACAAAATCACACTTCGCACGGGAATCTCCAAGCTGGTCCAGCACCGCTGCCTACAGGCGATCCGCCAATTAGATCCGCATCCCGCCGCCGCGTTTGACTATATGGAAACCCGGTTCGTCACGCCGGACTTGATCTGCGAATACACAAACGGTCATTGGTCGGTGCAGATCAATGACCGGTGGATGGGAACCGTCGGGATCTCCGCTCTATACGATCGCCTGCTGCGCGCGGACGGCCGTCCCGAAATTCAGGCCTACTATACGGAACGCTTGGCGCGGGCCCAGCTTGTTTTGTCCAGCATTGAAAAACGGCGCGCCACACTGACTGCGCTTGTGCTTCACGTGGTGCGGCATCAAAGCGCATATCTGCTGGCGGATGATCCGCTCCGCCCACTTTCGTTTCGCGGGCTGGCGGAAGAAATGGATATCAGCGAATCGACGATCAGCCGTGCCGTGCGTGATAAATACATTCAAACGCCGCGCAAAACCATACTGCTGCGTCACTTATTTACGACAGCGCTGCCTGCCGTTAAAGAAACGAGTCAAGCGCAGGCGCTGCAGGTGCTGCAAGACCTGATCGCTTCCGAGGACAAACGCGCTCCTCTCAGTGATCAGGCACTCATGGAGCGCCTGCAACACGAAGGGATAACGCTGGCGCGGCGTACCGTCGCCAAATATCGCGAATCTCTCGGCATTCCGGGCGCCGCCCAACGGAAACGATAAGAAAAGGAGCTTTTACACATGAAATACCCTGTTGATTCCATCCGCCGATTTGGTATCGCCGTATCGATCAAAGCCGGTATGACGCAGCAAAACGCGGAAATATTTATTGATGGTATGATCGCCGCCGATCTGCGAAACATTCGCTCGCACGGCATCACCAAGTTTCGCGGCTATCTGTCGCGCGTCGAGCATGGCGTTTCCGATATACAGGCGGAACCTTCGATCGTACGTACCGCGCCTTCGACACTTGCGGTAGATGGCTGCAATGGAATGGGCAGCACGGTGGCATGGAAAACCATGGAGGCCTGCATACAGACCGCACGGGAAACCGGCGTTGCCTTTGCCGCAGTTAAAAACGCCTCGCACCACGGTATTGGCGGCTACTACGTCATGCACGCCGCGGAGCAAGGCATGATCGCGTTTGAGGTCTGCAATTCACCCAAGCTGGTTGCACCGTTTGGCGGCGCCAAGCCGTTACTGGGCACCAATCCCATTTCCATTGCCATTCCGGCGGGCCAGCATCCCATGCTGGTCTGCGATATGGCGACCAGTGTTGTCGCCAAGGGAAAAATCGCGCTGGCGATTAAAGAAGGCCGCTCCATCCCTGATCATTGGGCGCTTGATGCAGAGGGGCGTAAGACAACCGATCCGGTCGCCGCAAACGTTGGCACGTTACTGCCCTTCGGCGGCCCGAAGGGGTATGCGCTCGCGTTGATTATCGATGTGCTGTGTCACTGCCTCGCAGGCGCGAACGACAGCCAGCATATCCCTCGCGTATTTGAAAATCTGGCGGAGCCCTCCAACATCGGCTACTGTATGTGCGTGATCGATATCGGTAAATTTCTTCCGCTCCATGCGTTTCAACAAAGCGTAGACGAGCTTTTTGACAGTATCAAGCGCTGTCCCCCAGCCGAAGACTTCAGAGGTGTGCTAATTCCCGGCGAAATCGAATTTGCGGCCGCACAAAAAAATCTTGCCGAAGGGATCGAGCTGTCTGAACCTGTTTTAAAGGAGTTTCGCGAGTTGTCTGAAAAATACGGCGTTGATTTTTACATTCCTCAGAATTGACACGTGCGGAGTTTCCTCCACACAAAAGAGTAGAGCGGGAATTAACCTTTGTTAGTTCCCGCCCTTTTTCTGTTTTTCGGTCGGATAGCATGCGGCTTTATAGATAATTTAAAAAAGTTGCATTGCCTTCTTTTACATGGTAAGCTGTTATTAAAAAGGATACCGGTGCACATATGCGGCTGTGATACGGTCATCCTGCGCATCTGTTATTGAGGGGGAACGCTATATGAAATGTTCAAAATGTCAAGCGGAAATTAAGGATGACGCTGCCTTTTGCCCATTCTGCGGCGCGCGGCAGCAGGCGGCGGAGCCGCCCAAGGAAGAACAGCCCAAGAAGGAGCAGCAATTTTGTCCCGCCTGCGGTTCGCCCATGAAGGCCGGCGCCCGGTTCTGCCCGTCCTGCGGACACGGCATGCAGGGTGTTGCGCACACGCCGTCCGGAACGGAACAGCCCCTGCCGGAAGGCGGCGCACAGGCGCAGCAGCCCAAGGGCAAGGGACATATCGTAGCGCTGGTGTTTTTGGCGATCGCTCTGCTGTTGTGTATCGGTATAGGCTTGGCGATCCGCCATGCGCTGGTCGGTACGCCGTCTCCGTTCGCGGATCGCGGTATTCCGCCCGCCGCCAGCGATTTTGTGCCCGACGACATGCCTATAGAAGTTCCCAAGGAGAAAGAAAAAGTATCCGCCGATCTGGTTGCCGACGGTGTGTGCGATCTGATCGGCAAGGTCAGCACCTCGGCTGACGGCTCGCCGTTCTTGAAATGGGATATTCCGATCTCCATCTTGATGGATGACGAAAAGGGCGAGCGGGTGCTTTTGGAAGCGGTCTCCTCCGCTTATCTCGCGAACAACGGCGTGGAAGAAGGTATCTGGGCGCAAATCCCGGAGGACGAATACGTGGTCGTCCGTTCCACGCTTTCCTTGAAAGGCAGCAAGCTGTACCTCATGGCGGAGGAAGTGCTCGACCGCGACGGCAATGCCTTGACTTTGGAACCGGACGAGGCGGAGACCTATATCCTGCCTGACTCGGATAAGCGCTTGCTGACAGATGCCGATGTAGCGGATCTGTCTCTTCAGGAGATCAATTACGCAAAAAACGAGATCTTTGCGCGGCATGGCCGCCGTTTCCTGTCAAGCGAGCTGCAAACCTATTTTGACGGAAAGACATGGTACCACGGCACCGTTTCCGCGAGCGACTTCTCTGAAAGCTCGCTTTCAGAGATTGAGCGCAAAAACGCCGATTTTCTCGCGAAGGTAGAGTTCGGCATCGCGCCGAACGGCTACAAGCTGGATGCATAGGGATGAAGATACGATATGGCGCGGGACTATTGCTCCTGCTGCTTTTAAGCGCTTGCGGCGTTCCGCGGCAGCAAAGCTTGAAATCCGCCGCATTGGACCCGGATGAACCCGTGCGAGTGATCGACGATTTGGAGCCGCCCGTGGAAACAGATCAGTCGGCTTCCAATGCGGCGGAGCCGCAAGCCGTCGATCAAGAAATCCTGATCGCAATCGATCCGGGGCATCAGGCGTGGGATGTGGACATGAGCGCTCCTGAGCCGAACGCGCCCGGCTCGGATGTGAGGAAGGCCAAGGCGACCACGGGCACGTCCGGTTCCTATTCCGGCGTGCCGGAGTATGAACTCAATCTGGCGGTCTCCCTGCTGCTGCGGGACGAACTGAATACACGCGGCTACGATGTTGTGCTGACGCGCGAGGACAACCAGACCGCCATCAGCAACGCGGAGCGGGCGCAGCTGGCAAATGAAGCCGGTGCGGACATCTACCTGCGCATTCATGCAAACGGCAGCGAGGACTCAGGCGTGCATGGCGCGCTCGCGCTAGTCCCCTCTGGTGAAAACGCTTATGTGGGCGCGCTCGCGGGCGACAGCCAGCGGTTGGGGCAATGCGTTTTATCGGCTTACTGCGCCGCCTCCGGGTTTTCAGATCGCGGCATCCAATTTAATGACACCATGACCGGCATGAATTGGAGCAAAATCCCTGTGATCATTCTGGAAATGGGTTTTATGACCAATGAAAGTGACGACCTGCAAATGGCGGATGACGCTTTCCGGCGCATCATGGCGCAGGGCATTGCGGATGGGATCGATCAATACTATGAAGAAAAGTAACGCCAGCATGGCAAAAAAGCTGACAGCCGGGTTCTGTGCTCTGTTGCTGCTAGGCGGCTGCGGCAAAACGCCGGTCCCGCACAAGATGGCTGTCGAACCGCCGGAAGAGGCGCCGGCACAGGCCGCAGAGCCTTCCCGTCCGCCTGCTTCTCCCCCAGCTGATAATCGTTTTGACGCGCTTGCCGAACAGCTCGATGCACTGCTGCAAGCGTATGCGCAGGACGATGGAAGCTGGTCAATCTATCTTTGGGATACGGAAACAGAGCAGGAGGTGTCTTTGTCTGCTCACCCCATGGAATCGGCCAGCCTCATTAAGCTGTTTGTCGCCTGCGCCGTGCAGGAAAACCGGGCGTTGGTCGACGGTCAGCAAAGCTATACGGGCGAAACAGCAGCGCTGCTGCTCGATATGCTGTCCGTCAGCGATAACGACGCGACAAACGCCCTTGTGCACCGGCTCGGCAGCGGCGACGCGGCCGCCGGTATGGCTTGCGTCAACGCCTATTGTCAGGCAAACGGCTTCGCCGACACGCATATGGGCCGGCTGATGCTCGATTTTGATGCGAATGATGATAATTCTACCTCCGCAAAAGACTGCTGCGCCATACTCAACCGAATTTTAGATGGCGAGGCGGCTGGAGCGGCGGAACTGCTGGATGCGCTTCGCCGGCAACAGCGCACCGAGAAAATCCCTGCCGGCGTGCCAGAGGACATAAGCACCGCTAACAAGACCGGCGAACTGACGGATGTGGAGAACGACGCGGCGATCGTCTGGACCGAGAACGGCGCTTACATTCTCTGCGTCATGTCCGGCGATCTTTCCGATACGGCGTCGGCGCGTTCCCATATCGTCACGCTTTCCCAAACGGTATATGATTTTATGACCAAAAAATAAGTGCAATACGCGGGCCGCTCAGCGCTTCCGCTTTGCAATAGACTACATTATCTTAGGGGGAATACCATATGAAAACTTGTCCCATATGCGGCGCGCAAGAAGAGGATCAGGCTGCGTTCTGCACCAAATGCGGCGCTGCATTCGCAGCGCAAGAGCAGTCGGGCGGGGGCGCGGCCCCTCCTCATCATACGCCGCCGCAATATGCTGCGCCGCAAGCTGTTTACAACCCGTTTGATCATACGGCGGAGTTTACCGCAAAGGATATTTCCGAAAACAAGGTTGTGGCGATGCTTTGCTACCTCATGGGTACGCTCGGCGTAATCATCGCGCTGCTGGGCAGCCACACCTCTCCCTATGCGGCGTTCCATGTGCGGCAGTCGCTTAAATTTACGGTGCTGGATATTCTGCTGCTCTTGATCGGGCTGATCTTTTTCTGGACCGTCCTTGTGCCCATCGCCTGCGCGATCTGCTATGTGGTGCTGGGCGTAGTGCGAATCATTTGCTTTTTCTCCATCTGCAAGGGCAACGCTAAGGAGCCGCCGATCGTGCGGTCGTTTGGCTTCCTGCGCTGACCGAAACAAAAGCCGGCAAAGAGCCAATCTTTGTCGGCTTTTTGTTTGCCTGTATGGTCAACGCGCTTGCGGCAGCCCGCTTTTTATGGTACCTTTAAAGTACAGATAATGAGGATAAGGATGGAGCTTAAAATGGCGATCATGAAACGGATAGGCGCATATCTCTTAGCGGCAGTGTTGACCGTCGGAATCATGACGCACGCCACAGCGTACGCATGGGACGATACCCCGCCTGTCATGAGCCCGTGGGCCGCCGCCGGCGTACAAACAGCTTATGATAACGGTGCGGTCGCACCGGATTTTGACCTTGGAAACGACTACACCCAGCCCATCACACGCGCTCAGCTTGCGCGGTTAATGGTCGATCTTATTTCGTTTGAACAGCAGTTCTCCATCCCCGAGCTCGCCGAGCGTTACAGCATCGTCTGGGAGCAGCCGGTTTCATCCGAGCCGGCCGCAGAGGGTGACGGCACCCTTTCCTACCCTGCCGCCGAAACGGCGGAGACAGATGTGGAGCAAACCGAAAGCGATGGAGATACGCAGCTTCCTTTCTCCGATCCCTTTGCGGGCGGCTTGCCGCAGGTCTTATCGGGTAGTTTTGGCGATACGCGCAGCATTTATATTGAGCTGGCGGCCCGCATGGGGATTGTAAAAGGTGAAAACGGCCTATTTCGGCCAGACGACCATGTCTCGCGCGCGGAAGCGGCGGCAATGATGCAACGCTGTATGAGCGTGCTCGATATCACCGAAGCGAATCTACAGCCGCAGCAATTTTCTGACAACTACGAATTTCCCCGTTGGGCGGTAGAATCCATCAAATTCATTTCCGGCCGGACCGATACGAACGGGCAGGCGATCATGAGCGGAGCGAACGGTCATTTTTCCCCGCGGGACACCTATACGATTGAGCAGGCAATCTTATCGATTGCAAGAATGCAGTCCTCCCTGCGCGTTACCGAGGTAGCGGCGGACTGGCGCAGCGCGCCCGGTTATGATTCGGTCACGCTCGCGCTCACCTTTGGCGGCGACTGTACGCTTGGCCGTGGGCATGATTTTTCCTACAGCGGATCGTTCGATGAAATGTATGACCGCCAAGGTCCTTCTTATTTTTTCTCCGGCATCACCGAATTTTTTGACGACGATTTGACGATGGTCAATTTTGAAGGAACCCTTACCGAATCGACCACGCATGCGAATAAGACCTTTGCGTTCAAAGGCCGTCCTGCTTATGCCGAAATACTTCGCGAGGGCAGCGTCGATGTCGTCTCCGTTGCAAACAACCATTCCATGGACTATTTACAACAGGGCTTCGATGATACGATCCGCGCGCTCTCGCCCTATGTGCATATCTCCGGCTATGAGCGCATGCCTATCGTCACCGTCAAGGGCGTACGCATCGGCTTTGCCTCCAATACCGGGTGGTCGTTCGATGCGGAGCAAAAACGGTTTATCGACAACGCGATCTCCTCTCTGCGTGAACGCGGCGCCGATTTGATCGTGTTCAATTACCATTGGGGGATCGAGCGCTCCTACCACAGCGACTCCACGCAGCAGGCCATCGGCCATTACTGTATCGATCAGGGCGCTGATCTGGTCATTGGTCACCATCCGCATGTCGTGCAGGAAGTCGAGACCTATCGGGGCAAGCAGATCGCGTACTCTCTTGGCAATCTTGTTTTCGGCGGCAATCACAACCCGGCGGAAAAAAACTGCCTGATCTACCGCCATAGCTTCACGCTCGACCTAGCGAACCGCGCCGTTACCGCGTCCTCCTACCATGCGATTCCGTATCAGGTATCCTCCGTATCTTGGCGCAATGATTATCATCCGGTTAAACGGTAACGCATGCTTCAAACTCGCATCTGCCTTCTATATTGTCGCAGTCTGCGATAAAAAGTCGACTCGCTCATGCTGCACATGGAAAGCACATCGGAAATGCCAATTTGTTTCTTCTCCCAAGCGTATATGATCTTTTGGAAATCCTCTGGCGAGGATTTGGAGGGCCGGCCAAATCTTACGCCTCTGGCTTTTGCCGCCGCGATTCCTTCCGATTGGCGCTTTTTGATGTTTTCCCGCTCATTTTGCGCGGTGAAGGAAAGGATCTGTAAAACCAGATCGGCGATAAACGTTCCCATCAAATCCTTGCCGCGGCTAGTGTCCAGCAGGGGCATATCGATTACGGATATATCTGCGCCGATATCTTTGGTCAAAATGCGCCACTGCTGCTGTATTTCTTCGTAATTCCGGCCCAGACGGTCGATACTCAATATGTAAAGCAGATCACCGGCCTTTATTTTACGCATCAGCTTTTTATATTGCGGACGGTCAAAATCCTTGCCGGACTGTTTATCCATGTAAATACACTGCTTTTCAACACGTTTTTCCCGCATTGCAATCAGCTGCCTGTCCTCGTTTTGATCCATGCTCGATACGCGAATGTAGCCGTAAATATTCTTATACATTTATTTACCCTCTTCTTCCTTTTCCAAGATTGTTGGCTATATAAGCACCCATTACCATAATTATTATAAATCGATGCCTTCTCGTCAACTATTCTCTTATATGTGCAGCTACATTTCTTTTATGCGCGGCAGTGATCCGCGCGAAGTATTTCGCATATTTTTATGTTTAAAACCCCGTATTATTCGCAAAACGCAAAAAACAGGGACGGTTTTCACCATCCCTGCGCTTGTCCACCAAACTATTTGTTTTAAAAAATATTTTTCCCTTTAATAATTGAGCAACAACAAGGCACGGGTTTCTTTGCAAAACCCGTGCCTCAGCGTGTCGACAAAGTCGACATGCTGTCTAGGGGGTACCCAGTGCCCCCTAGATACTCGACCAGTTCCGGAGAAACCGGTCTCGATACCCCCGGATTACGCGCCCGGTGGCGCGGGTCGAGGTGTTTTTTCGAGGTACACGCCCCCGAAAAACGGATTTTACGTCGCTTCGCTCCATTTCCCTTTCTATGCGCGCTGCGGCGAGAGACCTTTGGCTACAGTCTGAGGCACGGGTCTCTTTGCAAAACCCGTGCCTTTGCTTTTCTTGCTCAGATCATAGGGCGCGCGGAGTCCAGTACGCCGCTTAAAACGAACCGTAGCGTATCCATATCGACCGGCTTGGCTACATGAGCGTTCATACCGGATTCCAAACATGCCGCAATATCTTCGGAAAACGCGTTGGCAGTCATGGCAACGATGGGGATCGCGCCCGCGTCCCGGCGCTGCAGCGAGCGGATTGCGCGGGTTGCTTGATAGCCGTCCATCTCCGGCATTTGCACATCCATCAGTACAGCGTCATAGGTATCCGGCGCCGCGCTCTCAAAGGCCCGCAAGGCCTGCCTGCCGTCTGTCTTAACGACCGATCTGGCGCCTTCCATACTCAAAAGCTCCTGCAGTATCTCCGCATTGATCTCATTATCCTCTGCGATCAGGAAGGTGCGGCCGTTTAAATCCGCCGCTTGTGCCTGATGCGCGGCTTTTGCTTGAGATGCCCCGCTTCTGCATTCGGCGGCTTCGTATTCCAGCTCTACGCGGAAAACCGAGCCCTCGCCCAGCTTGCTTTCAACCGTTATCTCGCCGCCCATCAGGTCGATCAGCCCCTTCGTAATGCTCAAGCCCAGCCCGGTTCCCTCCACGCGGGATACCGCGCGGCTGCGGGCAAACGGCGCAAAAATATTGGCAAGAAACTCCTGCGTCATACCGATACCGGTATCGCTGACCGTGAAGCGGTAGCGAATGCGCTGCGGGTCTTTCTGCGGCGCTATCTCCTCCACGCAAACGCCGACCGCGCCGCCCTTCTGCGTGAACTTGATCGCATTGCCGGTGAGATTAATCAATATCTGGCTGATCCGCAGCGAATCCCCAAAAAAGTCCTGATGCTCGATCCGCTCCTGCCAGATGGAAAATTGCAGCCCTGCCAACCGGGCCTGCGGCACCATGATGTCGGAAAGCTGTTCCAGCAGCTCGGGCATGGAAACGTTGACACGGTTCAGGGAAATCTTAGACTGCTCGATCTTGCTCATATCCAGAATATCATTGATCAAACTGAGCAAATGCTTGCTGGATACCTTGATCTTTTGCAGGCAGTCCGCTACCCGCGCGCGGTCGTCCATATGCGCGACGGCCAGCGTCGTCATACCCATAATGGCATTCATCGGCGTGCGGATATCATGGCTCATGGTGGATAGGAAATCACTCTTGGCCCGGTTCGCCTCCTCCGCAATATCCAGCGCACGCTCCAAATCTTGCTTGGCTTTGCGCTCCGCAGCCAGTATATCGGTCACATCCGCCCGTACCAGACAAATCGTACTGTGGTTCTCGTCGCCCCACAAAACATTGATCTGCTTATACCGCAGGCCGTTTTCTGACCGAAACGGTACCACAAAATCGTAACCAGACGGCTGTTCCGCAAGCCTTACCAGCATGTTCGCAAGGCTGAACCGCTCATGCGCCTGCTGTTTATCCTCTTCCAGCCCATGATCGTCTACGAACTTCGCCAGCTCCTCCTCAAACCGGTCCACGATACGGGGCGCCAGATTTTCCAACACCGTTTGCCGGGTATACAACGTAAAGCGTCCGCTTGCCAGATGCAAAATCCCCATGAGATCAAAGGTGTACGCCATCATATTGAGCAAACTCTGTTCCTCACGCACGGACTCTGTGATGTCGCTGCATACCAGACAAAACCGGTCTAAACGTAGATCGACAGCGGAGATCGTCATATTTTTTGTGCAAACCTCCCCCTTCTCCCCTAACAGGCCGTAGGAAATCGTATAGGAACCGCCCGCTTTCAGACGGCGGCGCATCTCCGCCGGGTCCGTAGCGCAGGCAAAACGGCTGCGGTCTTTTGGTACGAGCAAATGCGCTACCATATCCGCCACCCGCTCGGAAAAGCGGCCCGTTGGCGGCGGTGGGAATTTTACGTCTTGGCTGCAGGTGACGACCGTATGCCGATCGTGCTCCAAATCCACATCGATAACATAATCATAGCTGGTGACGGAAAGCTGATGCAGAATCCGATCGGATATGGTCTGCTCCGTTATATCGGTCACAGTCAGCACGCCCGTGATATCTCCGGTAACCGGCGTTTCGATCAGGTTGACCTTGAACTGGACATAGCGTCCACGCTTCTCCTTCGGTAATTTGATGAAGCACGGGAGAACGCATTCCGTTTCATGCCGGTGGAAGGCCGCGAGCGCCGGTTCATTTAAATACATGTCAAGAAAAGCCTGCCGTTCGGACGGATCGACGATCAAGCCGGCTACTCCGGTAAAAAATGCTTCACGGACGTCGCCAAAGGTTTCCAGCAAATCGGAATTCGTATGATCCACAATGTCCAATATCCGGTTTGTCGTCACATTGCAGTGCCCAAGCACCAATTCGTCCGCCCCCGGTTTTCGGTAGTGCTGCAGGATGATATCCTCGTACCGGCAGCGAATCTGCTCCTGTTCCTCCACCATTTTGGTGATATCGGTATAGATCGAGTAGATCCTGCGCACGCCATCCGCATGTTGCTGCACTGAAAGCGAATCCTTGACCCAGACATAGCCGCCGTCCCCGCAAGCCATGCGGGCGGTGAGCGTACAATGCCCGTCGCCTTTTTCGATGAAGGATCTCAGCTTTTTTTGATTCTCCTCCACATCATCGGGGTGCACGCCTGCAAAAATATCTTTTTGATAAAGCTCCCCTGCTTGCGCCACCGTCATATGCGTCATGGCGGCGAAGCCGTCTGAGATAAATTCCGGCGTCATCCCACCGTCCGGATCACAGCGTATCACGGATATGCCGCCGGGTAAATTGCCCACGACGGTTTGAAAATACATTTCCAAACGTTCTTTTTCCTGACGGGTGCGCACTTCCTCCGTCACATCCCTGATATACTGCACATAGGCCGGAATCCCGTTCCAGTCCGTTTCCCGGAAGCGCACGGTAAAGAACCTTCCCGGCATGCTTTCCAACGTGATCTCATGCTCTTTTCCGTCCGCGCCATATGTTTGCAGCACACACGATGCACAGGGCGCCGGATTCCCATGCAGCGCTTCAAAACATTTTTGTCCCACACACGGTTTGGCTTCGCTGAACAGCGCGTTTGCATCGTTCGTATACAGCAGCTCATGCGTTTGCCGGTCGATCACATAGATCCCATCCGCGGTCTCATTGGCGATGTCCTGAAACAAGCGGGTCTGCATGGACATGCCGGTAAAAACAGCGTAAAAGCACAGCGAATCGCCCGTGTTTTCTATGCGCCGTCCGTTTAGATGCAGCCAGATCAGTTCGCCGTTCCGATGGCGCATTCGGTAAGAGACATCCAGCACGGTACGGCGGCTTAGCGACGAGCGGGCGGCTAATAGCACCCTTTCGCGGTCGGGTTCATAAACGCTGGCGATCGCGTCCGCATGAACGATCGCGTCGTACTCCTCCCGCGTGTGCCCAGTCAGCGCCGGAACGCCGTCGGAATAGAACAGGGGGATGAATTGGTCGCCCTCCACCCGATAACTGGCAATGCCGCCCGGTACGGAATTGACCAGATTACTCAATTCTGTTTGCGCCTCCTTTAGCGCGGAAATATCGTGAAACACGCATTGCAGCAAGGGCCGACCGCCCTCTTCTCCCACTGTTTTCGCCTGCACGCGCACCCAAATCGCGCGGCCGTCGCGATGCTGCTTGCGAAATTCAAATTCCACGGTATCCTGCGCCTGCGCGGCGAGACGCAGCCGGTCGGTCACCATTTCGGCATCTTCTAAATGGGTCAGGCCCACATCGTCCCGCATAGCCATGTTCCGGCATTCCTCCGCGGAATAACCGCTCATT
This sequence comes from Agathobaculum sp. NTUH-O15-33, assembly GCF_033193315.1. Lineage (NCBI taxonomy): Bacteria > Bacillati > Bacillota > Clostridia > Eubacteriales > Butyricicoccaceae > Agathobaculum > Agathobaculum sp. NTUH-O15-33. Next base: position 2,101,437 of record NZ_CP136187.1, read on the forward strand.
TCCAGCACGCCATCGGACACATACACAGGCTCGAAAGCAGCTCCGACCCTATAAACCGCGACCCCGCCCGGGATCGCATGGATAATATCCTGCATCACGCTATTGGTATACACGGCCTTGACCTGTTCGGCGGTAAGAGAACCGCTCCCTATCATTCCCGATCACCGCCCTTTTCTATTTTTCTATCTCTGCTGCATGCAACGTGCAGCTCATTTTTCAATCTTCCGGGGTTTCAGCCGTTTTATCTTTCTGCATACGCTTATAAGCCGTTATATCGTAGCAGGATAGCAGATAGGCGCAGTAATCCCCCCATTTGATCGGCGATACCTGCACGCTGGTCCAAACATCATATTGCGGATTGTAGATTTCCTTCGCCCCTTTGAGCGGACAGGTCTCGCAAGGGTTCTCTCTGCTGAAAAACGCCCGGTAGCATGGCATGCCGACCCGCGCCGAAGCGTCCAGCTCCTTTGTTTTGTGGTTTAAGTAAAGCAATTCGTAGTTGGTTTGATCGACCGCGTAAATATAGGCGTCCTGCATATCCAGAATGGTATTGAGCTGCAGCGTCATTTGCCGGTCGCGCTCCATCACATGCTTTTTTTCCAAAAAGATCGTCAGCATTTGGGAGATCAGCGATAAAATGCCGATCTCTTCCTTGGTCCACATCCGCATGCCTGTGCATTCGTCAAAGCCTACAAACCCGCGAAACTGATTGTTCTCCCGGATCGCGCACTGCAATGTGGAGCAGATCCCTTGCCCTTCAAAAAGAGCCGCCTGCGCCGGCGTGAGCGAACGAACGTCGCGGCAATAGAAAATGGCGTTGTCTTTAAATAAATCCTTATACCCCGTTACATCTTCATAGGGATAGTGTTGTAAATTGTCCTTTTCCGGGGCGATCCCCTCATTGCACCATTCATAGGTATTATCGCAATATTTTCCATCCGAACTGTTTTCAAAAATATAAGCCCGGCTTACATCAAAGCGCTTGCCCACGATCTCTAGGATCAGTTGGATGGCGCACTCCATATCCGCCGTATCATAAAGGATTTGGAACACATAGCTGACCAAGTCGCCCTGCAGCCCCGCAGTGCGCTGATCCGAATCGATGGATGCGCCGATGGAGGAATACCCGATCTGGTTGATCGGCACGGCATCCCTCGGATCGAACAACACGTATTGGTTCTTCCCTTGGCTCTTGGCCCGATACAGCGCGAGGTCCGCGCTGTGATAAAGCGATTGGAAATCGGTACCGTCATCCGGATAGATCGCCGCGCCGATGCTGCAGGTGACCTCTGTCAGGGATTTTTCTCCCTCGAACAGATGGGTGAACATATCCAGAAGCTTGCCCGCCTTGTCCTGCGCCACTTCTTTGGAAGGCAGGTTATTTAAAAATATCGTGAATTCATCCCCGCCGATTCTTCCGACCGTATCGGTCCGGCGGGTCAGCTTCTTCATGCCCGCGGCCAGCTCGGTCAGCACCGCGTCCCCGAACAGGTGCCCCTGTCCGTCATTGATCTGCTTGAAGTTATCGATATCGATCATCAAAAGCGCGCAGATATCTTCAGGATAGCGCTCCAAACAGTGCTTAATCTGCCGCTCGGTCTCCTCACGGTTGTAAAGCCCGGTCAGCGCGTCCCGCTCAGCCCGCCGCCGCAAATCGTCTACCAAACGCTTTTCCCGGTCGATATCGGTGATCACGCCCACGGTTTTCAGCGGCTTTCCGTTCTCATCATACTGATCGGTGATACGGACGCGGCACCAGATATACCGTTCCTCCGCGTCCTGTATGCGGATCTCGATCGAAGAATAGGGTATGCCCTCCCGAGCGTTTTTCATAAGCTCCAACAGTTGCGGCATATCCTCCGGATGGACATGTTGATTCTGCGGCAGCTGCAAGGAGATTGCATCCGTCATCGGTTCATATCCGAATTTACGCATCCAGTTCGCGGAATAAAACATGGTATCCGCGCGAATGTCCCATTCAAAAATGATATCGGCCGTCTGATCCATGATAATCCGATGACGTTCCAGAGACAATCTCAGCTTTTCCCTGTCGTTTCTGGATTCCGTTACATCCAGCATAACGCAAAACATCCGCTCGCCGCCGGATGCGTCACGGCTCGTTTCGATACTGTTCATCACCCATTTGCCCGCGCCGTCTTTACAGCGCACCCGGCAGTTGACGATAGCCTTGCCGTTCTTCTTGAGCTGCTGCCCGGCCATGCGCTGCATAATCTCGCGATCCACCGGCACGATCATTTCTATAAAACGGTTGCCGAACCGTTCGGACAGCTCCTCGCGGGAATATCCAAACATATCGATAAAGCCTCGGTTGACCGCTAACATCGTCCATGTATCGTCAGCCAGACACTGTAGGACGCCGCCGGGAATGTGGTCTAAAACCGCTTGTTCATCATTGCTGAAAGAAATAGGCTGTGTATCCATTATAAACCCCCGTTTTTCCAAACGCTCTATCTCGGCTTCGCTACACGGCTTTTGTCCGGGACATGGCTTTGCTTGTGCCGTCACACACAACAAGTATTATTTTGTTCATACTCCCATTTATCAAAGTATAGCAAAGCAAAGCCAAAATAGCAATGCTTGACTGATACTAAAAAGCAGTAGAGCAGTAAACCTTCGCCATTTTACACCTTTGTCATTGTCAGTTTACATGTTTTTATCGTGCGCATTTCCCCATCAAGATAAAAAAACGATGCAGAAGCATTTCGCTTTTGCACCGTTTTCCATATCCGTTTATTTAACCCGGCCGATCAGACTGCGGGATAGGGCTTCAAGCAGCGGATCGCCCCCGAAATGATCGAGCGCAGCCACGGCTTCATCGGTAAGAGCATTGACCAGTTCCCGGCACTTCTCCATGCCAAGCAGCGCGGGAAAGGTTGATTTTTCGCTCTTTTCATCCTTACCGACCGACTTTCCAAGCACGGCCGCGTCCCCTTCAATATCGAGCAGATCGTCTTCGATCTGGAAGGCAAGGCCCAGCTTATTGCCAAAACTTTCTGCGGCGGCAAGCGTTGTCTCATCACTTTTGCCCGCCGCGATACAGCCGACAGCGGCCGCGGCGCATAACAAGCAGCCTGTTTTTAGCTTCTGCAGACGGTTTAACGTATCAAGGGATATCTGCTTGCCCTCGCTCGCCATATCGAGCACCTGTCCGCCGATCATACCGTTCATACCGGCGGCGCGGGACATATAGCGTATGGCGGCCAGTGCGATCTCGGGCGCGCAGTCCGCGCCCGCCATGGTCTCAAAGGCCCGCGTCAGCAGCCCGTCTCCCGCCAGTACAGCGGTCGCTTCGCCGTATACCTTATGGCAGGTCGGGCGGCCGCGGCGCAGGTCGTCGTCGTCCATACAGGGCAGATCATCGTGAATGAGCGAATACGTGTGGATCATTTCAAGCGCGCAGGCAAAAGGCAGCGCCTTCAGCTTGCTCCCGCCGCACAGGCGGCAAAATTCCAACAAAATCACAGGGCGCAGCCGCTTGCCGCCCGCAAGGGCCGCATACTTCGCAGCGTCGAAGATCTCGTCATAGCCTTCGCCGTTCTCGCCTGATAGGTAGTTGCGCAGCGCGGACTCGATCAGGGCGATATCCTCTTGAAGCGTCTTTTCCAGTTCCATATTATGCCTCTTCCTCCGGTACAAAGGGCGTTTCGACCAGTTCGCCCTGCTCGCTTTCTTGCATGACCGTCACCTTTTGCTCGGCCTTGTCCAGCAGCTTGCCCATCGCGGCGGAGAGCTTCGTGCCCTCCTCGAACAGCTTGATGCTTTCGCTCAGCGGCGCTTCGCCGCGCTCAAGCAGGCGAACGATCTCCTCCAAGCGCTCCATCTGGCTTTCAAATGACTTTTCCGCCATTATGCTTCTCCCTTCTCGATATCCAAAACACTGCAAGTTGCCACGCCCTTCGCAAAGCGCACGCGCAGACGGTCGCCCGCGTGAAGGGCGGCGGCATCTACAACAACGCCCTTTTCCCCTTCCGCGATCGCGTAGCCACGCGCCAGAACGCCGAGCGGGCTGATCGCATCCAGCGTGGCGACCAGACGGCTAAAGCGCAGCCTGCGCGCTTGCACGCCGCGCTGCCCCGCAGCCGATAGCTTTTGCCCCAATAGCCGCACATACTGCCGCTCCCGGTCAAGGCGGGCCGCCTGCGCGCCGAGCAGGCGTTCGCACGCGCTGTCCAGTTGCAGGCGTTTTTCATCAATATACTTTGCCGGCGTGCGCGCGGCGAGCCGCTCGGCCAAACCGTCCAGCCGCCGCCGGTTGGTCTGCATGTGCCGCAATCCCGCCGTGTGCAGTCGCAGCTCCAGCGAGCGCAGCGCCACGCGGTACTCCGCCCGATCGGGCACAGCCAGTTCCGCCGCGCCCGAGGGCGTCGGCGCGCGCAGATCGGCTACAAAATCCGCGATTGTTACATCGGGTTCGTGCCCAACCGCCGAAATGACAGGGATCTCCGATTCAAAGATCGCGCGGGCGACCGCTTCTTCGTTAAAAGCCCACAGGTCTTCCATGGAACCGCCGCCGCGGCCGCACAAAATAACATCGGCCTCGCCCACAGCGTTGGCCAGCGCGAGCGCGCGGCAGATGCTGGGCGCCGCGCCCGGCCCCTGCACCAACGCGGGGTACAGCGTCACCCGGGCCAGCGGCCAGCGCCTGCCCAAAATACGGACCATATCGCGCACCGCCGCGCCCGTGGGCGAGGTGATGAGCGCGACATGCGAGGGACAGGCGGGAATAGGCTTTTTGTACACTTCATTGAAAAGCCCTTCTGCGTGCAGCTTGCTTTTGAGCTGCTCAAACGCTAAGTTCAGCGCGCCCGCGCCGTCCGGCACAATCTCGTTTAGATAAAGCTGCACCTGCCCGGTGCGCGGAAACGAACTGACCCGCCCGCGCACGATCACTTTCATACCGTTTTCCAAACGAAATTTCAGCCGCATCGCGTCTGAACGGAACATCACCGCGCTAATTGACGCGCCTTCGTCTTTGAGCGTTAGATAATAGTGGCCGGAGGAATGCGCCTTATAGTTGGATATCTCGCCCTGCACGAAAAGGTTGCGGTAACCCGGTACGGCGTCCAGCAGGTCCTTGATCTCATTATTAAGCCTTGTGACTGAATATACCGTGCTCAATTTTCTGTCCTTTCATACTGCCGGGCGGCCAATACCGCTACTCCGACCGCGTTATCGCCAGAAAGACGCGGTTCGGCAAAGAAGATATTCTCTTGCTCCGCAAACCTTGCGCGCAGTATTCCGCTTGCCATGACCCCGCCCGCGCACAAAACGGGATAAGGGTATTGCCGCCGCGCCTGCCGGGTCGCTTCCCAAACGGCGTTCGCCACTGTTTCTAGTGTAAAGCGCGCGATCTGCGCGGGCGGCTCCTTCTTTCGGACCCGGCTTTCCACCTGATTTTGCATGCCGGAAAGCGAAAAATAACCATCCGTCACGCGCGGCTTTGCGCCCTTTTCGGGCGCGGCGTCCAGCGCGTGCCGATCGAGCGCCGCTCCGCTGGGAAAGGATAAGCCGAGCGCCGCGCCCGCCCGGTCGACGAGCTGACCCGCGGACAGATCGGTCGTACCGCCGATGCATGCACAGTCCGGCAGGCCGTCCTCCCCCGGTCGCACCAACAGCAGCTCGGTCGTGCCGCCGGACAGGTGCCACGCGAGAAAGGGCACATCCAGCAGCGCCAACCGTCCGGCGGACAGCGCCGCCGCCGCGATATGTCCCTGCTGATGGGAACAAGGAAAAAGCGGCACGGAAAGCAAATGCGCCGCGCTCCGCGCGGCGCTTTCGCCTGCCAAAAAGCAGGGCATATACGAACCTTCGACCGCGCGCGGCCGGGTACTGACGCCAACGGCGCAAACAGGCCCTATGGGCAGCGCGCCTATCTTTTCATGCAGACGCACGGTGTGCTGGAACAGCGCGTCCGATTGGCGCAGGCCGATCGCGCCCGCGGGCACCGTAAGCAGCTCCCCCTCGTTAACCCAGCAAAGGGTGTCTGATTCAAAGATCGCGGCCGAGGTGCGGTAATTGGAGGTATCCACCCCCAAAAAACGTTTACACATTGGATGCGGCGGCTTCCGGCTGCGGCGCCGCAGGTTCGGCCGATTCAGCGGCAGTCTCTGCCACTGTTTGATCCATAGGCGCGTCGCCGCTGTTTTCCGCGCGCACAATCGAACCCAAAATGCCGTTGATAAAGGCGGCGGCTTCCTCGGTGTCGTAGATCTTAGCCAGTTCGACCGCTTCATTGATGGCCGCGCCAACCGGCACATCGGCCACGTAACGCGATTCATAAAGGGCCAGCCGCAAAATGGCGATAGTCATATGCGACAGGCGGCTGAGCTTCCAGCCGTGTGAGAACGCTTCGATATCCCGATCCAGTTCGCTCAGGCGACCGGCCACGCCGATTACGACCTCGCGGATATACGATGTTTCCGCCTCGCCCAGCTTGCCTGCGTACAGCGCGATATCGCCGCTGATCGAAGCCATGATGCTCTCGTCCAGCCGGTCGGCCAGCACCTCTTCCGCCTTGAAATCCTGAAACCCCATTTCAAAAATCAGGTGCAGGGCGATCTCTCTTGCTTGTTTTCTGCTCACGGTGGCAAGCTCCTCCTCGTTTCATGTCGAATACACTTGAATACGCCTTATTCTATCCTATTTTCGCCAAAAACGCAAGCGGATAGACAAAGAAAAAGCGGGTTTTCCTGAAACAACGCCAAACGGCCCGGCGAACTTCCGCCGGGCCGCTTGGTGCAGGTAAAAAGAGAAAGAGGAAGAAAAAGAGAAGAGTCACGGGATAGGACTCGCTTTAGGCGACCATACCCCGGGTTTGTCAGGGTAGAAGCTCCGCCTTGATCAGACCGGGTTCTCCGGCGTGCAACCTTGCGAGAAGCTCGTTGCCCATTTCCAGCGGCCCGGTCGCACTGATCAGGCTGTCGACATCGATCTGACCGGATGCAATCAGCGACAGGCAGATATCGTATTCGCCCGCGGAGGCGCACGAGGTATACAGCGCGATCTGCGATACCACGGCCTTTTGCAGTGGAAACGTCACGCTGCCCGCGATATTGCCGACCAATACCACGCCGCCGCCCTTTCGCGTGCACTGCAACGCCGTATCAAACGTTGCTTGCAAACCGACTGCTTCAAACGAAAGATCCGCACCGCGCCCTTCCGTCAGCGCCCGCACGAAATCCGGCGCGTTTTCTTTTGTTGTGTTCACTGTATATGCCGCACCCATGCGGCCCGCTGTTTGAAGCTTTTGTTCGTCTACATCCATGGCGATGATCATGCTGCAACCGGCTGCTTTAAGCGTTTGGATCAGCAGCAGGCCGATGGCACCGCAGCCGACCACAACCGCACGATCACCCAGCTTCACCGGCGAAAGACCTACCGCATGTACCGCTATGGAAAGCGGTTCCACCATGGCCGCCTGCTCAAACGAAACCGCGTCGGGCAGCCGATACAGAATGCGCTGCGGCACGGCGATGTATTCCGCCATCGCGCCGTCGCGCCGGTACTCCGCGCAGGAAACGCCCAGCACCTTTCGGTTTTCACAAAGGTTGATCAGCCCTTTTTTGCAATAATAGCAGGCGCCACAGTACTCCGTCGAATCAAACGTGACCCGATCGCCCTTCGCAAAATCCCTGACCGCCGCTCCGGTCTTTTCGATCACGCCCGCGGCTTCGTGCCCCATGATGATGGGCGGGCGGCGGCGGCCGCTTGTTCCATCGTATCCGTGCACATCGCTCCCGCAGATCGCGCACGCTTTTACGCGGATCAGTACATCTTCCGGGCCGATCTGTGGTATCGCCACCTCTCGCACTTCGGCTTTTCCGTTTTCTGTTACCACCAATGCTTTCATCATGCTGTTTCCCACGCCTTTCTTACATAGGCGACCGCCTTGCGAATGCCGTCATAACCGGTTCCGCTCGCCTCTTCGATACAGATCAGGCCGTTGAAGTCCTTTTTCTTTAAAAATGTTAAAACCTGCCCGTTGGGCGTTGCGCCGGTACCGATCACGACCGGCTGAAACATTCCCTTTTGCGCCATATCCGAAATGTGGATCGTTGCAACGTCGTCATATACCTGCTCCAGCACCTCCAGCGGATCGCCTCCGTACGCTGTGATATTGCCGGTATCGAAGTTGACGCGCACACCGCTTCCTTTAAGACTTTGGTAGATTTCCAGAAACACATCGGTGGGAAAGCTGAAATCCACATAATCCCACGCGCCCGGTTTATAGTGGTCCTCATATACCAGCGTTACGCCGAATTTTTGCGCGGTGACCGCCGCGCGCCGCAGCATTTCCACCGCCCAGCGCACGCCCTCGTCGCGTCGGGTATCCGGATGCGCCTGCCCAGCCAGCACGCGTAGATACGAAATTTGAAGCGCGGAGCAAACAGCGATATCCCCTTGCAAATATTCCAGCTCCCGCTCGCGCTGCATTGCATCCGGATGCGTAAAATCCGGATAGGTGGATGCCATGGCGATCGGTATGCCCGCCTCCGCGATCGTTTGTTTGACGCGGCCGAGGTAGGTCGGCGTGTGCTCGCGCAGCAGCATCATGCTAATATCCGCCGCGTCCAGTCCCATTTTTTTTGCTTCATCCAGCCACTCCCGCAGCGTGATCTCTCCGCTTGCCATTTTTTCAAACAGCGATACCGGCAGCACGCTCAGCCTGCAAGCTTTTTGCATATTTTCACCCGCTCCTAACATATTTCCCAACGTTTTTAACAATTTTCTTTCTATCTTTATCTTATGGGAAACGCCCGGCGGTTTCAATGCAAATAGCTTTCACTTTTTCACGAATCCATTTTATATTTTTATGGGTCGTTTGCTTCCACTTTCCGGTATTCCGAAGGAGAAACGCCGACATAGCGCTTGAAAATGGTGCTGAAATATGTGGAATTGTCATAACCGCACAGGTATGCGACCTCATAAGAGCGATAATCTCCCACGCGCAACAGATACTGCGCGCGTTTGAGCCGCGTTTCTGTCAAAAAACTGACGAACGACTGCCCTGCGTTTTGCTTGAATAGCGCGCTCAAATAGGTTGGCGAAATACCGACGGCCGACGCTACCATATCAAGCGACAACCGCGAATCGCTATAATGCTCCTGAATATACAGCTTGGCCCGCTCGACCGCGTCCTGATTGACCGATGCGTTTTGTTCCAAAAAATCGCATACCGTATCAAGGATTCGCATCAGCTCGCTCATCATACTGTCCAGTGACTGGCAAGCCATCAGCCTGCTGTACGCCGCCATCGGATCAGCTAGCACGCTCTGTACCGGGCACTGCCGCTCTGTCAGCAATCGTATCATCTCGCCGTACACAAAGCCGACCAGCATGCTGGTATAGAGATAGGAATTATGCGAGGTCTGCCGGATGCTTTCGGCGATCTCGGCCAGTCCGCTGTGAATTGTTTCTTTCTTAAAATCCGAAAGAGTACGCGTCAGCCGCTGCATATCAATCCCTTCCGGCAAAGGAGTCGAGAAATTCTGACGCAAGGCCTCGTCCGCCTGAATGTCTTGTCCCGTGCCCAGCAGAAATACGCGATCCAGACAGCGGCGCGTTTCCTCATAGGCCTGCCGGCAGCAACCGATGCCGCCCTGTACAACCGACGAGGTGATCGTCGTATACGCGGTATGCGCAACCGCGGCGCGCAACCGCCGTACATAGGAACGGATGTGGAACCGCAATTCTTCTTCCTGCTCGCTGATAAACAGCAAAAAATACCTTCCGTTGTCGTTTTCGACAATGCGCATCTCCTCATTACTCTGCGCGATCAGCACGTTTTCCAGCTCTTGCGTGAAGGAAAAGACCGTTTGCTCGTCCATATCACCGGTAAGTCGGTCAAAATCATCCATTTGCACCAGAACGCCGCCGCAAAACAGCCTATTGCCACACCAGCGCTCCGGTAGGCTCGCCACCAGCTCTTCCGCCTGCGCGCGCCCGGCCAGATACCGCCGCAGCAAGCGCTGCTGCTGTAATATCCGCTCCTCCTGCACCTGCTGGTGCAGCTGTTCCAGCTCGCTTTGTCGGCTGTATTGCGCGTCCAGCTCCTCCCGCAGGCGGGTCAGCACACCGCATAGCGCGGCAAGCTCGACCGGCTTGAGCAGGAAATCATACACGCCGAGCTGCAGGGCCGCGCGCGCATATGCAAATTCTCCATGGCCGGTCAGTATCAAGATTTTACACGCAGGCGCTTGTTCACGCAGCGCTCGGATCAAGTCAAGTCCGTCCATATTCGGCATGCGTATATCGGTTATGACCAGATCGGGCCGTTGCTTTTCGACCAGCTTAAGCGCCTGCACGCCATCCTCGGCAACCGCGTCCAGCGTAAAGCCCAGCGTTTGCCATGGTACGGCACGACTCACGCCTTCTCTGATAATTTCTTCATCATCCGCCAGCAGTACTCGATACATGGTTTTCCCCTCCCAGATCTTTTGGCAGCCGCAGCCGGACCGATGTGCCAAATCCGGCTTCGCTTACTACCGCTATTCCATATTGATCGCCCGCGAGGATGTGGATACGGTCGTTCACATTGCACATGCCATAGCTTTCCGCACGCACCTCGCCGCATCTGGCCAAGGCGTTTTGCAGCGCCCGCAGTTGATCCGCCGTCATTCCCACGCCGTCGTCCCGCACCTCCAGCATCAATATGCCTTCCTCCTCCAACACGTTGACGAACATTCTGCATTTGTGTCCGGCCGGTTTGATGCCGTGGTAAAGCGCGTTTTCCACGATCGGCTGCAACAGCAGTTTGGGCACCATGCACCCGCGCACCGCGTCGTCCAAATAAATCGTGTAATCAAAAAGCTTGCTATAGCGGATCTTTTGAATCTTCAAGTAGCTTTCTACATGCTTTACCTCGTTCTCCACCGGGATCAGATCGTCGCCGCGACTCAGTCCTATGCGAAAAAAACCGGTGAGCGCCGTGACCATTTCACTTGCACGGTCGTTCTCCCCCGCCCAGATCAGCCAGTTGATCGAGTCGAGTGTATTATACAGAAAATGTGGATTAATCTGCGCTTGCAGCGCCTTGTATTCGGCCCAGCGCAAACGCTCCTGCTCCTGTTGTACCGTCTGCAACAACCGACTGATATGGGCTGTCATATTTTTCATGCTGACGGCCAGCGCGCCGACCTCGTCCTCGCGCACGACCGCAAGCGAAGCCCCGAAGTCCCCCGTCTCCACGCGCTTGACATACCGCATCATTGCTTCGATCGGGCGCAATTCATAAGCACGCAGCAGGCGCGATACAATGATATTGATTAGGAACGCAAACAGGCCGATCCACAGCACGGTTTGCAAAATATGCCGGCTGTCCTCGCGAAGAAAATCCTTATGCACCAGTCCGGCTACCGTCCAACCGCTTGCAGGCAGACGGCTGCGCAGCACGAAAAACGACTGTCGATCGCGCACCTCTAGCTTGCTGCCAATCACCTCTTCCTGCGCCAACTCGGTCACGATGGCCTGCTGTCCTTCGTCTGGTTCCAGCGCCGTTAGTACGCTGCCGTCGCGGCGGAGCAAAAACACATTGCTGTTTTCACCAAGATCAACGGACATCATCCGTTTGATGGTTGCGAGCTTTACCTCGATCACGATAATGCCGCACGGCTGCCCGGTCTGCGGGTCGCTGAGTGAGGATAGCGCGCTGAGCACGCCGCTCCCCATATTGTCCACAATCATAGAACCGTCCGGGCAGTTCACCCATTGCGTGGCCGCGTGGTTGCGTGCCTGCCGGTACAGCTCATCGGGCAGGTCCAGCGTTTCACGCACTGAGTAGTAGCGCGATTTTGCCACGACACCGCTGTCCAACACCAGATACGCGCCGCTCACCGAGCCGTAATAAGCGCTCAGGCGTTTCAGTTGCATACCAAGGGCGGTCTGCTGCCGCTCGCGCGCCTCATCATCCGCCGCCGGGCCACGCAATAGCGCCTGCACGGTCGTATCAGCTGTAATCAGCGAGGACAGATGGGTCATATCCTCGACCATTTGATCCAAATCAAGGGCGATATTGCTCATGATCTGCGAGGATAAACGCAGCGCGCTGCCGCTCATGCGCGTATCCGATTCATGATAGATGACAAAACCGGCAGCGGCCAGCGGTATCATCATCAAAAGCGTGAAGTACAGCAGTAACCGCCTACCTAACGAATGGCTGAAAAATTTAAGCAGCCGTTCCATTGCTTCCCTCCTTCCTTCCCAAAACGACATAAGACCGGACCGCGTTTTCGCGGTTCGGTCTATGTTGCAGATCTATGTTTCTCCCAAATACATTTTGCGCACCTGATCGTTGCCCAATAGGCTTTCACCTGTGCCGGTTAGCGTGATGTGTCCGGTTTCCATCACATAGCCGCGATCGGCCACGGCCAGCGCCATGCTGGCGTTCTGCTCCACAAGCAAAATGGTCGTGCCCATTTTTTGCAGACGAGGAATGATCTCAAATATTTCATCGATAAAGATGGGCGCCAGACCCAGAGAGGGTTCATCCAGAATCAGCAGCTTAGGGTTTGATATCATGGCGCGGACCATGACCAGCATCTGCTGTTCGCCCCCGGACAGCGTGCCCGCCGTTTGCCAAACGCGCTCCTTCAAGCGTGGGAATATCTCAAATAGTCCCTCCATCTCCTCGGCGACCTTTTGCTTGTCGCGCCGTAAAAACGCGCCCATTTGAATATTTTCCAATACCGTGAGCTTAGGAAACACGTGGCGCGATTCGAGCACTTGCGCAATGCCGCGCGCCGCCACTTTGTGCGAAGGGAGTCCGTATATGCTTTGGCTGCAAAACTCGATCGTGCCGCCGCAGGGCTTTAAGATACCGGAGATGCAGCGCAAAAGCGTCGTTTTCCCTGCGCCGTTGGCCCCGATCAGGGCAACGACCTCATTTTCCGCCACTGTTAGGCTGACGCGCCGCAGCGATTGGATCGCCCCGTATTTATGTTCCAGCCCTTCAACGCTCAGCATGCTTTGCACGTTCCGCACCTCCCTTGCCCAAATACGCTTCGATCACCAGCTGATTCTTTTGAATATCTCCCGGCAGGCCCTCGGCGATTTTCGCACCGTGATCCAGCACGGTAATCTGATCGGAAAGGCTCATGGCCAGCTTCATATCGTGTTCGATCATCAATATCGTGATGCCCTGCGCGCTGATGGCACGGATGATGGCGATCAAATGATCCTTCTCCACCGCATTCATACCGGCAGAAGCTTCATCCAACATCATCAGCTTGGGGCGGCTCGCCAGACCGCGGACGATCTCCAACAGGCGCTGCTCGCCATATGGCAGATTGCAGGCCAACTCGCCCGCGCGGTGCGTTAGGCCAACGAAGTCTAAAAGCTCGTAGGCGCGTTCGGCCATTGCCCGCTCTTCATTTCGCGCCGTCCGCGTCCGCAGGATCGCCGCCGCCAGCCCCGCTTTCGTACGGCAATGCTGGCCGACGATCACGTTTTCCAGCACGTTCATGGTGGGAAATAGGCTGATGTGTTGAAACGTGCGCGCGATGCCAAGTTCGTTGATCTTATATTTTTCATTTCCGTTTATTTTCCGGCCTTCCAGAAAAACGTTTCCCTCAGTCGGCTGGTACACGCCGCTGATCACGTTAAAGCTGGTCGTTTTGCCCGAGCCGTTCGGGCCAAGCAGGCCATGTATCTCGCCCTTTTCCACGCACATATTCAGCGCGTTGATCGCTTTGAGCCCTCCAAACTGCATGGTCACATTTTCTACTTTCAGCAGTTCCATATCAGCCCGCCCCCTGTCCGTTCTCTTTGCCCCGCGCCGGCAGCTTGTTCAGTAGGTGGTAATACTTATTCCGCAGCGTGCCCGCAATACCGTTTGGCATGAAAAACAGAACAAAAATAATCAGCGCGCCGTAAATTAGCATTTGATAGGTGCCAAACTGCTGTAAAAACTCGGTAACGACGATAATCAGCAGCGAGCCGATGATCGGTCCGCAGAATGTGCCCATGCCGCCGACTAAGATCATCACCAAAAACATGCTTGACTGATCTGCCGAAAAGGATTCCGGGCTGACGAACCGTACCAGATGTGCATATAGCGCGCCGCCGACGCCCGCATAGAACGCCGCGATGGTGAACGCCATCGCCTTATAGCGCGACAGCTTCATGCCAAACGCCTCGCTCGCATCCGGGTTACACTTGATCGCCTGCATGGCGCGTCCGACACGAGAATCGACAATGCGGCGCTTGATGATGAGAAACAGCAGCGCAAGGGCCAACACAAAATACAGGTACATGGCGTTGGTCGTCAGCTTGATGCCAAACAGGCTGACCGGCGGGATTGCGCCGATGCCGTTTGCACCGCCGGTGAGTTTTGTAGGTCCGTTGAGCGCCAGTAGGCGAACGATCTCGCCAAACCCGATCGTAACGATCGCAAGGAAATGGTGCACCAATTTAGAACATGGAATTGCCAGCACATAACCGACCACAGCGGCGATGGTGGCAGCCAGCAGCATGGATAGAACCACAGGCAGTCCTGCCTTGCTTAGGATAGCGCTGAAATACGCACCGATCGCGTAAAAGCCCGCCTGCCCGAGAGATATCTGCCCCGAATAGCCAAAGAGGATATCAAAGCCGGTGTTGACGATCACATAGATGCCCAGCGTACAAAGGATCAGGTGCATATAGATCGACCCGCTGAATGCCACCGGGTACAGCGCAACGCACGCCACCACAAGGATTGCTATCGTACGCTGCACCTTGGTTTGGGACAGGGCCTTCATTATCTGATTCATATTTTACCCTCCCCTATTGATCCGCTTTGACCTTAAGAATGCCGTGCGGCATTACAAAAAGCACAAGAATCAGCACGCCGAACGAAACGATATCTTTGAAGGAAGAAGACAGATAGCCCGCCGCCATTGTTTCCACCACGCCAAAGATCAGACCGCCGATGATCGCGCCGTACATATTGCCATACCCGCCGAGTACCGCGGCTGCAAAGCCCTTGGTCGATAGAATCGCGCCCATCTTGGGATATACACCGTAGATCGGAGCGAGCAGAATGCCCGCCACCGCCGATAGCGCCGCGGCCAGCGCCCAAGCCATGCCGACGGTCACCGGCACGTTGATGCCCACCACGCCCGCGGCCATCGGATCCTGCGCGGCGGCGCGCAGGCTGGTGCCCATTCGGGTTTTGCTCATAAATAAATGCAGCAGCACCATACAAGCCAGCGTCACCGCAACGATGGCGATCTGCTGCGGGGTAATAGACACCGCCCCCAAACTCAGCGGCGCTTCGCTGAACGCAGAGGGAAAATTTTTTACATCCGTTCCCCAAATGATCATGGCAAAGTTCTTCAAAAAGATCGACAGGCCTATCGTTGCCAGCACGATATGGATCTGCTGGCTGCCGCGCCGCAGCAGCGGACTGATCATGCTTCGTTCGAGCAGCATACCGACTGCAAACATAATACCGATGGCGATGATCACCGCCAGCAGGAACGGAATACCAAAGCCAACGTATATCGTAAATGCGACATATGCGCCCAGCATAAAAATTTCGCCCTGCACAAAGCTCATGAGGCCCGACGCGCTGTAGATCAAGCTATACCCCAACCCGATCAGCGCATAGATGCAGCCAACAGCGACGCCGCCGACAAGTAACTGCAAAAACATAGCATTTCTCCTTTATCCGGGTCTAAAAACGGCCGGCTCGGATGGCGGGCCGGCCGCTTCTTCACTTGTGCGTAGGTTTATTCCGCTTCGAGATACTTGCCGTCCTCGATCTTGAAAATGCGCATCACATCGATACCCTCGCCGTTCTTTCCCTTGTACGAGAAGGTGCCCGCAAGACCAACGTAGCCGTCGATATTGTTATAGGCTTCTCGCAGCTCCGGTCCGCGGTCCGCCCCCGAGGTCTCCATAGCCAGATCGATCATCATCACACCGTCGTACGCACGATAGGCGTTGTCGGACGCGGGCGCGGCGCCGAACTCCTCAATATAGCCCTCTAGGAACTTTTTCAGGTTTTCATCTTCCGCGTCCTCCGGATCTTCATACACCAGATACTGCGCGGCAAAACACACGCCGTTCGCAGCGTCGCCTGCGACTTCCAATATCTCAGGCATGGAATAGCCCTCCGGCCCCAAAATGGTACCGGCAAAGCCGGATTGCCGCAACTGCTTGGTCACCGCGCCGGTGTCGTCGCTAAGGCACCACGTCAAAACAGCATCCGGAGAAGCGGCGTTGATCTTTGCAAATTGGCCGGTGAAATCACGGTCGCCGTTTGCCATGGTCTCGCTCGCGACAAACTCGATATCGTAATCCTGACAGGCAGCTTTGAAAGCGTCCGCGCCCGACGTGCCGTATTCATCGTTGCTGGTGAAGGTCGCGATGCGCTTGAGGCCCTGCTCGTTTGCGTACTTGGCGAGCTGCTTGCTCGCAGCATTCGCATTGGAGATCGAGCGGAAAAGATAGGTATAGCCCTGTTCCAGCCAGGTGGGCGAGGTACCGCCCGCGACGCATAGCGTCTGTGATTCCTCAATCACCGGCCCGGCCGCCTGCACATTGGCGCTGTGCAGCGAACCGAAAATCGCGTTTACTTTGTCCACCTGCACCAGCTTGGTGGCGGCCTTTACCGCTTCCTCCGGCGATGATTTGTCATCATACGGCACGATTTCTACCTGCCGCCCAAGAATGCCGCCGTTCGCGTTCAGCTCGTTCACCGCGAGCTGAGCGCCGTTCAGCGCGGCTTGACCAAGCTGTGCGGAACCGCCGGTCAGCGGGCCAAAATAACCGATCTTGATCGTATCGCCGCCCGCGGCGGATGAACCTCCCTGACCATCAGACGAATCTCCCGGGGTTTCCGAACCACCGCAGCCCGATAGCGCGCCTGCCAGCATAGCACCGCATAGCAACCAACTGAGTTTCCGTTTCATAGCGATTCTCCTTTACCTTTGGTTTTTTTGTAGCCTTTGCTTTGTTGTCTGTATCTTAACACAAAGCCTAAATGCGCTGAATCAAAATTTTTATAAATACCTTTCGCTTTTCTATGAAAGCATAAATATATATCCCGGGGCAACGGTAATATTTTCCGAAGCATGAGAAGGGAGCCGGTCAGTGTCTCAATAGACGACTGACCGGCTCCCCGGATGTCTAAAAATTCATTTATTCTTGCAGCGGCACGTACCCGGCTTGCTCCATCACGCTGCGCCCGGTATCCGACAGGATAAAGGCGCGCAGCTTTGCGGCCGGGCTGTTTGCCGGTTCATTGGCGCGCGTAACAAGATAATATTCATTGATGAGCGGATATGCGCCGGAGGCAATCGTTTCGCTGGACGGCGAAACGCCGTCCACGTCGAGCAAGCGTAAGCCATCCATACCATACATGCACGATACGTAATAATAGACCGAATAGCCTAAAGCGTTCGCGGAATTATCGTATTCGGCAATGGAATCGACCAATCCGCCCATTTCTTCCGGGCGCAGCTCGGTCGGCGCCTCAACCGGCTTTTTGTCCCGCATCAGCAGCTTCATGAACAGACTTTGGCTGCCGCTCGCCTCCGGCCGCTGAAAGGCGGCGATGGACGCCCCCGCGCCGCCCACGTCGCTCCAGTTTGTTATGGCACCGGTATAGATATCGGTCAACTGCTCCTGCGTCAGGCCGGTGACCGGATTGCCGTCGTTCACCAAAAATACGAGCGCGTCGCGCCCGATCGGCGTGATCACCAGTTCATTGCCGATTTCGTCCAGCCGCTTTTTCGTTTGCTCGCTCGCTTCGTAAACGAGCAGCAAATCGGTTTCGCCGTTCGCCAGCGCCATCCATGCCTCGGGTGTTTTGCGGCAGGTAGTCATCGCCTCCGCTTGCTCGGGAGACTCGCCGGTCGCAGCGGCGCGTATGGCCGCCATCATCGGTAAGTTTGCGGTCGAGCCATCCACGCGGGGATAATCCGTGGGCGATAGGATCGGTTCGCTCGACTGCGCCGGCTGTTCCGCCGGAGGCGTATCTGCGGCGGGCGGCTGCGGCCGGCTTTGAGACGCGCACCCCGCAAGCGTTAACAGCAGCAGGCAGGCAAGAACTCTTTTTTTCATCCGTCAATCCTCCAATCCGGTGAAAATGCTTTCCTTTGCGATCCAGTTGCCCTTCAGGTCCATGATACCGCAGGAAAACCCTCTGGTGCAGACGACGTAGTCCTCCCCAACATCGGTGATATCACGCAGACCGCGCAGCAGCACTTTGCCATCCGGCGAAAACAGATCGCAAAGCGCGCTGTCATCGCTGCCCGCGTATCCGAGGGCGAAGCACGACGCTTCGTTCACATCGCCGTAGTAACCTATATAAGCATATTCCCGCTCGGTCTCGATCGGCTTACCGTCCAAATCGTACAGCTTAATGCGACTTTCGCGTTCCACCATGATCAGGTGCTCGTTTCCTCCAAGAATATACGAATTCTCGCTCAGATGCAAAACCTCGTTCGCTTTTCCATCGTAAACACTCACGATGCCGTCCTGCCAGACGGAAAAACGCAGCCGGTCGGCCGGCGCGCCCTTATTGATCGGATAAGCGCCGTTTGACCAGCCCGAATCCAACGAACGCAGGGGGATCGAAACGCTTACAAGCGCTTTTCCCTGTCCATCCAAGATTTCCACATTGGACATGGATCCATTTTCAGCGTCCACCACTTCGGAGGTCAAAATATAGCAAAACTCGCCTTTTGCATTCTGGACGACCTCTTTCGTTTTTGCGCTCAGCGGCACCAGAACCCGCCCGTCGGACGAGACCACACAGCTTTTTTTGTAACGATCCGTTGAGCAAACAAAGTATTGCACCGGCTGATCCGGTTCCACCCGTTCATTCGCGGCGGGTGCCTGCCGCTGCGCCGCGCAGCCCGTAAGCAAGCCGAAAAGCGTAAGCACTAACCAAATTCGTTTCATCTCCGGCTCCCCTCCTTTTCTCTTTTATAGCACGATTTCCCTCTCGGCGCAACCCACAAAAGGGAAACAGCCGCTCAACCGAAAAAAGCGCCGTATGCAGCAGCATACGGCGCTTCCAGAGCAGCGTTATTTTTCTTCCACCGGTTCGGATTCGGCCGCCGCGGTGGTTTCAAAGGTGACCCCGCCGACGTGAATGTTCACCTCGGTCACGGTAAGGCCTGTCATCGATTCGACCGACGCCTTGACGTTTTCCTGTACAGCCCGCGCCACATCGCGGATATTGTGGCCGAAAAGCGCCAAAAAGCTGATCTCGATCTTGACCGTGCCCTCGTCCGACAGTTCGATGCGGACGCCCTTGGACAAATTTTTCTTACCTAAAAAGCTGACGATGTCGCTGGTCAGGCTGGAATACAGCCCGCTGACGCCTTCGGTGTCGGATGCGGAAAGCGCAGCGATGGAAGCGACGACGTCCTCCGATATCTTGATCGTGCCCTGATCGCCCGCGGTTGACCAATATTCCTTATGGTCTGCCATAAAAGCTCACTCTCCTTTAGGGGCATTATAGCACAGTTTGCCCAAAAAGCAAAGCAAAATGTGTCTGTCAGGCCGCTTCTACGATCTTAATTTGCCCTGCCGCCATATCAGTTTCGGACATTACGATATCTTTAATGACGGTGACGTCGGTCGCGGCCAGACCACCCTCGGGCGGCTCGACGACGATGTTGACGCTGTCATCCCCGATCATGACCACCGCGTCCACATAGCCCTTGGCGCGGATCAGGCTTTCCACCCGTGCCTCGGTCACCGAGTTTTCAGCCAGCACCGATATCTTGGCGGCGGCCTGTTCCTTTGCTTCCGCGTCCGCCATTTCGCTTTCCGTTGTTTCCTTCAGGATGCTGACCGCCTCGTCCCTCGCCTGTTCGCGCGTCAGGCGCGAGGATACAAAGTAGTCGTCCGACTGGGCGCTCGTCTCAGCCGATCCGCCATCTTGTGCCGCCGTGTCCGCCGCGCCGTCCGTCTGCCGCGCCACCATCAAATCCTCCGGCGCGCCGACGTGGCTCCAGTTCAGGTATACCGCAACGCACAGCATCAGCGCGATCACGCCGTACACCGCCCCGCGCTTCTTGATCTTTTTCATGCAAAATCGCCCTCCCGTGTTTCATTACTAAGACTTATGACTCCGCCGCCATTTTCAGAACTGTAACTTTGTCCGTACCCACGCCGCATATTGTCGAAACCGCCTGCGTCACCGCATAGCGTACCGCGGTGTTATCCGCGCCTTCGCACAAAACCACCGCACCGCGAAAGGTCGGCAGCAGGCTTTTGACCGTAACAGGCGTTTCGCCGTAGCTGCCATCCGATAAAACGGTCAGATCGCTTTCATAGCTCTGTCCGCTGGTACCGTTTTTGGTTTGCCGTACGTTGACCGCGTACACGGCCTCTTCCGTTTCATCGAGCGAGAGCAGCAGCGAAACGCGGCCCACTCCCTCGATCGCGCCGAGCTGATCGCTGAGCGCCTGCTGGAACTCCGCCAGGTTAAACCCCTCGCCCGCGGGTTCCGTACCGGCGGGCGGCGCTTTTACCTCCGCGGCGTCGCGGAACCAGCCGCCGGAGGCGAGCAGCAGCACGCCGGTCAGCAGCACAATGATCACCGCGCGGTACTTTTTCAGCAGCGGCAGGCATTTTTCCGCCGCCTTCCGCAGCGGCGCTAAATCAATATTCTTCATTTTTCAATCAGCTCCTGTCGGTCCGCGGGCACGCCGCTCTCCTTTAAAATCAGCTCTTGCAGCTCCGCAAGGCGGGCGGCGTCCTTTTTGCGGTAAAATACGGTCACGTGATCGGTTTGCAGCAGTCCGTCCTCATCGGTCGCCATAGTGACAAGCACCGTGCATTCGATGCCGATCTCGGACGCGCGCTGTTCCAGCGCGCTTGCCACGGCGGCGCCCATGGCGTTCAGCGTCGTCTGTCGGTTTTGCGCCTCCAATTCCGCGATCGAGACGTCCCCCCCGCCGTGTCCGCCCGCCTTGCCAGATCGGTCAGACGCAGCCCGGACAGCGGCTGTAACAGCGCAAGCGCCATCAAAAGCCCCGCCGCGATACGCACGATCTCTTTCAGCGCCGAATCCTTGGCCACCGACAGCGCCAGCGAGGACGCCGCGCCCGCCAGCGTGACGCGCAGCAGGATCGTTCTAAATAATTCCATCATACCGGCTTCACCATCGCAATGACGTAGACAAGTTCAAAATAAAGGATCATGCTGCATGTGGAAAGCATGCCGAGCAGCAGGCCGAAGCCCGTGCCGACGCCCGAGAGCAGCCCCTCCATGTTTTTGCTGCAAAGCGGTGAAAACACGGCGGCGCCGATGCGATAGAATAAGTAGCACGCGCCCGCGCGCAAAAACGGCACGATGCAGATTGCCGTGATGCACAGCATGCCGAACACGCCGACCGAATTTTTCAGCAGCGCCGCGCCGGTGAGCATGGTTTCGGTCGCGTCCGACAGGATACCGCCCACGACCGGCACCGCGCCCGACACCGCGAATTTGGCTGTTTTGAGCGCCATGCGGTCCACGCTTCCCGAAACGCCGCCCGCGATCGTGATATAGGCGATAAACAGCGTAAGGATCAGCTTTAAAGCGCCCGCCGTCAGGCTTTTGATGCCGTCCGCCAGCCCGTGCAGCAGACCGTTGCCGGTCGCCGCGTCCACAGCGGTGATGGCGAGATAAGCGCAGGCGGCGGGCACGAGCAGCGTTGTCACCAGACGGATGACCAGATCGAACACCAGCATGGTGGCGACCTGCAGCGCCGTGGCCGTTACCGCAGAGCCGCCCACCGACAGCGCCGCCGCCAGAACCGGCTGCAAGGTCGCGGAAAACACGCTGATCTGTTCGAGCGCCTGTCGGCAAAGGCTCAGCACGCCCGAAAAATCGGTAAGCAGGATCGCGCCGCAGCCGAGCGCGCCCGCCATATCGATCGCCGAATCCGCCGCGCCGCCCGCGGCCGAGGAAAAACCGCGCGCCACCGCCGTCAGCACGACCACGCCGGCCACGCGCAGCAGCCCGCGGAAGGCGCTTTGCACCGCGTTTTGCCCATCCTCCGCAAAGTTCCCAAACATGCCGGAAAGCGACGCGGTCAGATCGGTCGCGCTATCCGGCGTAATACCGTTTAAGTATTCCTGCTGCTCGGCGGGCAGCGCGTCCGCCAATCTGTCCTGCCCCACATCGGGCGTTTCCCCCACCGCGTATGCCGGAGAAAGGAACAGCAGCGCGAGCAGAACAGCGAAGCATATGTTTTTTCCCATTTCCGTTCCTTTCAGGATTTTTAGATCCATTCCTCGATCAGACTCAGCACCTGCTGCAAAAGCGGCATGCAAAGCGCGATTGCCAGCACCGAACCCGCGATCTCCAGCTTTGCCGCGAGGGCGGACTGCCCCGCGTCCCGGCTGAGCGCGCCCATCACCCGCACGACCACGGCCACGCCGACCGTTTTGATCACCGGCAGATAAAGCGTTTCACTCATACCGCCCTGCGCGAACACCTGCGTGATCTCGCGCACCGCGCCGCCCATTCCCGAGAATACGCGAAATAGGATGACCAGCCCCGCGGTGAGCGCCAGCAGGAAGGCGATGGCGGGGCTCTCCTTTTTCAGCGTCAGCGTCAGCACGATCGCGGCGAGCGCGATGCCGCACAGGGCAAGCAGATCGCCCATGTTCAAAAGCCGAACACGCTTTTCATCATCGAGAACAGCTGGCTGATCTCCTGCACGATCAGCATCAGCACGACGATGAGCCCGGCGAGCGTGGTCATCAGCGCCTGTTCCTCCCGCCCCGAGCGGGTCAGCAGCTGGCTGAGCACAGCGACTAGAATCCCCACGGCGGCGATTTTAAAAATCAGATCAACATCCATGCTTTCCTCCGCTCATATGAGCACCAGCACGAGCAGGATGCCCATCGCGATCCCACAGGTGCGGTACAGGTTCCCCTTGTTTTGCAGATCCATTGCCGCCGCGTCCCGCGCGGCGGTGAGGCGGCGCGCAACCTGCCGCAAGCCCGCGAGCTGCTCCTCCGCATGGTAGCGGCCCAGAAAATTGGCCGCGTCGCCGAGGATCTCGCACTCCTCCCGGCCAAGGCCGACCTCTGCTCCGGTCTCGCGGAAGCATTGCCGCCACAGGTAGCCGAGCGACAGGCCGCTTTGTTCGCGCATACGGCGCTGTAAGCTCATAAAAACACAGCAGACCGCCTCGTTTTCGTTTTCCGACAGCTCATTGATGATCTCGGGCAGCGTCGCCCGGCAGGCCGATATTTCGCTTTCGATCAATGAAAGGGCGAGCAGCATGGCGTCCGCCGCCGCGATCCGCCGGCCCAGCGCTTGTCTCGCGGACAGGCCCAGCGCCGCGCACGAACCGAATATCATGACCGCTCCAAGCAGCCTCAGCATTTCCTCATCCTCCTTTTAAGGGTATCGTTTGATAGCGCCTCTCCCCGCCCTCCACCGAAATGACGACCGCTTGCCGGAACAGCCCAAGACCGAGCAGCTTGCGGTAGAGCGCGCGGCGGGATAGGTCCTGTACGTCCCGTGCGTGCGCGCTGGCAAACACGGCCACGCCGCAGTGCGCGCAAAGGGATACCGCTTCCACATCCGCAGGCGCTGTGATCTCGTCGAACACCAAAAGAGCGGGCGACATGGTTTTCAGCAGCATAATGGCCGCCTGTTTTTTTCCGCATCCCTCTATCACGTCGGTGCACGAGCCGATTTGGAACTGCGGCCGGCCCCCGCTGAGCGCGGCGAGCTCGCTGCGCTCATCCGCTACCGCCACCGTCACGCCCTGATCGGACACGCGGCGCGTCAGCTCGCGCAAAAGCGTGGTCTTGCCCGCGCCCGGCGGCGAGAGCAGCAGAGTGGATACCAGCCTGTCCCCGTTTGTCAGCCGAATATCCTGTCCCACCGTGTCGATCTGCCGGGCGACGCGCAGGTTCAAGGAGGATATTTGCCGGATGCCGCGCACCTCGCGATCCTCCATGATCGCGGTGCCGCACACGCCGAGCCGGTGCCCGCCGGGCAGCGTCAAAAATCCGTTTTGCAGGCTTTCCTGATAGCTATGTACCGAATACCGCGCGGCGCGGGACAGGATGTCGCGCAGGATCTCCGGCGTGAGCGGCTCAAGCGCCGTTTCCCGCTCGCCGCCAACTGTTTTAAAAGCGGGCGGCCTGCCTGCGCGCAGGCGTATTTCCTCCACCGCGCCCGCCGCCTCGCTGCCGGTAAGCGCCGTCAACAGCGGCGGCGGCATGCATTCCAGCGCCTGCCGGAGGGCCTCGTCCTTTTTCATTTCCATTCTAATCACCTGTCTTACTCTATGCGGCGGCCTGTCCCGCTTATGACAGGTTGGGGAAAAAAGTACGTGCGAAAAACACGGCCGTCTACTTTCCATTTTCCTTCAAAAAACCATTGACAAACCGAACGGGTGAATTTATAATATCAATATATATTGCACAAAGCGATGACAGAGGAAAGTAATTATCCCAAGTGCGGCTTACAGGGAGCGTCCGGCCCGACTGAGAACGGACGCAGGCGCCGGTATGATGAAGTTCCCTCTTGAGCCGCAGCGCTGAACCGTTTTTTCAGTAGGCGCCGCCGGGTTTCCTCCGTTACTGGGATAGGATATACTTTTTGTATCCGAAAAAGTGCGGCAAGCAATTTGCCGAATGTGGGTGGTACCGCGGAAACCGTTTGTCTTTCGTCCCTCTTTGTGGATGAAAGGCTTTTTTTATGCTTTTTTGCCGCGAAAGACAAACAGAATCCCCAACCACAAACCACTTTTGCAAAGGAGAAATGAACCATGATTATCATTATGAAACCCACCGCCACCAAGGAACATGTAGAGGAGCTGTCCCGTCACATTGAGAGGATGGGCGTAAAGGCCAACCCGATCTTTGGCACGGGCACCACCGTGATCGGCCTTGTGGGCGACACCGCCGCCGTGGACCGCGACGCGTTGCTGCGCGACCCGCAGGTGGATAACATTATAAAGGTGCAGGAGCCCTTCAAACTCGCCAACCGCAAATTCCACCCGGACGATTCCAGCGTTGCCATCGGAGGGGACGTTGTCGTGGGCGGCAAAAAGATCGTCGTCATGGCGGGTCCGTGCTCGGTAGAGGGCCACGACCAGATCATCGACGTGGCGCGCCACGTCAAGGCCGACGGCGCGACCGTGCTGCGCGGCGGCGCTTGGAAGCCCCGCTCCTCCCCGTACTCGTTCCAAGGCATGAAGGCCGAAGGCCTTGATCTGCTGCACGAAGCCAGTCAGGATACGGGTCTGCCGGTCGTGACCGAGATCACCAATCCCGCCCACATCGATCTGTTCATGGAAAAGTGCGACTGCTTTCAGGTGGGCGCGCGCAACATGCAGAACTTCGAGCTGCTCAAGGAACTGGGTCAGGTGAACAAGCCCGTACTTTTAAAGCGCGGCTTTGCCAACACCATGGAAGAATTTTTGATGAGCGCCGAATACCTGATGGCGGGCGGCAATGAAAACGTCATTCTGTGCGAGCGCGGCATCCGCACCTACGAGACCTACACCCGCAACACGCTGGACATTTCGGCGGTGCCGGTGCTCAAGCGCATGAGCCACCTGCCCGTTATCGTAGACCCGAGCCACGCGGGCGGTATTTACTGGATGGTGGAGCCGCTGGCCAAGGCCGCTGTCGCCGCCGGCGCGGACGGCCTGATGATCGAGGTGCACAACGACCCGGCGCACGCTATGTCGGACGGCGCGCAGTCGCTCACCTACGATTCGTTCCACGAAACCATGCACAACCTGCGCGCCATCGCCGCCGCTGTGGGCCGCGAGATATAACCCGAACAAAACACCACGCGAAGGAGTGTTGTCAGTGTCGTATCATTTAAGCCTGACGGGTGCGAACGGCGTATCCGATATCTATATCGAAACCGGCCTTCTGGGCCGCGCGGCGTCCCTTTGCGGCGAGGCGTTCACGCCCAGCCGCGTACATATCGTGACCGATTCGGCCGTTGCGCCGCTGTACCTTGAGGCGCTTGCCAGCCAATTTTCCCTGCCGGTATCCCATACGGTCATTCCCGCGGGCGAGGAACACAAGCGCCTTGCGACCGTGGAGACCATTTACCACGACCTGCTGGCCGCCGGTATGACGCGGGGAGATCTGATCATTGCCCTTGGCGGCGGTGTGACCGGCGATATCACGGGCTTTGCCGCCGCGACCTTTTTGCGCGGCGTGCCGCTCTGCCAGATCCCAACCACGCTTTTGGCGCAGGTCGATTCCTCGGTGGGCGGCAAAACAGGCGTTGATCTGCCCGAAGGCAAAAATCTGGCGGGCGCGTTCTACCAGCCCCGGCTGGTGCTGATCGACCCCGCCGTGCTCCAAACCCTGCCCGCGAAAACCTTGGCGGACGGCATGGCCGAGGTGGTCAAATACGGCTATATCGCAAATCCCGCGATTTTGGAGATGGCCGCGCGGCCGGACTATCAAAACCAGATCGAAGCGCTTATTTACGAGTGCGTCAAGATCAAGCGCGACGTGGTCGCGATCGACGAGCACGACACCGGCCTGCGCATGATTCTGAACTTTGGCCACACGATCGGTCACGCGGCGGAAAAGCTCGGCCATTATGTCGATCTGACGCATGGGCAGGCGGTCGCCATCGGCATGGTCGCGGCCATGCGGCTTTCCGCGGCAATGGGAAACGAGGATCTATCCGCGCCGCTCGTCCGTCTGCTCACGCAGCTCGGCCTGCCGTCCGAGCTGCGATACGACCGCGAAGCGGTCTACGGAGCGCTGCTGTCCGATAAAAAGAAGTTCGGCGGCACGGTGAACTTTATTCTCGTGCGCGAACCGGGCCGGGCGGAGATCACGCCGATCGCGGCCGAAACGCTGCACGACTATATTTTGAAACTGTAAGGAGGGCGCAAAATGGGCTCCACTTGGGGAAACAGCATCAAGATCTCCATCTTCGGCGAATCGCACGGGGCCGGGATCGGCGTAACGATAGACGGGTTCCCGCCCGGCGTACCCTACGACGAAGCCTTTGTGCTGCGCGAAATGGAACGCCGCGCGCCCGGCCGCAACAAGCAGTCCACCGCGCGGCGGGAAGCCGATTTGCCCCGCGTGCTTTCGGGCATGCGAAGCGGCAAAACGACCGGCACGCCCATCTGCGCGGTGATAGAAAACACCAACCAGCATTCGGGCGACTATGCCGCGCTTGCCGACCAGCCGCGCCCCGGCCACGCCGATTATACCGGCTTTGTCCGGTACAAGGGCTTTGGCGATCCGCGCGGCGGCGGCCACTTTTCCGGGCGGCTGACCGCCCCCCTTGTTTTCGCGGGCGCGCTTTGCAAGCTGTGGCTGCGGAGCGAGGGCGTACTGGTCGGCTCGCATATCCAATCCATCGCGCAGATACAGGACATGCCGTTTGACGACGTGTCCGTGCCCGCCGAGCAGCTCGAAAAGCTGCGCCTTGCCGATTATCCGGTAAACAATCCCCGCGCGCTCACCGCCATGCTCGCCGCGATCGAGGACGCGCGTACCCAGCAGGATTCGGTCGGCGGGGTGATCGAATGCGCCGCCACCGGACTGCCCGCCGGGCTCGGCAGCCCGATGATGGACACGGTGGAAAGCCGCCTGTCCTCTATCCTATTCGCCGTGCCCGCTGTCAAGGGCGTGGAGTTCGGCGCGGGCTTCGGCTTTGCCGCCATGCGCGGCTCACACGCGAACGACCCGCTTTGCGAAGAAAACGGCGCGGTGCGCACCGAGACCAACAACAACGGCGGCGTGCTGGGCGGCATCACGAGCGGCATGCCCCTATTGGTGCGCGCCGCGATCAAGCCCACGCCGTCGATCGCCGCCGAGCAGCGCACGCTGAATCTCCGCACCGGCAAGGTGGAGCCGCTCTCCATCCACGGGCGGCACGATCCTTGCATCGTCACGCGCGCCGCGCCGGTGATCGAAGCCGCCTGCGCCGTTGCGCTGGCCGATCTATTGAGGGAGGCGAAGGGCTATGCGTGACCTGCCTGAAATCCGGGCCGATATCAACGGCGTGGATGAACAGATACGCGAGCTGTTTTTAAAACGCATGTCGCTCGCGCTCGAGGTAGCCGAAACCAAGGCCGAGACGGACGATAAGATCTTCAAACCCGACCGCGAGGCCGAAATACTCGAAAAGCGCGCGGCCGGTATGGAGGAGGAGCTGCGGCTCAAGTACGTGGCGCTGCTGCAAAGCATGATCCGCGCGAGCCGCGAGTACCAGTACAGCCAAACCCTGCGGCGCGCCCCCTCGAAATTCCCCATTGACGCCATGCCGCAGGCGCTTTCGCCGAAAACCGTCTATTACCAAGGCGTGCCGGGCGCGTATCAAGAACTTGCCGCCCGTTCGCTCTTCCCCGAGACCGAGCCGCAGCATGTGCCGACTTGGGAGCAGGTGTTTCAATCCGTGCGAGACGGCGTGGTGGACGCGGGCGTGGTGCCGGTCGAAAACACGACGGCGGGCACGGTCAGCGAGGTATACGACCTGCTGCTGCAATACGATCTTTCCATCAACCGCTCTACGATCAAAAAGATCCGCCATTGTTTGGCCGCCGTGCCGGGCGCTTCGCTTGGCGATGTCAAGCAGGTATGCTCGCACCCGCACGCGCTACCCCAATGCCACGATTTTATCGCCGAACACGGGCTGGAAGCCATCGAGGTGGCCAACACCGCGATCGCGGCGCAAAACGTCGCCGCGCGCGGGGACAAGGCGCTTGCCGCGATCTGCTCGCGTCAGGCGGCGGAGCTTTACGGGCTTTCCGTTCTGGCCGAGGGCATCAACGACCTCAAGCATAACGAGACCCGCTTTATCGCGGTAAGCCGCAACCTGACCGTGCAGCCGGAGGACAACCGCATCGAGATCGCCTTCCACATCCCGAACGTTGCCGGTTCGCTGCGCGGCGTGCTCGACATTTTTGCGGATTACGGCGTAGACATGACAGAGATCCATTCCCGCCCGATGAAGGACAGCCCGTGGTGCTATGTGTTTTACATCGATTTCACCGGCAACCTAAACGATCACGCGGTGCGGGCGATGCTGTACCAGCTGTATGAGGAACTCCCCTACATCAAAGTCATTGGCAGCTACCGGGTTGCCCAAACGACGGAGGAATAACAAGACATGCAACAGAAACCATCCGGCCCGCTGCGCGGCTGTATCACCGTGCCGGGCGATAAATCCATTTCGCACCGCGCCGTCATGCTGGGCGCGCTGGCCAGCGGCGATACCCGCATCACCGGCTTTCTGATGGGCGAGGATTGCCTTTCCACGATCGACTGCTTCCGCAAAATGGGCGTGGAGATCGAGATAAACGACACGGAGGTGGTGGTGCACGGCGTGGGCCTGCACGGCCTGTCCGAGCCGGAGGGCCCGCTCTACACCGGCAACAGCGGCACGACCACCCGGCTGATCTGCGGCATCCTCGCGGGCCAGCCGTTCACCGTGACCGTGTCGGGCGACGCCTCGATCCAGAAGCGGCCCATGGGCCGCGTGATCGGACCGCTGCGGGAAATGGGCGCGCGCATCCACGGCCGGGATGATAATTTTTGCCCGCTGACGCTTTACCCAAGCGAGCTGTACGGCATGGAATACACCCTGCCGGTCGCTTCGGCGCAGCTCAAAAGCGCCATCCTGCTCGCCGGTCTTTATGCCGAGGGGCAGACCACGGTGATCGAACCCACGCCCTCGCGCGACCATACCGAGCGCATGTTCCGCGCGCTTGGCGTGGAGATCGAAACGAACGGCAACGTCATTACCTTAGACCCACCCGAGGACCTGCACGCCATCGACATCGCGGTGCCGGGCGATATCTCCTCGGCCGCGTTTTTCCTCGCCGCAGGCGCGATCGTGCCGCGCAGCGAGCTGACCATCCGGAACGTCGGCGTCAACCCGACGCGCACGGGCGTGATCGACGTGCTGCGCGCGATGGGCGCGGATATCACGGAATCGAACCATCTGGACGGCGCGGAGCCGGTCTGCGACCTGACGGTGCGCCATAGCGCGCTGCACGGCACCGAGATCGGCGGCGCGATCATCCCCCGGCTGATCGACGAGCT
Organism: Agathobaculum sp. NTUH-O15-33; assembly: GCF_033193315.1. NCBI lineage: Bacteria > Bacillati > Bacillota > Clostridia > Eubacteriales > Butyricicoccaceae > Agathobaculum > Agathobaculum sp. NTUH-O15-33. The sequence continues at coordinate 2,131,451 of NZ_CP136187.1, forward strand.
GCCGGTAATCGCCGTGGCCGCCGCCTTTGCGGAGGGCACGACCGTGATTCGCGACGCGGCCGAGCTGAAGGTGAAGGAATCCAACCGCATCGCGGCCATGGTGACCGAGCTTGCAAAGGCCGGCGTCGATATCGAGGAAACGGCGGACGGCATGATTATCCGCGGCGGCCAGACCGTGCACGGCGCGGATTTTGCCACCTACGGCGACCATCGCATCGCCATGAGCCTCGCGGTGCTCGCGCTTGCGGCGGACGGCGCGAGCCGTATCGCCGATCCCGAGGTCGTCTCCATCTCCTATCCCGGCTTTTTCGATACGCTGGACCGGCTGGGAGGTTGACCGCCATGCTGCTTACCATGGAAGAGTTTCGCGCCTATCAGCCAAAGCGTGAGACCTACGCCCTGTTCGGCTGGCCGCTCGGCCATACCATGAGCCCGGAGCTGCACGCTTCCCTGTTCGCGGCTTCCGGGCGCGAAGCCGATTATATCGCGGTCGCCGTGCCGCCGGAGCAGCTGCAAGAGGCGTTTGATCTTGCGAGGCAAAAGCTCGGCGGTATCAACTGCACGATTCCGCACAAGAAAGCGATCATTCCCCTGCTGGACGATGTCGACACGGCCGCGCGCGACCTGCACTCGGTCAATACCGTCGCCTTCCGGGGCGGCAAGGCGATCGGCTATAATACCGATATTTTGGGCTTTGCCGAATCGCTTACGCGCGACAAAGTTTCCCTTTCGGGCAAAAAGGTGCTGCTGATCGGCTACGGCGGCGCGGCGTCCGTGATGGCGTACCACTGCGCGCGCGAGGGCGCGGTGCTCACGATCACGGGCCGCGATCTGGAAAAGGCGCAGGTGCTGCAGCAACAGATCGTTTCCGCCGTGCCCCGCGCCAAGGTGGCGGTGTACAGCCGCCGCCATATCCCGCGCGACGTGCAGATCGTTTTAAATTCCACGCCGGTCGGCATGTTTCCCAAGGAGGAGCAGGCGCCGCTGCACTACCTGCCGCGCAAGACCGAGTATGTGTTCGACGCGATCTATAACCCGCCGGTCACGGCCACCATGCGTCTGGCCAACCCGAAGAAAGCGAAAACGCGCGACGGGCTGTTCATGCTGGTCATGCAGGCGGCGCACGCGCAGACCATTTGGACGGGCGACGCCTTTGATCCCGCCGCGTGCGAGACCATCCTGCGCCGCTTATACGGCAAAATGGCGGTCAAGCGCCTTTCGGAAAAGCACGGCAAGCAGAACATCGTGCTGTGCGGCTTCATGGGCAGCGGTAAAACAACCATTGGGCGCAAGCTGGCAAGGCTGACCGGCCTGACCTTTATCGACGCCGATCAGTATTTAGAGGACAAGGAAGGCCGTAAAATCTCCGATATTTTCGCGGCCGAGGGCGAAGCCTACTTCCGCGACCGGGAGACCGCTTACCTCAAGGAACTGAGCCAGAAAAGCGGCATTGTCCTTTCGCTCGGCGGCGGCGCGGTGTTGCGCGAGGAAAACGTAAGAGCGGTTAAATCAACCGGCCTTCTCATCCACCTCGACACGCCGTATTACCGCATTTTGAAAAACCTTTCCTATTCGGATTCCCGCCCGCTGATCGCGGGTCCTTCGGGCCAATCCGAGACCACGCGCCTTTACCACGCGCGCAAGGGTACCTATCACCGCGTATCCGATGTTTCGGTACGCAGCCCCAAGATTTCCGAAGTACTCGAAAAAGTTGTTAAGAGCATTTGAGAAAACGAGGAGAACCATGAAACACTTTCGCAGATCCATCCGCGCGCTGTCGCTGGCGCTCGCGCTGAGCCTAACCCTGCTGAGCACGGCGAGCGCGGCGTTCTCGAGCGGCTTTTCCTATTCCTATCCGGTCGGTGAAGGGCTGACCTACACCAGAACCGAGGGCAAGAACGCCTCCGGCCTGCAAAAAGCCAATATTCTGACCTACGAGCCGAACGGCACGGTATCGCCGCTGATCGTTTACGCCGATGAGCAGCTATACGGCAGCAACGCCACCATCATGAACGCGGTGAAGTACTTGGAGAACCAAGGACAGCGCGTGATCGGCGGAACGAACGCCGACTTCTTCGTCATGTCGAGCGGCATTCCGATCGGCCTTGTCATCGACGAAGGCGAGCTGATCTCCTCCGATGCGTGGCAATACGCCGTCGGCTTTAAGGAGGACGGCTCCGCCGTCACCGGCAGGCCGACCATGGATATGAAGATCACCGGCGCGAGCGGAACGGTCTCGGTCTCCTATTTTAATAAAACGCGCACCACGGCGGGCGCGTACCTGCTGGACCATAATTACGATGATTCCACGCATTTTTCCGCGAACGGCACCAATATCATTTTGGAGCGCGTGGACGATACGCCGGTGCAGGTAAACGGTTCGGTCAAGATGAAGGTCATCAACAAGGGCACGGGCTCCACCCCGCTCACCATTACGGAAAACCAGATGGTGCTGACCAAATCGGACGGCGCCAAGGTGCCGAGCTGGGTCGATTTCCCGGTGGGCGAGGAAGTGACGCTGAACGTATATTCGGCGGATAAATCGTGGAGCGACGTGCAGTACGCCGTGGGCGGCAAGCTGCTGGTTGAAAACGGCACGGTCACCACCTCCGGCATCGACGCGGCTTCCTCCAAAACGGCGCGCAGCGCGGTCGGCGTCAAGGCGGACGGCACGGTCGTCCTGTACGAGATCGACGGCCTGCAATCCTCGCACAGCGTCGGCCTGTCCGCGGCTGAACTGGGACAGGAGATGATCGAGCTCGGCTGCGTCAGCGTCATCTGTCTGGATGGCGGCGGCTCGTCCGCCATGGCGCTGCGGCAACCCGGCACGAGCGAGGCCACGCTTTTGACCAAGCCTTCGGACGGGTCGCAGCGTTCCTGCGCCAACTATATTTTCTTTGTCAATAACGCGGTGTTTGACGGCGTAACCGCGCATGCGGTGCTCTCGCCGAGCTACCGTTATTTGATGCCCGGCGCTTCCACGTATTTTGCCGTGGGCGGCGCGGATTCGGCCTACGGACCGGCGAACGCGCCGACCGATCTTGTCTATACGGTCTCCGACTCGCTCGGCACGGTTGAAGGGCAGACCTTCACCGCCGGTATGACGACCGGCACCGCCACAATCATTGGCTCGAACGGCACCGTGGAAGGGTCCATGACTGTTTCCGTCACGGGCGACGTTAATTCCATTTCGCTGCAAAGCGACGGAAGCGAGGTCTCCTCGATCTCTTTAAAGCCCGGCAAGACCATGCAGCTGGACGGCACCGCCTATCACCAAGGCCAGAAGATGGCTTCCATCAACTCTTCCTTCACATGGTCGGTAACGGGCGGCGTGGGCACGGTGGATGAAAACGGCCTGTTCACCGCGTCCACCAACATGGCGAGCGGCACGCTCACCTGCGCCTACGGCAACACCAAGAAAACGGTGGATGTGAACGTCGGCATGGGTGACCCGCAGAAGGGCCAGAAGATCGCGGACTTTGAGTCCGCGCAGCCGTTTACCGCGACCGAGGGCGTGGCCCTTTCGGTTACCGAGGATTACACGCAGGTCGCGCGCGGCGAGAAATCGCTCATGGGCGTGTTTGACGGTACCCGGGTCGACACCGCGACGCTGTCCATTTCCGGCGTAAGCGTGAGCGGCATGAAATATCTATCGCTCTACGCGCGCTCCACCGGCACGGCGGAATCGCTTCTCGCGGTGTTCACCGGCGCGGACGGCGGCGAGCTCACCGCTCCCCTATCCGCTGCGACCACCGGCTCGTGGCAGCAGCTTAGCGCGACGATCCCCGAGGGCGCGCAGACGTTTACCGGACTGCGCATGCAGCGCTCGGGCGACGGCGCGGCAAATTCCGTTCTTTACCTCGATCAGATTATTGCGACCGACCACCACGCGATCACAAACACCGACGCGCCGAAGCTTTCCGTCAATAAGACCTCGCTCACCGTATCGGGCGGCGCCGCCGCGACGATTACCGGTTCGGCGACCATGGAAAGCGGCAAATACCCGGTGCGCGCGGAAAACATCATCGTCAAGGTGGACGGCAAGGTCAACACGGGCGCCGCCAAAATGAGCGGCTCCTCCCTGACGGTGACCACCGCCGCGCTCGCGGCCGGCACGCACACCGTGACGATCGAAGCGCAGGACGATGCGGGCAACCGCTCGCGCAAGTCGGTTACCGTGACCGCGAGCGGCGGGTCGAATCCCTTTGCCGATACGGAGGGCAATTGGGCCAAGGGCTACGCTTCCCTCCTGTATACGACCGGCGTGATGAAGGGCGAGACTGCGGGCGGCAAGAACTATTTCAATCCCGGCCGCAATCTGCGCCGCATGGAGTTCGCGGTATCGATGGCGCGCATGCTCGGCCTCGACACCTCGTACAGCGGCAAGCTGGACTTCGCGGATGACGGCGAAATTCCCTCTTGGGCGCGCGGCGCGGTATACGCCGTATCCAAGGCGGGCATCATGGGCGGCCAAAAATCGGGCGACAAGCTCTATTTCTCACCGAACGCGGATATTACCCGCGCCGAGGTCATGACTGTGATCGGCCGCAGCCTGCCGCGCGGCTACGCGGCGGCTTCCCTCGGCTATAAGGACGCTTCCTCCGTGCCCAGCTGGGCGGCCGAGCAGGTAAAAATCTGCGTTTCCGCCGGTATCATCAGCGGCTACGAGGACAACACCCTGCGGCCCAACAACAAGATCACCCGCGGCGAGATCGCCAAGGTGCTCGCGGTGCTGTAAACCGGAGCAAAATAAAGTAATATTGCATTAGAAAGAGCGCCCGGATACGCGGAATGTTGCGTATCCGGGCGCTCTTTTGTGTTTGTCTCTATGTCGGTCGCGCTTATTGGCCGTCTGTAACGGTCTCGATAAAACGGCGCAATACGGCGGCGGCCTCGGCGCGTGTGGCGGTACCCTGCGGGTCGAACTTACCGCCCGGCTTACCTTGCATGATGCCTGCCCGCTGCATCTCCGTTATCGCCTGCCGCGCCCATGCGCTGATAAGCGAGGCGTCGGCGTATGCGGTTTCGTCCTGTACTGCGGAAACGGTGTAGTCCATTTTCCCGGCGTATCCATCAAGCATCACCGCGAGCTGCTCGCGTGTGACCGGCTCGTCCGGCCGGAACAGACCATCGCTCCCGCCCCGAACAATGCCTTGAGCCGCCGCCCACCGCACCGCGTCCGTGTAGTAAGCGTTCGCGGACACATCGGCAAAAGCCTTGCCCGCGGAATCGCTTTGCGGCGAACCCGCGAGCCGGTAAAGCGCCGTCACGAACATGCCGCGCGTGATGGTTCCCTCCGGTGTGAAAACAGTCTTGCCGGTTCCAATCAATAGGCCTTGGCTTGCCACGAACAGGATATCGTCCTCGGCCCAGTGGCCCTTGATATCGGTGAATTCCGGATAGTCTGTGATGCCGAACACGGTAAAGTGATTCGTTTGCCCCAGTACAGCCTTGGCGTTTCCGTCATATTGGGAGCCGGCCAGATGCCGCACCGTCCCGTCCGTCTCTACCCAGGCCATGCGCAGGTCGGTGCTGCGCTCTCCGCTTTGCGGGGTATAGGGCAGCGCGATGTCCACATTGCCGCCAAAGGACGAAATAAGCTTGCCGCCGCTCGTCGCGGTGAGATCGTAGGCCGGGCGGTCCCGGAGCGCTTCCGGCAGGCTTTCGGCCTTGGTCGCGTCGATGGTCACGTCGCCGGACGCGGCGTCATAAATGGTTTGCAGGGCCGCCAAATCAATGGTCAGCGAGATTTGCGGCGTGCGGATGGAAAGGTACCGCACCCCGGCGTCCACCAGCTTGCCGTAGGCCGTCTTGGAAAGTGTCAGCGGCAGGGTGTGAAACACGGTTTTAAGTCCGGTAAGATCGATGGACACGGCGATGCCGTTCTCCTGCGCGCCGTCCTTCTTGGCCTGCGCAAGCGCTTTGTCAATGGCGTTTTGAATGTCCCGGTCGGTGATCGTCACCCGTACTTTACCAGCCTGATCCACCCGGGCGGTGGGCGTCACCTCCCCCACTGTGGGTGGGTTGGGATCGTCTGCGGTAGGCGTTCCGGTAACGGCTGACACCTTGGCGCCGCTTGTTCCCGAACTGCCGCCGGTGACCGGAGGCACATCGCGCTGATTGATCAGAATGCTGAGCTGTTTGCTCGCGGAGCCGACAGCGTTTGTAACCGTCACGGTGAAGAGGAACGTACCGCTCTCCTCCGGCATACCGGAGAGCGCGCCGGTAGCCGGGTCAAGGCGCAATCCGTTAGGCAGACGGTTTCCTTCTTCGTTGCTGACGCTCCAGTGGAGCGGCGCGCCGCCGGTTGCCGACAGCAGTGTCTGATAGCCCGCATAGAGCATGCCGCTCTTCACTTTTTGATCGGGCACCGTGGGATAGGCCGGCGGTTGTTCGGACACTTCAAACTCCGCTATGATCGCAAGCGGCTCGGTCACGGTATATGTATCGCTGGACGCAAACGGCTGGCCGTTTACCGTAAGCGAGGCCAGAGCGTATCCCTCATCCGGCGTAGCGGTGATCCTAATTTGGGCATTCGGAGCCACCAGCTTATCAGCGGCGATCGGTGCGCCGTTAATACCGATCACGGTGAGCGTTCCGCCGGCAGGGTCCGTATCATAGGTGAGCTGGATCTTCTCCAAAATCCGGATTTTCAAATCAGTCTTTACTTGCTCCACGGTCAGCGTGCGCGTGTTTGGATCATACTGCTTCGGCAGCTCCGCCCCCGTGAGATCCGCAGCGTTCCACACATGGATGTTCCCTTCTGTAACAGCGTATCCCTCCTGTGGCTGGAGCACAACGGTAAGCGTTCCGCCATAAGGAACTTGGGATGGCAATTCTGACGCGGACACATGCTCCGGCAGGCTGTACGAGACTTTTAGGGAATCCGGTAATTTCTTTGTAAGCGTCCACGTTCGGAGTCCGCTTTGTGCTGCATATGACATAAAATATCCTTCGGGCGGATCTTCCATGATAAAATCATCTTCCAGCACATAAGGACCCGTCTTGATCAGCGGCGTCGCGGTATCCCATGTCTCCCCCGCCCCAAGAGGCGCCAACTCAACCAGCCGCTCTCCGGAGGACATCGTCGATCCGTCTAGGCCGCTCAGATCGAGCGTCTGGCCATTGTGGACGCGGATTGTTCCCTGTCCAAAAAACGCATCGGTCTGAAAAGGACCGGCCACCTCAAGTATCGATCTTTGATCGATATTGATCCCGCCGGAAATCGTGCAGTTATTGACCACTAATTCAGCGCCAGCCTGAACCAAAACCGCTTTATACGTTGAGCCGCCGCCTTTTACTTGGCCGGTTCCTTTGGCGTCCAGCAACGACAAGCGGTAGTCACCCGTTACATAGATCGCATAACTTGTATCACGCGCCAATTCATATCCGTTCAAATCCAGTGTTGCGCTATTCTTAAATACTGTAATAGAGGACTGTAATTGTACATCTCTCAACAGTTTCACATGTCCCGTTGCAGGGTCAATTTCCGCGCTGCCAGCACCGCCCTTCTGATTGATACTGTTTAACAAAGTATTGTTTCCCGCCTGATCCGGATCGTCCACCGCCGTTGCCTTTACCGGAAAGAAACTAAACAGCAGACATATGACGAGCAGATAAGCCGACGCTCGCTTGATTCGTTTTTGTATCATACTTTTATCCTCCTTCTTGTTTGTAGACGGAGGAACAGAGCCCTTTGAACAGCTCTAGAAGAGCTGTTCAAAGGGGGTATACCCCCTTGCTTCCACATAATTACTTTTTCTTGCATTCGTACTACGGCTTCTCTACCCTCCTTCGTTCCGGAAACACCGCTTGCTCAGAAAAACATAAAGCATCGGCTGCCCGCGCACGATGGGCATCCGATGTTTTCATAATTATATCATAACGCTTCGACCAAAAGCGCGAAAATCAAGAAAATTTGATTTTCGACGGGACATACCCCCCCGGGGCAGGGGGCCTCCTTTTCTGCGCTTTCTTATTTTGCCCCCTGCACAATCTTCTGTACGTTTGCCGATCTTATGATATAATAATGTAATTCCAAACGAACGGCCCGTAATGATCATGGATAAGGAGGCAGTGATGGTATATCTTGAAGCGATGTGTTTTCTCTCTCAATTTGGCTTAGGTGCGGTTCTCATTTCAAACGACGAGATTATTCTGGAGAGCAACGAAGCGGCAGACTGTCTCCTTGCTGGCAAGGGAGCACTAAAGGGACGAACGCTTTCCGAAATTCTTCCCGATATGACCCGTCAGCTGCCGGGCACATATATCAATATTGCATTTTCCAAATATCTGACCCTCTGCCCTACACCCGTGGGGGTGGACCTGCCCGCGCACACGCGGCTTATCTGTTTTCGTGACGCGGCCAGCGAGGTATCTCACCGCATGCTGGGCACCATTGTGAACCTGATCCGGGAGCCGATCTTGTTGTGCGATGAAAAAAAGCGGATCATGCTGGTCAATGACGCGCTGATGCGAATGGAATCACTGGTGCCTGAAAACGTCGTCGGCAAGGATATCAACGAGGCGTATACCTGTATCGACGGCAATGAGTTGACCGTTCCCGTGGTGATCGCGGACAAAAAGCCCATTGAGGACCGGCGGCAAGCCTATACGACCTTGCATGGCAAACGGCTGGATATCATGTGCAACAGCTACCCGATTTTTGAGGAAGGCGCGATCTTAGGCGTGTTTTGCATGACGGCGGACGTTTCACGTATTGAGGTATTGAGCCAACAAATCATTGATCTGCAAGAAGGTCTGCTCAAAAAGCATCCGGCCGCGAAAAAGCCGCAAAAAAGCGGCTTAAGCGCAAAATTTCATTTTGACGATATTATTTGCCAGAGCGCTCTCATGAAAGAAATGATAGAGCGGTGCAAAATGATTGCCCGGTCTGATTCTTCGGTCATGCTCTACGGTGAGACCGGGACCGGTAAAGAGCTGGTGGCGCAGAGCATTCACAACGCGAGCAACCGGGCCGACGGACCTTTTTTAGCCATCAACTGCGCCGCCATACCGGAAAACCTGCTGGAATCCATGCTGTTTGGCACCGAAAAAGGGGCCTATACCGGAGCGGAACGCCGCCCCGGTCTGTTTGAACAGGCCAATGGCGGAACGCTGCTGCTGGATGAACTGAATTCCATGAGCATGACGCTGCAAGCCAAGCTGCTGCGCGTGCTGCAGGACGGCGTGGTGCGCCGCGTGGGCGGGACGGAGGAAAAGCACGTTGATGTGCGGGTGCTGTCCAACATCAATGTGCCGCCTTATCAGGCGATCGCGGAAAACGCGCTCCGTCAGGATGTGTTCTATCGCCTTGGCGTGGTCAACATCAGCATCCCTGCGCTGCGCCGGCGCAAGGAGGATATCCCGATCCTGATCCGTTCCTTTTTTCAGCAAATGAACAAAAAGCTGTATAAAAGCGTGTCCGACGTGGACGAAGAGGTGCTCGCCATCTTTTGCGCCTACAACTGGCCGGGCAATGTACGGGAGTTGCAGCACTGCATCGAGCACGCCATGAACCTGCTCCCCTATGAGGAAACGGTGATCCGGAAAGAGTACCTGCCCGAGCATATCCAAAGCGTATGCGGCTATCAGCGGTTGGCCCTGCAAACCGCGGACGATGGTATGCTGGAACAGGTTCTTTCCAATGTGGAACGCTGCATTTTAACCAGCGCCATACAAAGGAATAAGGGGAATATCTCACGGGCCGCCCGCCAACTGGGCATCAGCCGCCAGAACCTGCAACATAGAATGAAGCGCAACGGACTGGTCTTGGAGGACATCCTCAGCGCCAAACCGCGGGCGGATTAACGCAAATATATTTGCTCTGCAAATATATTTTCACGCGCCGAGCCGCTTTTGAAAATCCTAGGTTTGAAGCATTTCGATCAATAGGCGATTGTAGATATCATAAAAAGTAAGGCTATTTCATTTTTTCTTCTGTTTTGAAAAGCGCAACCATATTTGCACCTATTTCCATCTTACAGGTGCAAATATGGTTGCGCTTTTATCTGTTCTGCAAGGCCGGTCATCATGTCCAGCAAGCCGCTTTCAGCGGTTTCTATCTGATTTGCACAATTTAAAATATCAAAAACCATAGCGAAGCAGACTTTTTTTATGCAACCCGCTGAAATATGAAAACCGTGATGAGAAAAGCGTCGCTGGCACGGAATATTGCTTTTTATCTTTATATCAAGCTGACCGCATACGGGCGGCCCACAAAACAAATGTCCCGCCGGGGCAGAAATCATTTTAGGAGGTAAGACCATGTACAACGATCGAAAAATGAAGCTGGGTATGCACACTTACACCCTGCACCTGAACGGCTTAGGTCAAAACTGGGGGTTTGTGGGCGAGCAACGCGAACAAAGAATCAACATTTTTCAGCTCATGGATCTGGCTGTAGAGTGGAAGCTGGACGGCCTGCATGTGACGAACTGCGATCTGGTCGATCACGATCCTGAAAACTTGGCTAGGATCAAGCAAGCCGCCGAGGATCACGGCCTATACATGGAATTCAACTGCTCACTGGATGAGGAGTTCGATCCCCGCCTAAACGAAACCTTCGAGAGCGCCTGTCTGGTCGCGGAGGCGATCGGCGCGGATCTGGTCAAGTTCAGCTTGGATATCCGTCGCCCCACGCCGCTATACGGCAGTTGTATGCATCCCGCCGTGATGCGGCAGCTCTGCGACGTCGTCGATCAGATCAAAGAGGCGTTGCTCGAATATGAACGCACCGGCATTCGTTTGGCGATCGAGAACCACACCGAGACCTTCGCCGATGAGATCGTTTGGGTGATCGAGCAGCTCCATCATCCTCTGGTCGGCGCCTGTGTGGATACCATTAACTCGGTTTCTGTTTTGGAGAACCCACAATACGCTGTTGAGCGTTTGGCGCCTTACGCGTTCAACTGCCACTTCTGTGATAACAAGCTGGTGCGGGACGATCAGGGCGCGCATTTTCTAGGCGTCGCGCTGGGACAGGGCGATATCGACTGTAAAAAGACGCTGCAAACGCTCAAGGATCTCTCCCCCGCTTTCTTCGACCGCATCACCTTTGAAGTCGAATATCCCAGCGCCGGAGAACCGCTGGATATCGCGCAGGAAAAGGAGGTCCAGTTCTGCATCGACAGCATCCGGTATTTGCGCGAGGAGCTGGGCTTGGGCCAAAGCGGACGGTAAGGAACAGGAGGTGAAACGCCCATATAGGGGGAGCTGAAATAACATGAAAAAAAGTTCAAGATCAACTCGATCATCTTTTACCCGGGCGCGGGCATTTTGCTAGCCCTCATCCTCTATGGCTTCTTGTTCAACGAATCCTTCGTCCATATCATGACCGGCCTGTATAACGCCGTTACCGATTCCACCGGCTGGTTCATGATGCTCATCACGGCGCTCATTCTGATCCTGTGCTTTGTCGTTTGCCTGACGCCGGTAGGCAGCAAAAAGGTGGGCGGCCCGGACGCTAAGATCAAGCACGGCATGTTTTCTTGGTGCGCCATGGTCACCTGCGCCGGTACCGCCACCGCCGTGGTGTTCTATGCCGTGGGCGAACCGATCGGCTATTTCCACAATCCGCCCGCATGGTGGAACATGGCGCCCGAAACCATGGACACCGCGGTACGCGCGCTATCCCAATCGGTGTTTCATTGGAGCTTTATCTATTATGCCATGTACGCCTTCTGGGGTTTCATCTGCGGCTATATGGTGATGAACCACAAGCTGCCGCCGCGCCCCTCCTCGGCGCTGTATCCGATCATCAAGGACAAAGCCTTCGGGCCAATCGGCAAGGTATTTGACGTGATCGCCCTGCTGGGGCTGGTCGGCGGCATGGTCACCTCCCTTGGCCTCGGCGTGCAGCAGTTCGCTTCCGGCCTGAACTATGTGTTTGGCATTTCCCCCTCCAACCTTGTTTATATCATTACCCTTGTGGTGGTCATCTGTTCCTTTACCATGTCCTCGCTTCGCGGGGTAAAAAAGGGCATGGCCATCATCAGCAATGCAAACGCGTGGATTTATCTGGTCGTGATCGCGTTCTTATTTATCGCCGGACCGACGGTGTTTGAATGCAAGATCATGACGCAGGTGATCGGCGAGGTATTCACCAGATTCATCCCCAACATCACGGCAACGGATTCATTTAACGTGGGAAACGGCTGGATCTCCAACAACACCGTGTTTTACGTCGCGTGGATCATGGCCTATGCGCCGCTGATGGGCGTTTTTCAGGGCAAGGTCGCCGTGGGCTACACTTGGCGGCGCTTCCTGCTGGTCAACGTGCTCGGCCCCGGGGTTTTCAACCTGATCTGGTTTGTCGCGTTCGGCGGGAACGCCATCTTTCTGGACGCGTTTCGAGGCGCGAATCTGGGCGAAGAAATCGCCGCCAGCGGCATACCGATTGCAAACTATGCGCTGCTCAAACACATGCCGCTCAGCGGAATCATGATCCCCTTGGTCGTTGCGGCGCTATTTTTCGGCTTCATCACCCTCGCCGACGCCATGACCGGCACGTTGGCCAAAATGACCATCAAAACCTCGCGCAAGCAGGAAGACGAGGAAGCGCCGATGGCCATGAAGATCATCTGGGGCGCGCTGGTCGGCGTGGATACCTTTTTGTGCTTGTTCTGCCTCGGCGCGGTAGGCACCGGCGCGCTGCAGTTTATGTCCGTTATCTTCGGCCTGCCCATCTTCATCGTCACGCTTTGCGTCATCTGCGGGCTTGGTAAAATGTGCAGCGGAAAGCTGGACCAAGAAATTGAGGACTTACCGCCGGAGCATAAGGCGGCCCTGTACGAAGGGCGCGTATTCAAACGCAGACCGACGGACGCGGCGCGGGAAGATCCCGCGAGCAAGTAAGCTTTCAGGTCCCGCAGCAAAAATTGCCCATACATACCTCTATATACCCCGCCGAAGGGCCGGGAATCTAAGATAGATTCCCGGCCCTTCGGTCGCTTGTAGGTTGTTTTTCTATGTATTCCGCCTGCTTCAAAATCCGCCGGTCACGCCGATGGTCTGGCCGGTGATGAAGGAGGCGCTGTCCGAACAGAGGAACAGGATGGTCTGCGCGACCTCCTCCGCCGTGCCCATGCGGCCAAGGGGCGTTTGCTCCGCGAGGGTGCGGATGGTATCCTCCGTGTGGGCGGCGTTCATCTCGGTATCGATCACGCCGGGCGCGACGCAGTTGACGCGAATACCGCTCGGCCCCAATTCCGCGGCAAGCGAGCGCGAAAGGCCGATCAGCGCGGCCTTGCTCGCCGCATAGTGGCTTTCGCAGGAAGCGCCCTCGATGCCCCAGACAGAGGACACGGTGACGATGCTGCCGCGCTTTTTATGGATCAGATCGGGCAGCACCGCGCGGATGAAATGCACCGCGCCCATGAGATTGACGCCGAGCATACGATCCCAATCGTCATTTGTCAGGTCGCAAAACATTTTTTGTTGGGCGATGCCCGCGTTGCACACCAGTGCATCCAGCGGGCCGAGGCAAACGCGCGCTTCCGCGACGCAGCGCTCTGCTTCATCCCGGTGGGAAACATCGCCCGCGAGCGCGACGGCGTGCGGAAACTCCTCGAGCAGCGACGCTGCCGCCGCGCGGTTTTCGCGGTAGGTAAAGGCCACGCGCCAGCCGGCGCGCGCAAATGCCTTGACGGCGGCGCGGCCTATGCCGCGCGTGCCGCCGGTAATGAGTACGCTTCCAGCCATCAGATCGCGACCGTCTGCTGGGCAAGGAACAGATCCTGTTCCAGATCCTTCTGCCGCGCAAGTCCTTCCTCGATATCCAGATCGGTCACGCGGTTGTCGTCAAACACGATGACGCGGTTGGTCTTGCCCGCCTCAAGCGCCATAACGGCCTCGTATCCCATGCGGGTGGCCATGACGCGGTCGCGCGCCGTGGGCGAGCCGCCGCGCTGGATATGACCCAGAATGGTCACGCGCGTATCGATACCGGTCGATTCGTGGATACGGTCGGCCACCTCCTGCGCGGAACCGTAGCCCTCCGCCACGATGATAATGTGGTGGTTACGGCCCTTGATACGTCCGACACGCATTTTTTCGACCAGTTCGGTGTCGAAGTCGATCTCACGCTCGGGCAGCAGGATGGCGGTAGCGCCGACCGCGCAGCCGACGTGCAGCGCCAGATGGCCCGCGCGGCGGCCCATGACCTCGACGACCGAGCAGCGTTCATGAGACTGCATGGTATCGCGCAGCTTATCGATGCATTCGATCGCGGTGTTGCACGCGGTATCGAAGCCAATAGTGTAATCGGTGCAGACGATATCGTTATCGATCGTGCCGGGCACGCCGATGCAGGGCACGCCCATGCGGGAAAGCGCCTGCGCGCCGCGGAAGGTGCCGTCGCCGCCGCAGCAGATCAGGCCGTCTATCCCGAGGTATTTACAGGTATCCGCCGCCTTTTGCAGCCCTTCGTCGGTCATCATTTCCTTGCAGCGCGCCGTATACAGCATGGTGCCGCCCTTGCGGATGATGCCGTCCACGCTGCGGGAACCCATTTCAATAATGTCTCCGTTGATCAGGCCGCTGTAGCCGCGACGCACGCCGAGCACCGAGATGTCATGCGCCGAAGCGGTACGGACGACCGCACGGATCAATGCGTTCATACCGGGCGCGTCACCGCCGCTTGTGAGTACGCCGATCCGGCGAATTTGCTTGTCCATAAAGGAGCCTCCCCTGTCCGAAATCATTCAAAACTAATATTTGTGATTATTATATCATCTTTGCCCCGCATGAGTAAAGGGCTATTGTTCCCCGGCAGCCATTTCTTAGCAAGCCGCGGCAGCCTTTCTTACTTCATCGCTACGTTTTCTTCGCCGATGACGGCGCGCAGCTCGGTTAGCAGCGGGATACCTGCCGCGCACCAGAGCGTGCGGGGCGCCAGCATCCGCTTTCCCGTATCCGCCGGACAGAACACCACCGGCGTTTCGCCCGCGTGGCCGGCCAAAATACTTTTGATTCGGCCGCATGCGTCGCACGCCATGTCCGGCACGCGGATATACAGCTTCTGCGGCGCTTTTTGCGCTGCCTGCCGCGGTGTGAATACCGATTCCTGCGGCTTTTCACGCGAATGCGTGGAATCCACCGCCTCGACCGTCAAGGGTTGCGCTTCGTTGAGCAGCACCTTGGGCGCTTCGTCTTCGCGCGCGTCGATCTTGCCGGTGAGCAATACGGCGCTATCCTCCGTCAAATACGAACCGCACTGTTGGAGCGAACGCGGAAACACGACCAACTCGATCGCGGCCGATTCGTCCTCCGCCATGACATAGGCCATCATGGAGCCGTTACGCGTCGATTTCAGCCGAACCGAAGTGATGACGCAGGCCAGACGCACGGTCATACCGTCCTTATAGACCGGGGCCTCGACCTCGCCCGACAGATCGTCGATGATGGCGCGGATGGAGGCGGCGTTTGCCGCCCGCGCCAGATCGCCGTATTCGTCCATCGGGTGGCCGGATAGATAAAGGCCCGTGGTCTCCTTTTCCATGGCGAGCAGCTCGCGCTTGGATGCCTCCTGAATATCGGGCAGGGCGATTTCGCTGTCCTGCACCGATTCGTTGCCCATGCCGAACAAATCCATCTGCCCTTCGATATTGCGCTTGCGCGCCTGCGAGACCGCGTCCAGCACTAAGTTGGCGATTTGCAGCAGTTGGCTGCGGCGATAGCCTAAAGAATCGAACGCGCCGGCTTTTATCAGGCTTTCCACCGCGCGGCGGTTTAATTCACGGTCGAACATACGCTCGCAGAATTGCTGGAACGAGAGAAACAGGCCGTGCTGCTCCCGCTCGGCCACAAGCTGCTTCATAAAACCGCGTCCCACTCCCTTGACGGCGGCCAGACCAAAACGGATATTGTCACCCGAAACGGAAAATCCGTCAAAGGATTCGTTCACATCGGGCGGCAGCACCGCGATACCCATTTCCCGCGTGGAAGCGATGTATTCAGAGATCTTTTCCGACCAATCGAGCACCGAAGTTAAAAGCGCCGCCATATATTCGCGCGGATAATGACACTTGAGGTAGGCCGTGCGGTACGATACCACCGCGTAGCACACCGCGTGCGCCTTATTGAACGCATAGTTGGCGAAATCCATGATCTCGTCGAAAATCGAGGCGGCTACGCTTTCGGGCACGCCGCGCTTGACCGCGCCGTCGATGCCCTCCTCCTCGCTGCCGCTTATAAAGGTGACGCGCTCCTTGGCGAGCTCCTTCATCTTTTTCTTGCTCATCGCGCGGCGCACCATATCCGCCTTGCCGAGCGAATAGCCCGCGAGCTGGCGGAACACTTCCATAACCTGTTCCTGATACACCATGCAGCCGTAGGTGACCTTTAGGATAGGTTCCAGCATCGGGTGCTTGTACACGACTTTTTCCGGATGGTGCTTGCATTCGATGTAGCGCGGAATAGACTGCATCGGTCCCGGGCGGTAGAGCGCCACGACCGCGGTGATATCTTCGATCGATTGCGGACGCAGGCCTGTTACAACGTTGGTGATGCCCGCGCTTTCCAGCTGGAACACACCCATGGTCGAACCGTGAGCCAGCATGGCATAGGTCTCCTCATCCTCGGTGGAGGCCTTCTCCATGGAAAACTCCGGCGTGTGGCGGCGTATCATTTTCTCCGCGTCCGCGATGACGGTCAGGTTACGCAGGCCCAAAAAGTCCATCTTGAGCAAGCCGAGCTCTTCCAGCGTGGTCATGGAGAACTGGGTGACCATCTGCTCGTCGTTTCTGGCGAGCGGCACATAGGTATCCACCGGGTCCTTGGTGATGACCACGCCCGCCGCATGGGTGGAAGCGTGCCGCGGCATGCCTTCCAGCGCCTGCGCGGTGTCGATCAGCTCGCGCACGGTCGGATTTTCGTCGTGCATCTTTTTTAGTTCTTTATTAACGCGGAGCGCCTTTTCAATCGTGATGTGCAGTTCGTTCGGCACCTGCTTGGCAACGGCGTCCACTTCGTTATAAGGTATGTTGAGCGCGCGGCCCACGTCGCGGATCGCGCCGCGCGCGGCCATTGTGCCGAAGGTGACAATCTGCGCCACGCGATCCTTGCCGTATTTATTAGTGACATACTCGATGACCTCGGGCCGGCGGACATAGCAGAAGTCCACGTCGATATCGGGCATGGACACGCGTTCGGGATTTAAAAAACGTTCAAAATAAAGCGAATAGTGGATGGGGTCCAGATCGGTAATGGCGAGGCAGTAGGACACGATCGACCCCGCGGCCGAGCCGCGCCCGGGGCCGACCGGAATGCCGTTTCGCTTGGCATAGCCGATAAAATCCGAAACGATCAGAAAGTAATCGACAAAGCCCATTTGCGCGATCATATCGATCTCGTATTGCAGGCGCTCGCGCACCGTGCCGTCGTCCTCCGGGTAACGCTCCGCAAAGCCTTCGTCGCATAGCTTTTGCAGGTACTGGAGCGCCGTATAGCCTTCCGGCACGTCGAATTCGGGCAGGTGGTATTTGCCGAATTCAAAATCCACATGGCAGCGCTCCGCGATCTTGACGGTGTTCGCGAGC
This sequence comes from Agathobaculum sp. NTUH-O15-33, assembly GCF_033193315.1. Lineage (NCBI taxonomy): Bacteria > Bacillati > Bacillota > Clostridia > Eubacteriales > Butyricicoccaceae > Agathobaculum > Agathobaculum sp. NTUH-O15-33. Next base: position 2,148,988 of record NZ_CP136187.1, read on the forward strand.
GCCTCCGGATGCTCGGGAAACAGGGCGGCCATTTCGTCCGCGTCCTTGATGTAAAACTCCTCGGTCTCAAACTTCATGCGGGTCGGGTCGTCCACCGTCTTACCCATCTGGATGCTCATCAGCACATCCTGCAGCTTGGCGTCCTTTCGGGTGAGATAGTGCGCGTCGTTCGTGGCGACCAGCCCCAGTTCGAGTTCCTCCGCCAGCTTAAACAGACCGGCGTTGACGCGGCTTTGCGCTTCGATGCCGTGGTCCTGAATTTCCAGATAAAAATGCTCGCGGTCAAAGATCGTGAGAAACTTTTCACACAGCTCGTAAGCGCCGTCGATGTCGCCGTCCGACAGCGCGCGCGGGATCGCGCCCGCGAGGCAGGCCGAAAGGCAGATCAGCCCCTCGCTGTGCTCGCGCAGCAGCTCCATATCGATACGGGGCTTCATATAGAAGCCCTCGGAAAAACCAAGGCTTACCATATGGATCAGGTTGCGGTAGCCCGTCATATTTTCGCACAGCAGAATCAGGTGGCTGTGCCACTCGCTGCCGACATAGCTCCGTTCCAGCCGAGAGCGCGGGGCGACATACACCTCGCACCCGATGACCGGATGGATGCCCTTGGCTTTACAAGCCTTATAAAAATCGATCACGCCGTACATCACGCCGTGGTCGGTCAAGGCGACCGAGGTCTGCCCCAAATCGGCCACGCGGTCGACGAGCTGCTCGATGCGGCACGCGCCGTCCAGCAGGCTATACTCACTATGGACATGCAGATGGGCAAAGGGTTCCATTTATGCTTCCTCCCTGAGCGTACACTCCAGCGCGCGTTCGGTGATTTTCTTCAGGCGGTGGCTAAGGCCGGGCTTGGAGATGGGCGGATCGAACCGCGCGGCAAGCTCGGACAGGCTGTCAGCCGGATACTGAAGCCGCAGCCGCACGGTCTCGCGCAGGTTTTCCGGAAAAAAGGTATCTCCGTGGCTGTTCAGCGCCGCTGTGATCGCCGCCACCTGCCGGGCGGACGCGCCGGTCGTCTTCATCAGGTTGGCGGTCTCGCAGTTTACCTGACGGTTGATCGTGTTGCGCAGGTTTTTTTCCACCTTTGCTTCCATCAGCTCCATGGCGGATTGCGGCGCGCCGATCGTCGTCAAAAAATCCTCCACGCTCGCGCCGTCCTTGAAATACAGCACATGCACGCTCCTTCGCTCGGTCTGCTTGGGAAACAGGTGCAGATCGAGCAGCAGGCTCATCTGCTCGCCCGCAAGGCTTGCATGCGAGGTGGTCAGCTCCAAATGGCTTTTTTTATCCGGCCCGGCCACCGTACCCGCCATCAAAAACGCGCCGCGCAGAAACGCGGCCAGACAGCAATCGCTTTCCAACACATTGCGGTTTAAGTGATAGGCCACATGGTTTTTGATATCATACCCAAGCGTTTCAAAGATACGCCCGATTATCTCCGGATCGGTCAGAATGAACTGTTGTTTCTTGCCTGCTTGCACCGGCTCCGCCTCGATGGAAAAGGCGCGATCGAGCAGCGCGCGGATGCGGCGCGCGACTTCCCGGTTCTCGGTCGACAGACGAATCAGCTTATGTGAAAAAACGGAGGCGTTGAGCAGCATGCCGTATGCCTCCGCGCGGATACAGCAGGCGCGCTGCATCGGCGCGCGGCACGCCTCTGTTTTGACGAAAGCGGAAAAGGACATTGGGTGTTTCTCCTTCTATATGCGAAAAAGCGATTAGCGCTGATAGTCCCGGTGCATGGTGACGACCCCGTAATCCCTGCCCCGGATATGGTTGCTGAGCGCTTCGGCGATCGCGACCGAGCGGTGCTTGCCGCCCGTGCAGCCGATGCCGATCACCACGCTGGTTTTGCCTTCCGACACATAACGCGGCAGCAAAAAGTCGATCAGGCTGGTCAGGTGGCTCATCAGAGCGTCCGCCGTGCCGCCTTGAAACACATAATCGCGTACATCGGGATCGGTGCCGTTTTTTTCGCGCAAGCTCATTTCATAATAGGGGTTGGGCAGAAAGCGTACATCAAACACCAGATCGGATTCAGCCGGAATGCCGTATTTAAAGCCGAAGGACTGCACGATGACCTCAAGCGCGCCCATATTGTCCGCCCCGGAAAAGAGCGAGAGCAGGCGTTCGCGCAGGCCCGCAGCCGACAAATTCGTGGTATCCACGACAAAATCCGCACGATTGCGCAGCACGGAAAGCATTTCGCGCTCTTTTTCTATCGCCGCGGTCATGCTGATGCCCTTATCCATCAGCGGATGCTTGCGCCGGGTCTCCTTGAAGCGGCGGATCAGCATCTGCGTGTCGGTATCCAGAAACAGGATGCGATATTCGCAGCCCATGTCGCGGATAGAATCGAGCGAATCAAAAAGCTGCTGAAAATCGCCGCCCGTGCGCACATCGGTCACGAGCGCGACCCGCTCATACCGCTCGGTCGCGGCAAGGCATATCTCCGCAAAACGCGGAATGAGCGCGATCGGCAGGTTATCCACGCAGTAATAACCCAGATCCTCCAGCGAGGCCGCCGCGCGGCTCTTACCCGCGCCCGACATACCCGAAACGATTAAAAAATACATTTGTTTTGCCCTTTCCTTTTCCCTGCGGTTTTTCGCTATCCGATAATGCGAACCTCGCATTCCAGCTGCACGCCGAACGCCTCCCGCACACGGTTTTGTACGGTTTCGATCAGCTTTAGCATATCCGCGCAGGTCGCGCCGCCGCGGTTGATCAAAAAGCCCGCGTGTTTTTCCGACACCTGCGCCGCGCCGACCGACAGGCCTTTCAGGCCGCATTGCTCAATCAGCTGTCCGGCAAAATGCCCCTCGGGCCGCTTGAACGTGCTGCCTGCGGAGGGGTAATTGAGCGGCTGCTTCTCCCGCCGCCGCTGCGCCAGATCGTTCATTTTCAGCAGAATCGCCGCGGGGTCGCCCTCGGCCAGCTCCAGCTCGGCGCGGACGATCGTCCACTCCGGATGGTCGCGGAAAATACTTTTGCGATAGCCAAAGGCATTTTCCGGCCCTTCCGCCATACAGAGGTTGCCCTCGCCGTCCAGATATTCGGTGCGGCGCACGATGAGCGCCATCTGCCCGTCATACGCGCCGGCATTCATAAATACCGCGCCCCCCAAGCTGCCTAGGTATGCCCCCGGCGAACTCCGCGCCGGTCAGGCCCTCGCGCTGGGCGCGCCGCGCGATCGCGGAAAGCAGCGCGCCCGCGCCCGCCGTGATCCGCCCCCGCGTACCGACCGCGATATGATCCATCTCCGAGGTGCAAACGACCGCGCCGCGCACGCCCGCGTCCGACACCAGCATATTGGAACCGTTGCCGACCATCAAATAAGGCGTTTCGGTTTGCCGCAGGCAACGCAGCGCGTTTTGCAGCGCGCCCACGGTTTTGGGCTGTATAAACACATCCGCCGGGCCGCCGATCGCAAAGGTCGTGTGGCGGCTCATCGGCTCGTTTTCATATATTTCAATATCGCTTTCCGCCTCTTGCAGCAAAGCGATCAGTTCTTGCGTTGTTACCATACTCTCCTCCAACACCTTCAGGAAAACTCATATAGAATAGTATACCAAATTTACGCCCTTTGTGCAAAAAATATTTCTGACCCGGCGCACGGTTCCGGTCGAAAAATGCATAGAAAAGCGCCCGGATACCGATCCGGGCGCTTTTCAGAGTACCATCAAACAAAGTTCGTCTTTTATTTCAGCCACAGCTCTTCGTGCTCGCCGCGCCGCGGGCGCGCGAGAAGCTGACGGATGGCGTCCTTAGCGGCAACATCGCGGTACAAAACGCCGTACATCGACTCAACGATCGGCATGGAAACGCCCTGCTTCTGCGCCAGCATATAACCGGCTTCGGTCGCGTAATAGCCCTCTACCGTCGCACCGACCTCTTCCATGGCCTGCTTCGCGGTCTTGCCCTGACCGATCAGGATGCCCGCGCGGCGGTTGCGCGAATGCATCGAGCAGCAGGTAACGATCAAATCGCCCACGCCAGAAAGACCCGCAAAGGTCTCCTGCCGCGCGCCGAGACGCACGCCCAGACGCGCGATCTCGGTCAGGCCGCGGGTCATAAACGCAGCCTTGGAGTTGTCGCCAAGGCCCAAGCCGTCCGAAATGCCGGCGCCCAGCGCGATGATGTTTTTGAACGCGCCGCCCAGCTCCGCGCCGACCAGATCAGCGGAGGTGTACACGCGGAAAAAGCTGTCGTTCATAAAGGCGGCCTGCGTCAGCTCCGCCGCGGCGCGGCTGTGCGAGGCGGCTACGATAGCGGTCGGCACGTTGCGCGCGACCTCCTCCGCATGGGTCGGCCCGGTCAGCGCGACGACGGGGTTCTTGCCTCCCATGGCGCGGTCGATGGTCTCGGAAAAGCGGCAGTAGCCGTTTTTCGCGTCCAATCCCTTGCCCACGTTGACGATGACCGTGCCCGCCGGTACGATGTCCGCGAGCTGCTCCGCCGTTCCCGCGACCGCAAAGCTCGGCACCGCGAGCACGATCAGATCGGCGCGGGCGGCGCCCGAAAGGTCGGTCGTCAATTCGATATTTTCCGGCAAACGAACGCCGGGCAGCAGCTTTTCATTGGCGCGCTTTTCGCGCAGCAGGTCGCACTCCTCCTGCAAATAGGTCCACGAGGTGACCTCGTGCCCATTGCCGCTGAGCAGCATGGCCAAAGCCATGCCCCAGCCGCCCGTTCCAAGTACAAATACCTTCATTGCTTGCTCTCCTCCTCCGGCGCGTTTTCTATCGCCTTTTTGCTGTGAAAGGAAAACCTATTTTCATTTCCATGCAGCATCCGTCCGACATTGGCGCGGTGCATGAAGATGACCGCGACGGCCATGCCAAACGCGATGCCCACCAGTACGGGATCACGGTAAAAAATGAACATGGTGATCGGAAAGCTGGCCGCGCCCAAGATCGAGCCGAGCGAGATCCACCGCGTAAAAAGCACGGCGATCAAGAAGCAGGCCAGCGCGATCAAGAAGATGCGCCAATCGAACAGCGCCAGCATCGTCGCGCCGACCAGCACGCCCTTGCCGCCCCGAAAACCGAAATAAACCGGGAACATATGGCCCAATATGACGAAAACACCCGCGAGCAGCTTGCCGAGATTGCCCGCCGCCAACGCGCCGATCGCCACGGCGGCCGCGCCCTTGGCGATATCGCCCAGCAGTACAAGCAGCGTTTTCCCCGCCCCCATGGTGCGGTACGCGTTGGTAAGGCCCGCATTGCCCGAACCATAATCGCGGATATCCTTGTGCAGCGTCATTTTGCATACGATGATCGCAAAGCTCAAAGAACCCAGCAAATAGGCGCTCACCGCGATGATCCCAAATTGCAGCATGGTCATACTGTCGTCACTCCGTTTTCTGTCTTATTCCTTATCGCCGCGCTGCCGCACGACCATGCGCACCGGCGTACCGGTTAGTCCAAACACCTCGCGGATCTGGTTTTCCAGATAGCGCTGGTAGGAAAAATGGAACAGCCGCGCATCGTTGCAGAAGCAGACGAAGGTAGGCGGGCATACGCCTGCCTGCGTCATATAATAAATCTTCAGGCGGCGGCCCTTGTCGGTCGGCGGCTGAACGCGGGCGGTGGCTTCAGCCAAGATCGCGTTGAGCTGGCCGGTCGGTATGCGCATATGGTTCTGCTCATACGTTTCGCAGATCAGCGAAAAAAGCTTTTCCACGCGCTGGCCGGACAGCGCGGAGATAAACAGCACCGGCGCGTAGGGCATATAGGCCAGCCCTTCGCGCACCTGCAAGGTATATTCCTTCATGGTGCTCCCGTCCTTTTCGACGAGATCCCACTTGTTCACCACGATGATGCACGCCTTACCCGCGTTATGCGCCTCGCCGGCCACCTTGGTGTCCTGCTCGGTCACGCCTTCGGTCGCGTCGATCATGATGACGCACACGTCGCTTCGCTCAATCGCGAGAAGCGAGCGCATAACGGAGTACTTTTCTATTTTTTCCTCCACCTTGCTTTTGCGGCGAATGCCGGCGGTATCGACAAAGGTGAATTTGCCATATGCATTATCGAGCTGCGCGTCCACGCTGTCGCGCGTGGTACCGGCAATATCCGAAACGATCACGCGCTCTTCGCCGAGCACACGGTTCAAAAGGCTGGACTTGCCGACGTTCGGCTTGCCGATCAGCGCCACGCGGATGCGGCCTTGGTCCTCTTCCGCTTCGTCCGCGGGCGGAAAATACTCGTAAGCCGCGTCCAGCAGCTCGCCCATGCCGTAGCCGTGCAGCGCGGAAATGCCGTACGGCTCGCCAAGGCCGAGATTGTAAAATTCGTAAAACTCAGGCTCGGGCTGACCGGGCTTGTCACACTTGTTGACAGCCAGCACGATCGGCTTGCCCGACCGCTGCAGCAAGGCGGCCACGTCCTGATCGGCCGCCGTGATGCCGGTGCGCAGGTCGGTGATCAGGATGATCACATCCGCGTTCGAGATGGCGGTTTCGGCCTGATAGCGCATAAACTGCAATATTTCATTATCGTTCGACGGTTCGATACCGCCTGTGTCGACCACGGTAAAATCGCGGCCGCGCCAATCGCTATCCGCATACAGCCGGTCGCGTGTCACGCCGGGCGTATCCTCCACGATGGAAAGCCGCTTGCCCGCCAAACGGTTGAACAGTTGACTTTTGCCCACGTTCGGCCGTCCGACGATCGCGACGATCGGTTTTGACATTGTAAAACCCCCTTTAACTAATTAGCAATGAGAAATTAGTAATTAGTAATTTTGGCGCCGGCTATGCCGGCCATATGATCTGTCGCGCCTTGCGCGATCCATTCATTCCTAACTTCTAACTACTGATTTATTGAAAGATTTTTTCCAAAAGGTCCGCGCCGTCGATCTCAACGGGTACGAGCGGCACGCCGATGGCTTCCGACACCTGCCGGGGCGTTAGATCGTCCAGAAACACGTCGCCGCCGTCGCGCAGCATATTGGCTGAAATCAGCACACGCTCGCCAAGATCGTTTCGGTTTTTCAGTTGTGCGATCAAATCCTGCCCCGTTATCAGACCCGCGACCGATACGCTGTGCCCAAAAAAATCGTTCTGAATCGCGCAAACATTTCCTCTTAAATTATCGCATGCGGCGGCGGCTTCGTCAAGCAGCTTTGCAAGCGAGGGCGCGGCCGCCGTACCGGTCGCTATGGTGAAGGGGCGGGCGGAACGGCCCTTGTAGTCCGGCAACGCCAGACGGAATTCCTCGGCAAACAGCGGCAGCATGCCGATGCCGTTTTCAAACTGGGTAAAATCTTCGTAATAGTCCGCGTCCGGCAGCTTGCGCCGCGCTTTCAGGTACAGCTCATCCCCGCACCAGACAAGGCGCGTGCCGATCTCCCGCAGGCAATCCGCCGCAAAGGGTTCTACGATATCGAGAACTTCCCCCGCGCTTTCCGCCGTGGTCTCCCGCAGCGGATACAGGCCCTCGCGGTGGCGCGTCTGTCCAAACGGAACGACCGAGACACTGCTCACCGCCGGATATAAAGTCCGCAGATCGCGAAGCGAACGCCGCAGTTCTTCCCCGTCGTTAAGACCCGCACACACCACAAGCTGGCAATTCATCGTAATGCCGCCCGCCGCAAAGCGCTCCATGATCTTCAGCGCCTCGCCCGCGCGCGGATTGCGCAGCATTTCGACCCGGAGCGCGGGGTTTGTCGTCTGCACCGAGATATTGACCGGTGAGATGCGCATGCGCAAAATGCGGTCGACATCGTCCTCGGACAGATTGGTAAGTGAAATATAATTGCCCATCAGAAAGGACATGCGCGCATCGTCATCTTTGACATAAAGCGTTTCCCGCATACCTCTCGGCAGCTGATCGATAAAGCAAAAAACACAGCTGTTGGAGCAGCGCTTCATGCCATCCATCAAATAATGCTCGAAATTCAGACCGAGCGGCTCCCCTTCGCGCTTTTGCACCGACACGTCGCGGATGGTTTGTCCATCCGCCGCCAGCACGCGCAGGGTAAGCGCTGCGTCGTAGCTGTAAAATTTATAATCCAGCACATCGCGGATCGGCGTGCCGCCGATATCGAGCAGGGTCTCCCCCACGCGAAGCCCGGCCCGTTCCGCCGGACTGCCCGCGTCTATTTGCGTGATCCGTGACGCCATACGGCACACCTCCATCCATAAAAAAACGGAGAAAGCACATCCGCCTTCTCCATTTTCATTCTGTCTAGCCTTACGCTTCCTTGACGGCGACGACCTCGCGGCCGTTGTAATAGCCGCAAGCCTTGCACATTCTGTGGCTCAGCTTCATCTCGCCGCACTTGGGGCACTTGCTCATGCCGGGCAGAGAGAGCTTCCAGTGAGAATTACGGCGCTTGTCGCGACGGGCTTTCGAGATCTTTCTCTTCGGTACTGCCATGGTGGATACACCTCCTACTTTATCTTCTATGATTCTTTTTGACTAATGAAACGTTTACTCGTCCTCTTTCGGATCGAGCAGCGCGCGCAGCGCGGCAAATCGAGGATCGATCTGCTGGCTTTCGCAGTTGCAGGTCACCTTGTTGCGGTCCGCGCCGCAATGCGGACAGAGGCCTTTGCAGTCCTCCTTGCAGAGGTATGTCATTTCGACCTGCAAAATCAACTCGGGCACTAGGATATCCGCCGGATCCACGGTGTCGGTCGTGAGCACTAAGACTTCGTCGTCCTCCTCGGCCTCGGGATCGGTGGTAAGGATCACGTCGGCTTCAGCCGTCAAGAGAACCTCGAGCGGCTCCAGACAACGCGCACAGCAAGTCGAATAGATCGTCTTGATCGTTCCCGTCAATCGGATAACGCCCCGCTCGTTGGACACTTCGCCGCTGAGCGTTACCGGACTTTGGAACGGATATGCGCCGTAAAGCTTTTCCTCGCGCAGAGAGATCGTTTCCGAAAACGGTATGGAAGCGACGGCTGCGCCGGTAAGTTTTCTTAAATCAATCTTCATGTCAACCTCACATGGTACATGGAATAGTATACTATACCGCGCTCCCATTTGTCAACCAAAAATTGCGCAAAACGCGGCTTTTTCTGTCCATTCCCTCCCTTTCCCACAGACGGCGCGAATACCTGCCGCGGCATTTGCTTTTTTGATCAAATCCGCTATACTAAAAGGAAGAGAATAACCGGGAAAGGACCCTGCTATGAAAGAGTACAGTATCGCGAAAAACGACAGCGGCCAGCGCCTGAACAAATTTCTTGAAAAAGCGGTGCCGCGGCTTGGCGGCGGCCAGATGCATAAATACCTGCGCCTCAAGCGCATCAAGGTGAACGGCAAGCGGGCCGAGGCTTCGCTCCGCTTGTCCGAGGGCGACCTTGTACAGCTCTATCTCAACGATGCGTATTTCTCCCCCGTGCGGGAGGACGAGGCGTTCCGGCTGATCTCGTCCCCCAAACTCACGGTGATTTATGAGGATGCAAACATTTTACTTGCCGACAAGGCACCCGGCATGGTCGTCCACGCCGACGAGTCCGGCGACGCCGATACGCTGATCGCGCACATTCAGGCCTATCTGGTGCAGACAGGCGCGTGGGACCCGGCGGACGCCGCGTCCTTCTCGCCCGCCCTATGCAACCGAATCGACCGCAATACCGGCGGCATTGTCGTCGCCGCAAAAACCGCCGAAGCGCTGCGTATATTAAATGAAAAGATCAAGGCACACGAATTGATCAAAAAATATCTGCTGATCGTGCACGGCGCGCCGACGCCGCCCAGCGGTCAGATCGAGAACTTTCTGCGCCGCGATGAAAAGCGCAAGCAGGTCACGTTGCATAGCGCCCGGGTGCCGGGCAGCAAAACGGCGATCACCCGCTACCGCACGCTGGCAAAAAACGGCGGGCTTTCCCTTGTCGAATGCGAACTGCTGACCGGCCGCACGCACCAGATACGCGCCCACATGGCCTCCATCGGCTGTCCGCTGCTGGGCGACGGTAAATACGGGTCAAACGAACAAAACCGGCCGTACCATGAAAAGGGACAGGCGCTTTACGCCTACTCCCTCACCTTTCGCTTCGGGGACGGCGCGGGCGCGCTCTCCTATTTAAACGGCAAAACCTTCCGGGTCAAGGACATTCCCTTTGTGCGAAAATATTTCCCCGGCTTCCAGCTTTCTTAGGAACACGAAGCATAGGCGCTTCGTCTAAAACAATAGGGAACCTATTAAAGGAGGGAAACATTATGAAAAAGGCGATCTCTATCATTTTATCTGCATGCTTGCTTTTCGGCTCCGCCTTCGCGGCCGAAGCGCCGCAGTCCGACCAGCTCGCCAAGGTGACAAAGCTGGTTAAGGCGCAGATCGACGTCGGTGACCAGTACACCGATTTCAAGGGCTATCAGTCGAGTGAAATGGGCCTAACCTATTGGTCGCTCAGCTGGTCGGGGGACGGCGAATCCCTTGAGGTGCAGGCCGGCGAGGACGGCACGATCTATTCCTATTGGCAAAGAGGGCGAAACAGCGCCTACCGGGACGACTACGCGCCCAAGCTGCCCAAATCAACCCGCGGCGAGGCGCTTGCCGCGGCGGACGCCTTTGTATCCCGCTTGATGCGCGAGAAGGAGGGCTATGTATTTGAAAATGATAACGACGACATTTCGATCTATAACACCGATTCCTGTAGCTTTTCCGGACAGATGACCTATGACGGCGTGCCCACGCCCGTGACCCTGCGCGTGCACGTTTCACTGCCCGATCTGACGGTGACCTCTTATTCCCGCAACGAGGAGCCGCGCATCGGCGCCATTCCCTCCAAAACGCCCGCCGTGACCAAGGAAGCGGCGGCGGCAAAGCTGCGCGCCACAAACGAGCTGCGGCTGGAATACGTGCTGGAAGAAGGCGAAACGCAGGCGGTCTTGCGCTACGTACCGCAGGCTGCAAACGATTTTTATGTGGACGCGCAGACCGGCGCGCTCGTCGATCTGGATCAACTGTACACAAAGGCACGTGACAAAGGCTATGGCGGCGCATACGCCGGTTCCAGTGCGGACGCCGCCGCGGAAAACGGTCTCTCCGCGTATGAACAGGACGCCATCGCGGCGCTGGAAGGCGTGCTGGGTACGGATGCGCTGGATGCGAAGCTGCGCGCCATGCCCGAACTCGGCCTGAACGGCTACAAGCTGTCCGGCGCACAGTACAGTCAGGTGGATGACGAGACCGGCGCGGTCATGTGCCGCCTGCAATATGTAAAAAACGGCACAGACCCCGCGCTGTTTAAATCGGCCGAGGTCGACGCGCGCACCGGCGCGCTGCAATACCTTTCCACCCATGGCGGCGAGGAGATCAAAAACGCTGCCACCACTTATGTGGGCGACGCTGGAAACGCCAAAGCGGCCGCGTTCCTAAAGCGCTATTTTGCCGATCAGGCGGAGCAAACCGCCCTGTACGATACGCTGGATTTCAGCAACCGCTATGTACGCTACACCTATGCGGAGCAGGCCAATGGTCACCCCTACCCCGGCAACGCCTTTACCGTAGGCATTGACCGGCAGAGCGGCTTCGTCGATTCCTTCTACTATACTTGGGACGATAGCGTGACCTTTGACCGTGCGGATGGACTAATCACCGCCGAAAAAGCGCTGGACGCGTACTTCGGCGCGCAGACGGTCACCCTGCAATATGTGGCCGTGCCCAAGGAACTTATCCCTTCCATGCCGGACTACCCGAAATATGCCGATTATTATGCGGCCGGCGGCCGTTACCTGCTTGAATGGAAGCTCGGCTATACCGCCATATTCGACACGTACTGCCGCGGCGTGGACGCCAAAACCGGCGAAACGCTGTTCCCCACCTCCTCTTGGAACAGCGCGATCTCCTATTCCGATGTTACCGAGGCCTCTCACCCACAGGCCATGACGCTAGCAGAACTGGGCGTCGGCTACCGCGAAGACACGCTGCAGCCGGGCAAAGCGCTGACCCAGCGCGATCTGCTCGTTCTGCTCCTCAGCGCAAACGGCATGTACTATGAGGAGGACACCGACTCTTTGTACGAAGCCGCTTACTCCCACGGTATGCTCACCCGGAGCGAGCGCGCCCCGGATCAGCTCGTGAGCCGCGCGCAGTTGGTCAAAATACTGATCGACGGCACCGGCTTTGGCAAGACCGCCGGCTTGACCGGCATTTACCGCACCTCGTTCACGGATGACGCCGCGATTCCCAGCCAATATTACGGTTATGTCGCCACCGCGCAGGGCATGGGCCTAATCCGCGGCGACGAGCACGGCCGCTTTAACCCGAATGAAACCGCGACGCGGGGGCAGGCCGTCATCGTTCTTTACAACTTCATGGCGCGTTAAACGTCCAAGCCGCGATGCAGCGGCGTTTTGACAAGCTGAACCCGGCAGTCGGTGACTGCCGGGTTCAGCTTTTGTTTTACGTGAATTCAGCCGGAGAATAGGTGCCGTCCTGAATACTTTGCGCCGTGGCGTCGGACAGGTTGTTGTAAACCACGCCCGGTTCCAGCGTAATGCCCTTGATCGCCGCCAGCTCGGATATCGTTACAAACGCATAGGTCTTATCCGTTCGGCTTTGCAGATCGTCGATCGCGGCCAGACAGCCTTCGACCGAGGTGGTGTAAAGGTCGTGCATCAGCACGATATCGCCGTCGCCCGCGGTATTGACAATGGCGCTACGCACGCTTTCTTTATCGCGTATACGCCAGTCCTCGGTATCAACGCTCCAGTTGACGATCGGCACGCCGATCGCCTTCATCTGTTCCTTCACGGTTGCGTTGACGCCGCCGCCGACCGGGCGCATGACCGTGGGCCGGTGGCCGGTCTTCTCTTCGATCAGCTTGCTGTTGGATTCCACCTGATCGTATACGCTTTCCGCGTCCAAACCGGAAAGCTTGTCGCCGGGGTGGGTCATCGTATGGTTGCCCAGCTCGTGCCCCTCTTCCAGCAAGCGGTTCATCGTCCCGTCGTAGCCCTTGATGCGTTCGCCCACCATGAAGAACGTGGCGTGCGCGCCGCGCTCCTTCAGGCCGTCGAGCAGATGGGCGGTCAGCCCTTCCGGATATCCGTCCAGCGGGCCGGTCGGGCCGTCGTCAAAGGAAAGCGCGATATAAACATCCGCCTCCGGAATATTGCCGCCGACAGATTGGGTCAGTTCGCTCTGCATGGAATCCAAATAGGCCTTTTGGCTGTCATAGCCGTCCAGCGGGGATTTTGTAAAAGCAAGGGTACCGTTGCCGTCATTCAGATCGCTGTAATGCTCGCCGATCAGCGCGGCAAACAGCTGCGCCGAAACATAAAAGCGGCCGCTGTCCGGATCGGTGTGCGCCGTTAAGTTATCGCCTTTAACGCGCTTGCCGTCCACCTTGGCCTTGCCGTTGTCCTCCACAGTGGATTCACGGCCCAAGACGTTCACCGTCCATCGGTTCTTGTCATCCTTGGATGCCTCGCCGCCCATGGCCGTTACCGCACCTTCCAACGGCACGAATTTTGTCCCGTCATTCTCCATGACCGCGCAGCCGCGCTTGCCCAGAGAATCGGTCATCGACTTTGCTTCGCCGCTGAGCAGCAGCTTATCGGAATCGACGCGCAGCAGCACGCTGCCGTCCACTACCTGTTGACGCGACGGGCCAAGCTTCGGAAGGGCTTCCTCCGCGATCTTCGTGAGCTTTTCATCATCCAACTCCTTTTTGGATTTGGAAACGACGATCAGATCGCCCTTGGTCGCGTCGAGCGTGCCGGTCTTCCAAGAAAGCGCCTCGCAGATCTCGCGCACCGGCACATAGGTCGTACCGTCCACAATGGCGGGCGCGGTTGCCATCGTGCGCGTTTCATCATTAAAGCGCAGCGTTTTGCTGCCAACAGTCACGCGGACCGTATCTTTTTTGTGTGTGATCGAGGCGGTTTTGCTCACCTGCTCCCAGCCCGGCTCCAAGCCTAGGCTTTCGCACATTGCCTTAAGCGGTACAACGGCTGTGCCGCTGTCATCCACAAACGGCGCGGCGCCGCCCATATCCTTTATTTCGCCGCCCACATACGCCTTGGAATTATAAACCTGAAATACCACCTGATTTTTGCTGCCGCCGAATATTGCGCCGGTCACGCCCTTTACCAGCCGGAACCCAACGGGCACCGCGATCACGATCAGTAAAATCAGCGCGATCAACACGCCGTAATGGCTGTTGCGTCTTCGGCGGCGGCGATACCGCCTCGCTTGATAAGGCATTGCTGTTCATTCCTTCCTGCCTATCCTGTTATTGATTTGTCATATCATATGATACTACGAATGATGCTAGAATTGGGTTACAATTCGACAAAAAGCTCGTCTGCAAGCAGTTGAACGCCGATTCCGAGCAGATGTGGGCCAACATACACCCCTAATGTGCAGTCGATCTCGCCCTCCATAAAATTTTCATGGTCCGGCAGGGCGCGCTGCGCCATGGAACGTATCTCTTTCAGCTCGCCCGGCGAATCGCCATGCGCCACGGCAAGGTTAAAACGCGCGCCGCGCGGCACCAGCGCCGTGGCCATTTGCACCATTTTCTCCATGGCGAATTTCCGACCGCGCACCTTGGACACGCTGACCAGTTCGCCGTCCGGAGCAAAAGAAATAATCGGCTTGATCTGCAGCAGCGTTCCGGCCACCGCGGCGATTTTACCGATGCGGCCGCCCTTTTGCAGATATTCCAGCGTATCCACGCAGAAAAAGACATGGGTATCCGCCATCAGGCGCGGCAGCGCGCGGGTCAGCGCATGCCAGCTCCACCCTTCCTCGATCCAGCGCGCGGCCTGCAGAACCGTCATGCCTGTGCCAAGGGAACCGCTCAGCGTATCGAACGCTGCGACCTCCAGCCCGGGCGTATTTTCCCCGATCACGCGTACCAAATTATGCGTGCCGCTTAATCCGCTGGAAAAATTGATGGCCAGCACTTTGGTATATCCGGCGTCCCGGATACGGATAAAGGCGTTTTCCACGGCTTCGCCGCTCGGCAGCGTGGTTTTGGGCAGCTCGGTCTTTAAGCGGCGGTATACCTCGTCCGGTGTGATATCAACATTATCGGAAAATTCGCCATCGGAAAAAATCAGTTTAAGTGGAACAACGTAGATATCATACCTTTTGATCAGATGCGCGGGGATGTCCGCGCAGGAATCGGTCAGCAATGCGATCTTTTGTTGGTTCATAAACCTCTCCCGCTTTTCTTAAAGATCTTCTCCGGCGCTCCAGTTGACGGAATGGGGCGTTCTAACAGGCTTTCGCTGATCGGGCGGCGCGACCTTGACGCCGAAAAAATCATACCACTCGCCGCAAGCGTCGCACTGCCACGCGGTGGCGTCGGTCTCGTCCATGATATAGATCTCGTTGCCGCATTCGCAGGTTAAAATAGTCATTGCCGGTTCTCCTTTGCTATATTGACATTAGTATAACACAATGCGTACAGAAAGTCGAACCGAATCGGCATTTTTCACAGTTCGGTCATACTTTTTTGAAAATGAAAACTCCCGTCATACCACGCTTTCGCGTGTATTTCGGGAGCTTTTGATGGAGCGATTGACGATAATGATACGAATGGCTTTATTGGAACCTGTTTGCTCACTGCCTCTGTTTGAGCAGTAGCTTTTCAAACGCTTTCACCGGGATGGGTTTGGAGAAAAAGAAGCCCTGTCCGATATCGCAGCCAATGCTTTTGACGTAGTCCAGCTGGGCTTTGGTCTCTATGCCTTCGCACACGGTTTGCATTTGAGTTTCGTGCGCCATCTCCACCACCTTTTTCAGCACCACGCGGCTGCGGGCGTTCGTCTCAAAATCCTGCAACAGGCTTCTATCCAGCTTGAGCACGTCCGCGGACAGCATGCTCAATACGTTCAGCGAGGCGTAGCCTGTTCCAAAGTCGTCTATGGCGAGCCGCACGCCGCGTTCATGCAGCCGGCGCGAAAGCGCGTACATCTCCGTATCGTTCTCTACAAACGCGCTTTCTGTTAATTCCACTACGATTCGACCGTGCGGCACCTGCCACTTGTCCAGCACCGCGCAGAATTTTTCCACGTAGTGCGCTTCACACAGATGCCGACGGGATTGGTTGGAGCATATCTCCACCGGCGGGAGACCCTGCTTGGCCCAGCCGTGCATCTCTTTGCAAAGCTGCTCCAAGAGATAAAAGTCCAGATCCCGGATGAACCGGTTTTCCTCAAACAGCGGAATGAACTCGTCCGGCCCAATGATTTCTTCCTCCGCCGTCACCCAACGAACCAGCGCCTCCCCGGCCGTCACCTGTCCGGTCTTTAAGTCCACCTGCGGCTGGATGTATAGCTTGAATTCTCCGTTTTTCAGCGCGTCCGAGGCGCGCTCCATCAGATCGTTCCTTCGGAACAGCTGCGTTTCCAGTGCATCGTTATAATACGCATACCTGCTCGCGCCCTCCTCGCGCGGAGCGCTTTGCAGCGCGATCAGCGCCTTGTCCAGCATCTGCCGCACACCGCGCCGGCTTTTGGCTGGTATCGGATACACCCCCGCCGCAAAGGTCACATGGATGCGAAGCTCCTGCTGCATCGCTTCATCCAGCAGGCAATCGCGTATCTCTTCTATGCGCTGCTCCAGATCTTTTGTGGCCGAGTAGGTCAGCAGCATGGCAAAGTGATCCTTTTCCAGACGCGCGCACAGCTCGCCTTCCACGCATTTGTCCTGTATGTTCTGCGCAACGCTCCGCAAAACATTATCCCCCACATCAAAACCGTGCAGTTGGTTGATATAGCGGAAATGGTTCACCCCGAACGTCAGCACCGCAAACCGTTTTTCACTCGGCTTTGCCAGCGCCTCCCGACACCTGCTTTCAAAGCCCGGGCGGTTCAGCAGGCCCGTCAGGCCGTCCTGCTCCTGCAACTTTCGGCCTTGCTGCTCCAGCATCTGACGCAGGGACCGCTCTATCTCCATATAGTCCCGCCGCGCCTTTTCCACGTTGAACCCGGTTTCCCCGGCCTGCTCTTCAAACGGCATAGAATGATGGAACTGTACCACCTTCCAGCCGTCACGCTCCCGCCGGAACACGCCGGAAAAGCGCACCGGCTTACGGAACGCCACTCCACCGGTAAGATCGGACTGCACGGTAAGGGTAATGATACCGCCCGCGATATCCGGCCCCAGCTGTTCGATATGATACTGCTCGTCCGATATCACCCAGCCGCCCTGATACGTTTGTCGCTCCCGCGCAAAAAGCTCTATCAGCGACCGGCGGTCGTAGCCGATTTCCACACGCCCGGCGCCTACCCAGCTGATCCGTTCGGAAATTAAAGAAAGCAAGCTAGTATAGTCGCGCTCTACAAAATATGCCTTTATCAGCCGCTTTGCCAGACCTTCTATTTCGTCCCGGCTATCCTGCATCGTTTTCATGTCATTTCAGCCCTTTTCCTATGCGCTCTTTCCCTCTTTGCTCCTCGCCCGTCTCAGTTCCTTTTGCAGCTTGCGAATCTGCGCCTGCTGTTCACGGATCACATTCAGCAGCAGCTTGCGGGGCGTGCGGTCGTTATTGATCTCCTTCCATTTCCCCAGCTGGCCCGCCTCATACGCCCGCCGCCAGTGATAGGAAGCCCGTTCCACGCGCTTATACCCCAGCATTTCCACGGAGAAGCCCGCGTCTGTAAAGATCTTCGTCGGTCCTTCTCCCGCCATGTACCGCTCGATAAAATGCTCTTTAAACGCGTTGGTATACTGTATCTCACGCGGCGATACCGAAAAAACGTTTGGGTTTTGCTCCAATGTTTCCACTTCGTCCTGTGTAAATAACCGTTTACCCATACTGCCCACCTCTCTATCCAGAGAATTATATTTTTAATCTCCCGCTCCAAACCCACCTTATAAACAGATGGGCTTGGAGCGGGAGGGGACGAAAGTCCCCTCCCCCAATGCCTTTGGGTTTTATAGGCTGACGTAACGCATCAGCATGGCCGCCACTTCGGCGCGGGTGGCGTTGCCCTTGGGATCGAGCAGCCCGCCGCCCTTGCCGGTAATGATGCCCTTACCGGATGCCCAGCGCAGCGCATCCGCCGCGTACGCAGATACCTGATCCGCGTCGCTGAACGCCAGCTCGCCGCCATCCACCGCAGGCGAGCCCGCAAAACGGTACAGCATGGCCGCGAGCTGTTCCCGGGTGATGCTGCCATCCGGGTTGGTGCCGTCCGAAATGCCGGTCTGCACCGCCCACGCCATGGCCTTGGAATACCACTGCTCTCCGCCAGCCGTGTCCTGCCCGTCCAAACGGGCCAGCACGGTCATCAGCATGGCGCGGCTCATTTGCGCGTCCGGCGCAAAGGTTCTGTCGCCCATGCCGCTGAACAGGCCGCGCGAGGTGACGAAGCTGACTGCGTCCGCGTACCACTTTTCCGCGGGCACGTCGTCGAACTGCTTGGCGTTATCCACCACCTTGAGCGTGGCCGACTCATCCAGCCATACGCGCAGGCCGGTCTCGGTGACAACGCACTGATTCACCGGTTTCTCGCTGCCATCCGGCTTGACGATAACGACTGTCATGCCCGGTGTGGGATTTTCCACCGGGATATCTACCACAACGTTGTTCATTCCGTTCGGTATGGTCACGTTCGCGGTGATATCGCCATTCTTTCCAATGGTTGTCTCCACCTTCACGCCGTCCTTGCGTGTTTCGGTGACGGTGACGCCGCCGTCCTTATCGGTTACCTTGATGATTACGGAACCATCCGGATAAGTGGTGGTTTCGGTGGTCGTGCCTGTTTTTTCATCGGTCAAGGTCTCGGTCTTGGAGCCGTCCGGATTGGTCACCGTATCACTCGCGCCGGTATCCGGTGCGGCGGCTCCGCCGCCACCTCCACCGCCTCCACCACCGCCGCCGGAGCCGCCGCTGCCGGAATCATCCGGCTTGGTGCCGTCGCCGCCGGAGGGTTCGGAGTCGCCGAACTGCGCGTAGAGGGTTGTGTCTCCCATCAGCTTGACCACGGTATCCGCCGTGATCTTCGTGCCGCCGCTTGCCGCGGTGAACCAGCCCTGAAATACCTTGCCGGACAGGCTGGCGCGGGGCAGCTTGCCGTATTTCGCATCGTATGTCACGGTAAGTTTATTGCCGTCCGTCAGCTCTACGCCGTTGGAGCTGATGGAACCGCCTTCACCGGGAACAAAGGTCACCACATGCGTACCTGCTTTCCAGCCTGCCGTGGCGATAAGGTCCGCCGCCGGCATATGGGCCGGGATCTCCGTGACTGCCGCATCGGCCGGTGTGAGCGCGACCGTCCAGCCGTTAAAGCTGTAGCCGGTACGCGTCAGTTCTGCACCGTCCGCGTCCGTTTTCGGCGCGGTGATGACCGTGCCCCAGCGGTAGGTTCCGTTCGGCGTATAGCCGCCGTTTGCCGCGAATGTACCGCCGTTCGCGTTCCAGTTCAGCGCAAACTGGTCGCGCGCGTAGTAAATCTTCACAACGACGGGATTTACCGTCGTACCCTTTTGGTTATTGCCGTCCGGATCGACGCCGAGAATCTCGACGTTCCGCACGCCCTTCCCCTCTGCGGTATCCAGATGATAATTTGTGTAGGCGTACTCGTTTCCGGTAAGCGCTGTTTGCCGGCCGGTAACGCCCTGATACGTGACCGCGTCCGCGTCGCTGAATTTGTGCGCCGCGTCATATGTGTGATCCGGCTCGGCCTTGTAACTTCCGTCCACCTGCTCCAGATAGACCGCCACCTGATACGGAGTGTCGCTGTTCGGCTGATACGTGACTGTATAGGTCAGGTCGTTTGACGCCATATTGCCCGCGATCCTTGGATTTTGCGAAGAGAACGCGTTATTGTCCGGCGAAACCGTTTTGGGCGTAAAGCCGGGCACGGCGGGCGCCGTTACATCAAACGTGGTGCCCACGTTCAGCTTTTGAACCACGGTTGCCGGTGTGACTGCGGAGCCGGGGTTTTCCAGTTTGTGCTCCACCTTCAACTCGTATTTCCGCTCCTCTGTCTTCCATTTCGCGTGAAACGTCTGATCCAACGCGGGCATGGTCATGCCTTCGCTAAAGTTCAGCCACGAATCGAAAGCGTAATCGCTCGTACGGTCGCTGTCCCTCCCCATTTCCATGGTCGGGGCGATAATGGTAGCACCGTAGCGGTAATCCGCTGTCTGTTTGTCGGCGTGATCACCGTTCGGGAGAATGAAATAACCTTCCACCGCATCCCAGATCACTGTGTTTACATCGCGGTCATAATAGACCTCTACCACGGTCGTGCCGTCCGCCGCGATATCGACCTGCGTCAGTTTTTTATCCTCCTGCTCCGAAGGATGGAACCCTAAGGTGGTTCCCGCCGACACCTTGGTCTTTGCATTCGTCGTTCCCGTGAGGGTTTTGTTATCGCTCTCGCTATGGTCGTAACCGTCGCCCGTGACCTGCTGGTAGTAATACTTGACGGTATACGGCGTGTTCCCATTCGGCGAATAGACGACCGTTACCGTTTTATCTTCCGCCGGCATTGTTCCAGATACCGTTGCACTATTCGGAGTGTAACCGTTTACTTCCGGTGAGGCCACCGAATAAGGAGCGTTAAAATGCAGGGTATCGTCCACATGCCGCTGCGGCGCCAGCTCGGTATGTCCATCCGCCATCACGTAATCGATGGTCAGTGTGTACGGGTGCTCGTCTTTCGACCACTCCGCGCGGTAGTAAATGGTCCGGGCAGGCATTCGGACGGCGCTGAATGGATTATTGTCTGCATCCAGCCATTTATTAAAGGTGTACTCGTAAAGCGCATCCGCGTCGTGTGTGAATCCTTCGGCTTCCAACTCCGCTTGCGTCGGCGCCTTGATCTCATCGTCGTACGCTACGCGTGTCGTCAGCGTTGTACCGTCGTGATACTTACCGCCGTTCGCGTCCCATACGACCTGATACAGGTTGCGGGTGTAGTAGATTTTGACCACCCGCTCTCCATCCGCGTCGATGTTTGCTTGGGTAAAGGTTTGCGGCGTAAATCCCTCGTACGTCATGGCGGACGCTCTGGTCGATGTATTGGTCGTACCGGCAAGCGACTGGGCGCTGTCCGCGACCTCGGCATAGCCGTTTTCATAGTCCGTCTCGCTGCCGCCGATTTTTTGCTGGAAATGCTTTACCGTATAGGGGGTATCCGTGTTGGGGCTGTAAATCACGGTGACCGTCATATCGCCCGTTGGCATGGTGCCCTCTATAACGGACTGGTTCGGCGTGTAACCCTGCACGTAATAATCGGAAGTGTGATCCGCAGGCTTCAGTTCCAGCTTATACGCTTCGCCCTTTGCCAATGTTTGTGTGTACGTTGTGGGGAACTTCGGTACGTTCTCCACACTGCCCGCGTCCGAGCGCTCAAACAGAATGGTCAGCGTATAGCTTTGTTCGGTCTGCGACCACTGCGCAAGATACGTCTTGTTTTCGGCCGGCATCGTATCCGTTTCCGTCCAGTTCTGCCATGCGTCAAACGCATAGGTATAGTCGTTATCCGCATCGCGCGTGGGAATCTCCGCAGGCGGAGCGATCTTGCCTTCGTAATATACCGTGCTTGTCGCGACGGTTTCATTGGTTGCGAACTTACCGTACACCGCGTTCCATGTTACGGTATACTGCTTGCGGTCGTAATAGATATCGACTTCCGTCGTGCCGTCCGCTTGGATATTCTTTTGCGTGAACTCACGCGGTGCAAAACCTGTAATGTTTTTGGCCACGGCCGCGGTTTGCGTATCGGTCATGCCGTAGTAAGTATCCTCTTCGGCGCTGTACAGCGTGAACTGCGCGGTATCCGTGATAACGCCCGTCTTATCGCTGTTCAAGGGCTGCAAGTAGTGGTTTACTTTATACTTCGTCGCAGCGCCGGCGAGATAGGGAACCTCGATCGTCACATCCGCGGCCGGCATATAGCCCGTTACGGTCGCCAGACTGGGCGTATAGCCCGACACATCAGCCGGTGAAGCAACGCTATACTGTTCGCCGACCTTGTACTGCGCTTCATATGGCGCCGCCGCCGTGCTGCCGTCCGGCAATTTATACACGATCGTCAGCTTATACGCAATCGCCTTCTCGTTCCAGTTGGCGTAGTAGGTCTTGCCCGCCACCGTATCCATGGTGGGCTTGTTGTCTGCGTCGTAGCCCTCCCATGTATCCGCGAAGGTATATGCGTGCTGCGCGTCCGAATCGCGCGACAGAGAGGTATAATCCGCCGCCGTCGGCATTGCGATTGCGCCGCCGTACTTGACCTGCTGGGTATAGGTCTTTTTGTCGGCGGTTTTCTCCCCGAAATAACCGCCGTTCGCGTTCCACGTCACGGGGTAGCTGTTGCGGTTATACCGGATTGTGATCACCTTTGTACCATCCGGGTCGATCGGCGTCGCTGCAACGGGCTGCGCGGTAAAACCGGTATAGGTGCGCGGCGCCGGGGTCACTTCCGAATCCGTTACGCCGCTGAAGGTCTGCGCATCCTCGGTTTTCTCTACATAATCCGTGCCTTCTACATTTTGCAGCTCGTGTTTTACCACATACTTTGTATTGGTGTTTGGGTAGTAGGTCACCGTGATCGTGAGCGACTCGGCGGGCATTTTGCCCGTCAAGGGGTGATCCGCCACCCAGTGGTAGCCCGGTTTTTCCTCCGGCTTATTCACGTCCGCCGTAAAATCATAGGCGGCGTTATACGCCAGTTGCTTGCTTGTGCCCGCGGGCAAGTCCAGTGACAGGCCTGTATCTGACTTTTCATAGGCCAGCGTCAGCGTATATTGAAGCTCTGTGGAATTATACGCCGCCTGATAGGTCTTGCCGCCGACGGGCATCGTGTCGCTCGCGGCCCAGCCTGTCCATTCCTTGAACGTATAGCTATACTGGCTGTCCGCATTCATACTCGGAGGTGCATCGGGCGCTACTATTTTCGCGCCATATTTCGCCGAGGTAATTTTGGTCTTTTGATTGCCGCTGAACATGCCGGTACCCGCATCCCAGATCACGTTGTAGGTCATGCGGTCGTAATAGACGTTAACAATGGTGTTTCCATCCGCGCTGATTTTTTCCTGCTTGATACTGGCGTCAATCAGCTTGAAGCCCTCATAATTTTTTTCAGTTGCGGCGGTGTCGGCGTTCGTCACGCCGTTCAGCGTTTGTTCGTCCTCCGTGACCTCCACGTACTTATCCGTAGCGTCCGTCCATTCCAGCTTCTCCCGCCAGTGCTTTACAGTATAGGCTGTTGAAGTGCCCTCGTAATACGGTATAGTCACGGTAAGGTCTTTTGCCGGCATGATGCCGGTAAGCGTTGTCTGCGCTGCGAAATAACTCTGCACGCTAGGCATATTGACCGTATATTCTTCGCCATAGCGATAAGCCTTGTCCTCTACCGTAGGCGTACTGCCGCCAAAGCCGTCCGGCATCTTGCATACCACATGCAGCGTATATGCCTTGGGGGTTTTGGTCCACTCCGCCGTAAACGTCCTATCCTGCGGCGTATCCAACTTCTGTCCCAAAGAAAAGTCCTTCCACTTGGGATCGGCATAGCTGAAACCCGGATCGTTGGTTTTACCGGCGGCGCTTTCTGCGGGCGGTACGATCGTCTGTCCCAAAGTGACCTCCGTGGTCGTCTTGGTCGAACCGCTCGGCCAAGTGCCGTCGATCAGGTCCCATGTCATGGTGTATTTTTTTCGGTCATAATACACCTTGATGGCCGTCGATCCGTCCGCCTTGATCTTCTCCTGCACGATCGAGCCCTTGAGCGCAAAGCCGTCGTAGGACTTTGCCGCCGCCGCCGTGTCACCATCGGTCGTGCCGGTCAACGTCTGCGTATCCGCTGCTTGCAATTCATAGTCGCTTAGAGAATCCGCTTTTTGCAGGTAGTGCTCCACCTTGTATGCTGTATTAGTTTCGGGAAAATATTTCACCGTGACCGTAACATCCTGCGCGGGCATGGTAACCGTTACCGTCTGCTGGGCGGGTGTGTAGCCCTTTACCGGTGTCGGCGTAACCGTGACCACGTCGCCTGCTTTTTTACCGGTTTCCACAATATCCTCCGGGGTGGTAACGCCCGTCTGCGTACCGCTCGGCAGTTCGGATTTCACCGTAAGCGTGTAAGTCAGCGAGGTGGCCGTCCACTCCGCGCGGATGGTGATATTCTGTGCGGGCATCGTACTGTCATGAGCCGCCCATTTGCTAAACGTATAGCTGCTTGCGTTGTCCGGTTCGCGCGTCGGCTTAGCGCTGTGATCGGTAATGGACGCACCATACCGCAACTGCTCGGTTTGATAGGTGGTGCCGTCTTCATACTTGCCCTGCCCCGCGTCCCATGTGATCGTGTACATATTGCGCTTGTAGTACACATTTACAACCGTAGTACCTTGCGGATCGATCGTTTGCGGCTGTACGGTTTCCGCCGTAAAGCCGGTTACCGGCTTGGCTGTCACACTCGTTTGCTGTCCGGTCGTTCCATTGCAGGTCTCATTCGGCGCAAGCGCTGTGTCTTGTACAAAATCATTATGGTCCGCGCTGCCTGTCGCTGGTTCAAACCAATATTTTACGGTATACTGTGTAGTCGTTGCCGGGAAATACATTACCGTTACGGCGATATCATGATCCGGCATAAAGCCGGACACGGTTTCCTGCCCCGGTTTATAGCCGGTGACTGTGGGCGAAACCACACGGTATGCCGTTCCCACATCAACGGTTTGCGTTTGATCTTCCGCCGCTTTGCTCCCATCGGGCTTTTGATATGAGATTGTGACCGTGTGTTGCTGCTTTATGGAATTCCATTCGGCAAGGAAGGTCAAATCATTCGCGGGCATGGTCATATCCGCGGCGTAACCCTGCCATTGAGAGAATTCATAACGGTAGGTGCCATCCGCCGTTTTGGTAGGCGCGGTTGGCGGCGTGATCGTTTCACCAAAGGATACCTTTTGTATAAGGCTCGCCACCTCCGTCCCGCCATCTTGGAGCGTGCCGCCGTTTGCGTTCCATGTAATCGTATATTGGTGCGGCTTATAAATCAGGTCGATGACGGTCGAACCATCCGCATTGATCTGCGTGATTTCCGGCGTGGGCGCGTCATAGCCGGGAATGGAGATCGCCGCTGGCCTTATTCTTGCGTCTGTCGTACCGGTAAGCGTGTCGGCCTGCTGTAAATGATCGGCGCTTTTGCTTCCTCTATAATGATTTACCGTGTACTTTGTATCTGTCTTAGCGTAAAATGTAACTTCGATCGTTAGATCGGCCGCGGGCATAGATGGGCCTTTTAATGGATGCTCTGCGCGCCAGCCATAGCCCTTTTCCTCTGCCGGGGCCCATGCTGTTACATCAAACTCCGAACCCGCGGCCACTTTTTTAGTTTTCGCTTTGAATTTGTCCTGACTCATGTCCAAGCGCAGGCCCGATTCCGCCTCATACTTCACCGTTAGATCATATTCTCTGGGCGAGGATTGGAAGGATGCGACATAACTGACTGCGCCGGTCACGTTCGGGAAGGGATTGGAAGCGTTATACACCGTATCGCCGCCGTCCACGTTTTTCCATCCCTCAAACGCATAGGTATACTGGCTGTCTTCCGCCTTGGTCGGGTCGCCGGTGCCCGGATAGACCGGTTTATTCCCATGCTGCGCGTAGCTTGTGGTCACCTTGCCATCCACGATCCAGATCACTTTATAGGTCCGTATCGTGCTCGCATAAACCGCGTAATAGGTACGGGCTTCCGTTACATTAGGCAGGGCTTCACCGTTTTTTATATTGATCAGCGTCTCGCCGTTTTTACCGATGCTTCCGGTGTAATCCTTGATATCCGTGCTGACCGTGCCGGCGCCGTATGCCCAGCCGATAAACTCATAATCGGTACCTGTGCTGTCATCGGACGGTTTTGCGGTCATACCTGCGAATTTCGGCTGATCGCCGTGCGTATAGCTTTCCGTGCTCGTCACGCCGTTTACATTCCATGTGACGTTGTACTTTTGGCCCGCGGCATTGAGTGCCGTGAGCGTCATGTTGCCGGTCACCTTAACTTTAAAGGTCAGCTTGTAAGGATCCGCGGCGTCCGCCGTCGTGGTCACGGTTTCCGTACCAGCCATCACGACGACCGTGGTGGGATCGACCGCGGGATCCACCTGAAGCGAGCATTCCAGCTCTGTACCGGTCGCGACCGTAATGCTTGAAACGCCAGGGGCTGCGGTTGGCACGGTAAATTTGTAAAGAGCGTGGTCGATCCAGTTTACCGTACTCGTTCCCGGCCTGATCCCTTCGACGCTGATCTCCACATCGCCGGTCACGCCCGTTATGGTATATTGTCCGTTCATGCCTGTTTGGACAGATAAGGCGCTGCCGCCCGCATATTTGGCGGTAACCGTGGGTGTGCCGGAATATCCGCTTGATACCGTTACAATAAATGAAAAAGTGCCGTTATGCTCCACGGTCATCATACCGCTTGTACTGGTAATGGTATAGCCGTCTTGCGTAACGGGAAAGGCAACGGTATGCTTGTTTGCCGCCGCC
The DNA here is from genome assembly GCF_033193315.1 of Agathobaculum sp. NTUH-O15-33. NCBI lineage: Bacteria > Bacillati > Bacillota > Clostridia > Eubacteriales > Butyricicoccaceae > Agathobaculum > Agathobaculum sp. NTUH-O15-33. Next base: position 2,175,410 of record NZ_CP136187.1, read on the forward strand.
GCGTCGACCGCCACGGTTAAATTGCTGGTGACAGAAGCAATGGTATACGTCACTTTATTATCTGTTTTATTGGATGGCAGCGTCGTCCCGCCAACCGTTGCCTTGGGCTGTGCATCCGTATAACCCTCGGCCAATGCAATCGTAAAAATAACCTGATCTCCGTGGGTCGCTATGGCCGTATGCGCGCCGCTTACATCGTTGATCGTGGTCGACACACCGCCTACATTCACCTGTGTTAATTGGTATCCTATGCCGGATTTCGGGATCGTAACATTATACTTGTTTTTCTCCCATCCTATTGCACCGCTGCCCGGTTCTACCGACACTGTGGTATCGGCAGTCACCGTCGGGATCGTATACGTTTTCTCAGCCGTTGGATAGATTTCATTTCCATTGACGGTTACTTTCATTGCGGATTGGGTATAGGCGTCCTTTAGTTTCAAGCTAAATGTAAAGTTACTGCCGCTTGTAATGGAATACTTCTGCTGATTCCCAGAAACCGCTGGGCTGCCGTATCCATCGGCGGTGATCGTAAACACTTCGTCGTTTTTCGGCAAGGTGACCGTCACCTTATCCGCAATGGACATTATCGCATTGCCGGCCGGACGGATGGGTTCTATCGTCACCTCGGTGTCTTCCGTCACGCCGGAGAGCGTATAGGTCCCCTCTTCCGAGGGGGGCACGCCTTACCGTTCGCCGCTACCAGCACCTGCGTGCCGGCATGATCTTCCGCCATTTTTACACGGAAGGTAAAATCGCTGTCCTTATTGATCCGGTATATTTGCGCCGTATCCGTTTCTTCATACGGTTCCACCGTGCTTTCTACTGCAACGGTAAACGTATCGCCGCCCTTCGGCAGGGTCACCGTCGCCTTGTCGGCGGCCAGCGCGGCGGTTGGCAGCATCGTCAGCAGCATTACTGCCGCCAGCAAGCTGCTGACACAGCGTTTTAACCTGCTTTTATTTCTGCTCATGCCTTCTCCTCCATTTCATTATTGCAAAGTCGCTGCGGATTCCCTCCCGCAAGCCCTTAAAATTAAGGGCTTGCGGGAGAGGGGGAGCGGAAAGTTCCCCCTCCGCCCGTGCGTTGCTTATCCCTGTTTCATTTGGCCACCTGTCCGCAGTAGCGGGACAGGATCGCCGCTATTTCCGCTCTCGTTGCCGTTCCGGCGGGCGCGAGCTCCTGCTCTGTTCTGCCTGTGATCAGGCTCTTTTGCACACACCACTGCATGGCTTCCCGCGCCCACGCGGATACTTCGTTCGCATCCGTAAAGCTCGAGAGCTCCTCCCTGCCGTCGGTGTCAAAGCCCTTCAGCACCGCGTAGCGGTACAGGATCGCCGCGGTCTGTTCGCGGGTGATCGGATCGTCCGGACCGAAGCGGTCGTTGCCGTAGCCGCCCGCCACATCGGTCTGCGTGGCCCAGAGGATAGCGTCCGTATACCACTTGCCTTCCGCCACATCGGCGAAGGGCGACGCGCCGCTCACCGCCGGTGAACCCGCCATGCGGTACAGGATGGTCACCAGCATGCCGCGCGTAAGCGTTTCATCCGGCGCGAACCGGTCGCTTGACACGCCCTTCATCAGCCCGTTTGTAAATACATAGTCCACATAATTGTGGTACCAGCTGCCGTAGGGGTTGTCGAGGAACGTGCCCTTGGTCGGGCAGCTCTCGCCGCCGTCGCAGGGGGTGAACCCGGCGTCGTCCGTGCCGGGCTTGTCCGGTTCGACGGGCCCGGTGGCTCCGCCACCGCCGCCTCCGGCTCCGCCGCCGCCACCGGAATCTCCGCCGCCGGTTCCGCCGCCGCTGTTGGTTTTCCATTGCGCCTGATATGTGGCGTCTGCCTGCGGGATTGTTCCGCTAAACGCCGGGAGCCAGCCCTCGAACGTATACCCTTCGCGCGTGGCTGTCGGCGCGGTTACGGCCGCGCCCCATTTGCCCCGCACGCTTGCGGCGCCTGTCAAAGCGCCGCCGTTCCCGTCGAACGTTACCGTATACCCCTTACGCTCGTAATAAATCTTTACCACCGTTTCGCCGCTGCCGAGGATCTTTTGCTGCTCCACCGGTCTCGCCGTGTAGTGCGCGAGCTCCTCCGCTGTTTCCGCGGTCATCTGGCCGGCGATGCCAATGCGTTCCGCCGTCTTTTCCGCCTTGCAGCTGCCGTCCGCCTGCTCCATGTACTGCTCCACCTTGTACGGAACGCCCATGGCGCTGGGGTAATACGTCACCGTAAGGGTAAGGTCGCTCGCCGGCATAATACCGGTTAGGCTGTTCGGAATCGCCACATAGCCGTCCAGCGCGGGGAAATCGGTGAACGTATACGCGCTGCCCGCCGCGAGCGTGCCGGTTATCGGCTCCGGCGCGGTCGCTCCGTCCTCGCAGACGAACTTCACGGTATACGTGTAATCCCGTGCCGCTGTGCTCCAACGCGCCACATAGGTCAGGTTTTCCGCGGGCATGGTCTCCGGCAGCTTCGCGCCCCAGCTCAGGAACGTGTAGCCGCTGTTCGCGTCCGCTTCCCGCGTCGGTTCTTCCGGTTCCGCGATGCGCTGGCCGTACAGCAGTGTGGTGGTCTGCGTTTCGTCCTCTCCCCACTTGCCGCCGTTGCCGTCCCAGACGACGTCATACTCGTTGCGCTTGTACCGGATCGTTACCACCGTATCGCCGCCTATGGTCTCCTGTGTATACGTTTCCGCCGTAAAGCCGGGGATCGGCATGGGCCTTGCCTGTGTTTCTTCGTCTACCGTGCCGCCCATGGTCTCTTCCACATAGACGATACCGTCCGTGTCGTCCACGGCCAGAAGCATCGGCATATCCGGCAGCGGTTCCAGCACGTGCTTTACGATGTACTTCGCGTCCGTGTTCGGGAAATAGGTCACGGTAAACGCGAGGTCGTTCGCCGGCATTGTGCCCGTTACCGTTTCAAGGCTCGGGAAGTATCCGTCCTTCTCCGGCGTGTAGATCGCGTAGTCCTTGCCAATGGCGTACATGTCCGAGATATCCTCAAAGGCTTCGCTGCCGTCCTTGTTTTGGTACGAGACCGTTACCTCATAGCTCCGTTCATCCGTGTCCCACTGGGCGATAAAGTACAGGTCGTTCGCCGGCATCTCCGACGGAATCGTCTTATCCCATTTGCTGAACGTATAGCTGTAGTTTACGTCCTCATCCTTGGCAAGTCTTGTGGGCGAAGTGATACTGCCGCCGTATTTCACGCTCTGTATCGTTTCGTCCTCTCCATTCACCTTGCCGCCCGCGCCGTTCCACGTTACCTTGTAGCTGTTGCGGGTGTACAGAATTTCCACCACGGTGCCGCCGTCCGCGTTCACCGTCTGCTGCTCTATCGCTTGCGGTGTAAAGCCTGTGTAAACTCGCGGTTCGGCCCGCGTCTGCGTACCCGTCTGGCCGTACAGCAGATCAAAGTCCGCTTGCTCATAGGCCGTGCCGTTTAGGTTTTGCAGCTTATGCACCACCTTGTACTGTACCCCTTGGTTCGAGTAGTACGTCACCAGCACCTCGGTATCGTGCGACGGCATCGTGCCGGTCACGATCGCGATGGACGGCGTGTACCCTTCCACCTTGGGCGATACCACACGGTAGCTCCGGCCCGCCGTTACCGTTTCTTGATGCGCTTCCGGCGCCGCCGTTCCGTCACCCATTTTGTAGGTCACGGTAAGCTGGTAGCTTTGCGCCGCGCGGCCATACTGCGCGGTATACGTCACGTTCTGCGGCGGCATGGTCTCCGGTACTTCCGGCGTCCAGCCGGTGAAGACATAGTCAAAGTTCGCGTCCGCCGGTCTCGTCAGGTTGGTGGGCCGGTCTATTGCCGCTCCATAACGATAGGTCGCGGTTTTGCTCTTTTCACCGCCTGAGAACGCGCCTTCTCCCGCGTTCCACGTCACCGTGTATTCATTGCGCGTGTAGCGCACTTCTACCAAGGTGCTGCCATCTGCCGCGATTGGTTTCTGCACGACGCGCTGCGCCGTGAAGCCCGGATAGCTGCGCGCCGCGGCCTTGCTCTCCTTGCCCGTCTCGCCGCGCAGGGTTTCGGTATCCGCAAGCTCATAGGCTTCGCCGCTTACCGGCTGGAGCAGGTGTTTTACCGTGTACTGCGTGCCGGTCTCCGGATAGTAAACCACAGTCACCGTCTCGTCCTTCGCGGGCATCGTGCCCTTCACGCTCGTCACGTTCGGGCGGTAGCCTTCTACCGCCGGGATGTCCTTGATCTCGTAGCTCTCGCCGACGATAAACTGGTAGTCCTGCGACGCGTGGGCTTCCGTGCCGTTTTCATACTGATACCGCACGGTAAGCCGGTAGGTCTGGCGGTTGGTGTTCCACTTGGCGGTGAAGGACAGCTCGCCCGCGGGCATCGTTTCCGGTATCTCCGCGTCCCAGCCGCCGAAGGTGTAGGCGTAACCCGCGTCGCTTGTGCGGGTCGGGTCCGCGGGCTTGGTGATTGACGCGCCGTACTTCACGGTCTGCGTCCATCTGTCCTCCCCGTTTACCTTGCCGCCCGCCGCGTTCCACGTCACCTGATACCCCTTCCGCGCGTACTTAATCTGCACCGTGGTATTGCCGTTCGCCAGAATCGTCTGCTGCTCCGGCGTTTCGGCGGTGTAGCCCTCATAGATTTTGGGCACCGCCGCCGTCTGCGCGCCCGGCTGGCCGCGCTGTACCTGCTCGTCCTTGATCGGGCCGTAGGTTCCGTCCTCCTGTTCCAGAAGGTGCTGCACCTTGTAGGTCACGCCCTTGGTGGATACGTAGGTAACAAGTATCTCCGTATCCTTCGCGGGCATGGTGCCGGTTACCACGCTTTGGTTGGGCGCATAGCCCTCGATACTCGGGCTTTCCACGTTGTAGCTGCCGCCGGTGCTCACCTGTTCCGTATGCGGTTCGTGCGCCGTTGTGCCGTCCGCGAAGCGGTACAGCACGGTGAGCGTATACGGCTTGGCCGTGCGCTCGTACTGCGCCGTGTAGGCCACATCCCACGCGGGCATGGTATCCGCCACCGAAGGCGACCAGCCGGTGAACCGGTACGTGAACAGATCGTCCGCCGCCTTCGTTGGGGTGGGCGCTCCGGTGATTGCCGCGCCGTACTTTACGGTGCTGATTTTCGTCGCGGCGTTGCCGTCGAACTGGCCGTCCCCCGCGTTCCATGTCACCGTGTAGCTTTCGCGCTCGTACTGGATCTCCACCACGGTTTCCGTCTCGCTGGAAATGGTCTGCTGCGTCACGGAAGATGGTTTCTTGAAGCCCGCGTACGTCTTGGCCGCGGCCTTGGTCTGCTCGCCCGCCGTACCGCGTAAGTATTCCGTCTCCGCAAGGGTGTAGCCTTCGCCTGCCGCGTCTTTTTGCAGGTGCTTCACTGTGTACCGTGTGGCGTTGTTCGGGTAGTACGTCACCGTGATCTCCGTATCCGCCGCAGGCATGATACCTGTAACGGTTTCCAGATTCGGCGTCATGCCCTCCACGGCTGGCGAACTCACGGTATAGTTTTGTCCCACGGTATAGACTTCGCTCTTGCTCGGCGCGGCTTCGCCGCCGTCCGCTTTTTTGTAGTGCACCGTTAGGGTGTATTGGTTCTGCACAGCGGACCACGTTGCAAAGAACGTCTGGTCCCCCGCGGGCATCGTCTGCGGTACCGACGGGTCCCAACCGGCAAACGCATACCCGAACTGCGCGTCTCCGTTCTTTACCGGCGTGGACGGCGGCGTAAGCATTTCGCCGTACTTAACGGTCCGCGTTACGGTCTTTTGGCCGCCGATCGTGCCGCCGTTGCCGTTCCACACCACCTGATAGCTGTTTCTCGTGTAACGGATTTCCACCGCTGCCGTACCGTCCGCGCGAATGGTGGTCTGCTGTACCTTCTGCGCCGTGTAGCCGTCATAGCTGCGCGGCAGGGCCGACGTCTGCGCGCCCGTTGTTCCGCGCAGCACCTCGGTCTCCTCGATGTCGCCGCCCACGGCTTCCCGCACATGCTTTACCGTATACTCCACGCCGCTTGTGGAGACATAGGTGACCGTCTCCGTCGTATCCGACGCGGGCATAACGCCCGTTACCACCGTGCGGTTTGCCGCGTACCCGCTTACCTCGGGCGACGCGATCCGGTAGCTTTCGCCTACCGACATGTTTTCCTTTACCACGGCTTCCTTCGCCTGCGTGCCGTCCGCGTACAGGTATTGCACCGTTAGCGTATACGTGCGCGGCGTTCTTATATACTGTGCCGTGTAGGTCACATCGTACGACGGCATTTCACCGGCAACCGACGGATACCAGCCGCTGAAGGTATAGGTATAGTTCGCGTCCGCCGCTTTGGTGGGCGAAGAGGGCGCGCTCACCGCCGCCCCATACCGCACGCTCATGAGCTGGTTGGCTGCGCCGCCCGGGAAGGTACCGCCGCCCGCGTCCCATGTGACGGTGTAATACCGCCGCGCGTAGTACGCCTTGACGACAGCCTTGCCATCCTCTGTCACTGTGGCTTGCTCCACGTGATCCACCGTGTAGCCGTCGTAATTCTTGCCGGTCTCGCTGGTCTGACGGCCAACAAAGCCGGTCCGCGTTTCGGTTTCAACCGGCTCTGCGGCATATGCGCCAGCGGCGTTTGCCAAATAATGCTTGACCGTATAGGCGGTGGCCGAGGATTCGTCGTAGTAGACCACCGTAACGTTGACATTCGCCGCGGGCATGACGCCCGAAACGCTCGTTTGGCTCGCGATTTTACCACTCACCGCCGGGAAGCCGGACAAATAGTAATCCGACCCCGCCGAAAACTTTCCGCTCACCGGCGACACGCCCGCTAATGCATTGCCATCCTGATCCGCGAAATCCACCGTTACCGTGTACATCCGCGCGGAAGGCGTCCAGTATGCCGTATAGCCGATATTGTTCGCGGGCATCGTTTCCGGTACTGTGCCGTCCCAGCCCGCGAAGGTGTAGCTGTTTACCGCGTCCGTCGCGTGGATTACCTCCGGCGCGGTCAGCGGCGCGCCATAGCGCAGGCTCACCGTGCGTGGGAGCATGGCGTAGTCGTCTGCAAATGCGCCGCCGTTCGGGTCCCATATCGCGCTGTAGCTATTGCGGGTGTATTGGATGATCACGGTCGTGGTTCCATCCTCGGCAATCGTTGCCGAGGGGATGCTCTGAACGGTAAAGCCGTCATAGCTGCGCGGGATGGCGCGGGCCGCCTGCCCCGGCGTACCGCGCGGGGTCTCGGTATCTATCGTTTGATAGCCGCCGGCCAGCCGCTCTTGCTGATGAAGCACGGTATACGGCGTGTCCGTATCTTTATAATAGTATACGGTAAGCGTTAGATCATGCGCCGGCATAAGGCCGCTGGCCACAGCCTGCGACGGTGCGAGGCCCGGATACGAGGGCGCGGACACACGGTACTGGGTATTGTAGGTCACCGATTCGGTAGCCGTGGACAGCACGCTGCCGTTTGTAGCGTCCACATACCGGACGGTAAGCGTCAAGGAGCGCTGCTTTGCCGTAAACTGCGCGACATAGGTGACCGGCCCGGTCACGATAGGCAGCGCCGCGTTGGAGGTGTAAATGCGCTTGCCATCGCTCCATCCGCTGAACGTGTAATCATAGTACCCGTCCGATTCCCGGCCCGTCGTAAACTCGTCGATCCCGGCAAAGGTGGACTCCGCGCCGTATGGCAGCGATTCCCGGTGCGTCGCGCCCGCCGATACCCAGATCACCTCGTACGTGCGCCGCACCTGCTTGAATTCCGCTACATAGGTGGCGTTACCCATCACGCGCGGCAGCGCGGCGTCATAAAACATGCCGCTGTCCTGATCCCGCCAGCCCTTGAATACATAGCTGTGATCCATAGACGGGCTTTTTTCCGGCGCAGCGCCGTACTTGGGCAAGCTGCCGTATTCAAACCGGCTCACCGATTGCCCGCCTTCCACGATCCAAGTGATCTCGTATTGAGGTTTGGACAGACCCGAAACATTGATATCCGTGTTTTCCGTGATGTTGGTCAGCTCATAGGTATACGTCAGCCCGTTTTTGTTTTTATAGCGCAGTTCCTGCTGATAATTTGCCTTAACCACCGGATCGGCCGCGCTATACGTTTCATCCAGAGTAATGGTGAAGGAGAACGAACCGCCGTAATCCACCGAGCCGCTCTGCGGCGACGCGGTGAAGCCCGTTCCTTCGATCACCGCGACCTTGTAGGATGGTTTTCGTAAGCCGGTGACGGTGACCGTCTGATCCTCCGTGATATTCGAGATGGTGTACGTCCCGCCGACCGCCGTAAGCGTTTCTCTTTTGCCCGAAGCGCCGATGGCGGTAACGATCATGGACGTTGCGTCCACCGCCGCGGCCACGCTTACCGAAAAGCTGAAGCTGCCGCCCCGCCGCACCACAGTGCTGCTCGCCGGTACGATATTATACCCCGTGCCCGCCGTAAGACTCACATTAAAGTGCTCCACCACGAGCGGTTCCACTGTGATGTGTTGATCCATCGTCACGTTAGAGAGCGTATAGGTATAATCCAGCCCGGATACACCATCCATGCTCAGCGGCGCGCCCATATTGCTGCGCACCACCGGCACCGCGCCCTCATAATCCGGCGTAAGGGTCAGCACGAAGGTGTGGCTGCCGTTGTAGATCACATCGCGGCTGTCCTTCGGGGCGATGGTGTAGCCCACGCCGGTATCGTAGGATACCTGATAACGGTTCAGTGCAAGGCCCTTGACCTCCAGCGAAACATTGTCCTTCACCGATTTTATGGTGTATACATTGTCCACCGGGGCAAGCTCCTGCCCATCCGCCAGCACGATCAGCTCGGACTGGCTGTACGGAGGGTCGAGTACGATGGTAAAGCTCCAATCCTTGCCGTATTCCGCTTGAAACGAGCCGCTTACCGGCATGATCTGATAACCTGCTATCGCCGCGGGCGGCGTGACCGTGAACACCTTGCGCGACGCGGTGACGGAAAGCTGGGTATCCGCCGTTACATCAAGCGCGAGCTCCTGCCCGACCTTACCGGCAAAGCCCGCATTCTCTATCCCGTTTACCAATACCTTGGCCGTCGCGGGATCGAATCCCGTATCCAGCGCGATCTTGAAGCGGTACTTGCCACCGTGGCGGATATAATTCTGATCGCCCTCTGTTACCAAGCCGTTTGCAGCGTCACTCAACAGGGATACGGTGCAGCCCTCGCCCGTTGTGACCGAAACAGGGTAGCGTTTGCGCTCGTAGTACAGCTTGAGCGTCAATCCCTTATCCTCCGGCACCGTACCGGATACCACGCTGGGGTCGCTGTAAAGCGGCGCAAAGCCGGTAACTTCCTGTGCCTTTGCGTAAAAGATAGAGCCCGCGTCTGCCATTTCCTTAGTGGTATTCGTCGGCGTGTCGGGATAGGTACCATCCAGCCGCTGCTGATAATGCTGCACCGTATTCTCCACACGATTGCGTTCCCATACCGCGTACAGCACGACGACCGAGTTGGTATCATGCGTGAACCGGTCGGTATAGAGCGTGCCCGTGCCGTCTTGCTTTTCGCTCCAGCCCTTGAATTTGTAGCCCGCGCGGCTGATATTCGCCGCGCCCGGCAGCTCCGCCGCCGTGCCGACGCTCACCGAACTGCTGGTTTCCATGCCCGTAAGCGTGCCGCCGTTGGCGTGCAGCACCAGCGTATATACGTTTTGCGACCATGCCGCGGTCAGCTCGACCGGCTCGGTGGAATCGATCTGGCTGCCGTTATATACCGGCTGTTCTCCGTTGTACCAGCTGACGAAGGTCCAATCGGTTTTCTGCGGCGTGGGCAGCTTGCCGCCGAACAGCGAGCCATAGGTCGCGCCGAAGTCGCCCGTTACCTTCTGGGTGGGCTGGCCGTTCACCTTCGCGCCCTCGCCCGGGTTCAGCGTAATCTGTACCTGATCCGGTTTCCATTGCGCATAGGCCACGATCGGCTGCTTGCTGGAGCAAATGGTATCTCCCGTAAGCGTTTCGCCGGTGCCATCCTTCTTGGTGTTCCACGATAGGAAGGTATACCCCTTGCGCTCTGCGCCTGCCGGCCAGTTGTGATTGACGTTATAGGGATAATCCAGATCGACCGTGATGGAGGCGATCGGTGTACCGTCGTCCACGTCAAAGGAAATAAGCTGCTGCCCCAGTACCCACTTGGCGTATAAGGTGTGGTTCTGATCCGTCTTCACGATGCTGTCCGTTTCAATGCGGGTCATGTAGCTGCCCGATTCCAAATACCAGCCGCCGAAAATCCAGTCCGGCTGATCCGCGGGGGGATTTGGCGTGGGTAATGTGCCGTAGGGCTGATCGTAGGTCACCGGTATGGTGTATCCGGCGCCTTCGCTCAGGCTGCCCGCGCCCGGGTCAAACGACACGTTAAACCGGTGCGCGTCATACTTGGCGTAAACCGTATGCTGCTCCGTCTTTTTCACAACGGTCTGGTCGCCGCCCGCAAGGTAGACGATCTGGTCGCCCCATGCGCCGCTTTCGCTGCCGTCCTGCATGAACCAGCCCTTAAAATCGTAGCCGGTGCGGTCGAGCGTATACCCTTCGCCGTAGGGCTCCAAATACCGCACCTGCTTGGGGAGCTGTAACCCCTTGGATAACTGATACATAACGGTGATCTGCGCATGCTCCCAGCCCGCATACAGAGTTTGCGGTTTTTCCTCTGTTTCTTCCACCTGCGTGTATCCCGCTCGCACAAATTCATCCGGCAAACAATTCCTAGAGGAATACCAGCCGGTGAAGATGTAGCCGTTTCGGGTAAGCGTCGGCAGTTTCGGATAGGTCAGTTCAAAATAGCCGGTCGTCGTGTAGGTGTTGCCGGTGGAGGACAGCGTGGCTTCGTCCGAAGTCCATGTCTGGTCCGGATTGCCGTCCGGCATCAAATTGGGGTCAAAGGAAATCTTGCTCGGCCTTGGGTTCCATTTTGCGTAAAGGCTGGTGCCGTCCGCCCCGATATTCCAAGTGTGGCAAGGCTTTCCCTCTTTATCAAAATACTGCTGGTCATACGCTGCGCCGTCCTTGGTCCAATAGCCGTCAAAGGTATAGCCGGTACGGCTTGGCATGGTTCCGGTCAGGCTGCTCAGCTTGTCCGCCGGCGTGTCGTAAGCCGCCTTGTAGGTGCTGGGGGGCGAGCCCGCGGCCGTCGCCTCCGGTGCATTCAACGTCGCATAATATTCGTTCGCTGTCCAATAGGCGTATAGCGAAAGATCGGTTCCGTCCACGGCCCAGCTTTTCGTACCCGCGCCGGTATTGTTAAAATACTGTGTGCCCTTTCCGTCTTTCTCCGTGTAATAGCCTTGAAAGGTATAGTGCGCAAGGCTGGGGGGATCGATGCTGTTCGGCGTGACCCCTGTGGTGGCCGTAAACTGATCGGCTCCCGACGTACCGCCCAGCTTATCCAGCTTGACCGTATAGGTTTTGGCCGTCCACCGCGCATACAGCGTAACGTTCGCCGCTTTGTCCCATTCGCCTGCGCTCTTGCCTTCGGAGTCAAAATATTTTGTGCCGCCGGTATTCGCGCTTGTATCATAATAGCCTTCAAACGTATAGCCCGTTCTGGTAGGCACGCTGTCCAACGTAGGCATGGGATAACCCAGATAGCAGGTCGCAGTAGTAGACCCCGTGGTACCGTCGTTGAAGCTTAAGGTCGGCGTGTATTTGATCGCATCCGGCATGCTGGCGGCCTTTATGCCGCCCTGTACGCTGCCGGAAATAGATGCGCCGGTATCCTTATAAACACCGCCGCAGCCGCCATGACTACCTACGGAACCTCCGGAGGTCGCGGCGGGTGAATCTCCATGTTGATTTCTGATATAGCCCGAGGTGCCGCTCGGATCTGTGTCACCGTTTCTATTTATTGTGGTGTTGGTGCCGCCGGAGCCGCCATTGGATACGCCGCCGCCGCCGCCCCGGCCGTTGGTATATTGGTAACCACTGGTATCTCTAGTAATCCAAAAGACGCCGCCGCCGTTACCGCCGCCGCCACCGCCGCCGCCGCCGTTACCGCCGCCTATGCCATAAGTCTCGTAGGAGTCGTCGCCGCCGCCACCACCGCCGCCGCCGCCGCCGGCAGAGTAGTCTTTTTTCCAGCCACTTCCTGCGTCATTAGCATACGCTCCGTAGCCGCCCCCGTTGCCATAAGCCTTTGAACTGCCCATTTGCGCGGAAACTGATACCTTGCCCAGCACATAGAGCTTTCCCATCGTTCCGCCGGCGCTGCCGGCGCCGCCGTCCGATCCGCGGTAGCCGTATTCATCCCAGCCGTCAACACCGACCGTATTTTTGTTTGGGGCGCCGCCGCCATCGCCGCCGTTGCCGCCCTTACCGCCGTTGCCGCCAATACCCGCGCCCGGACCATAAGCGCCGTTGCCGCCCTTGCCGCCCGGACCGCCGACAGCATGTTCATCACCACCAACGTGCATTTCAGCATTGGTACCCTTCGTTCCGTTGGTACCCGCTAACCCCGCACCGCCGGTTGCCACAAGTCTGCCGCCGCCTGTCACGATCAGCGTGGAAGAACTGGGAATCATCAGACCAGCGCCGCCGCCGCTTGTTCCGTTTTTCGCTGCGCCGCCCGTCAGCGTGAGAGTGCAGCCGCTTTTGATATAAAGCACCGCCGTCGCATTATTCTCCACCGAAAGCGCAGGCTGCGACAGCGCAGCGTTCGTTAAACTGACATTCTGACTCACGATATAAACAGTATTGTTCTTCAGCATGCCGATACTCGTACTCATCGGTTCCGACGTTGTAAAGCCCGCCGCCGCGCTAGGCACCAGCAGTTCCGGCAAAACGCCCAGTGCGAGCACAAACGCCAGCCACAGGCTGATTACACGCTTTAATCTGTTTTTCATTTCGCCGCACCCCCCTCACTGCCGGTATGTCCCACAGTATCGATTATCCCCCACCCATTTTGCATGCCGTGGGATAAAAGCAAAAATTCCTGCCACACCATTTGCTTCGCTCCTCTTTTCGTTTTCTGGAAACGCGCAAAAGCTTCCGCCTACCACATAATCAGAATTATGTGGTAGGCGGCTGGGCGCGATCCGGTACGAAAAAAGAAAAAACCAAGCCTGCGCTCAAAAGGAGAGCGCGCGCAGGCTTGGTTTTGATGCATGTAAATAGGGGGGATTTTTCATAAAGACAAAAAATCCCCTAAAAATATATTATTATTCAAAAACAGATTTGTTTATTTCACCCCACCCCTTGACTTTCGGCAAACTTTATCTCATAATAGTGTTGTCATAGAAAAAAACAACCAAATATGTAACCGACGGGGCTTGTGCTTACCACATAATTCTGATTATGTGGTATTTTTATTTTATCCGCACTCCACCAGACCCAAACGGGACAGCAGCTTCTTCTGCTCCACGCCGCTGGTGGCCGTGTAAATGCGCGTGGTCTCCACGCTGGAATGACCCAGAATATCCGCCAGACGGATGATATCCTTTTCCAGCTGGTAATACGTGATCGCGAACAGGTGCCGCAGGTTATGCGGGAATATCTTTTCCGCGGGTACGTTCGCTTTTTGGCTCAGGCGCTTCATATCCGCCCAAATATTGCTTCGGTCCAGCGGGCGGCCCGAACGGGATACAAACACAGGTCCCCGCTCCACGCCGTGCGCCCGGCAAAAACGAAGGAGCGGCCCTTTTAGTTCCGCGGGAATAAAAACAACGCGCTCCTTCCCCTTATTGACGATGCGCGCATAGCCGGTCTTGATTGCCGACACCGTAATGAAGCGGTGCTCGCTTACCCGGATACCGGTGGCGCAGATCGTCTGCATCAGCAGATACAGGCGCTCGTTTTGTTTGTGCTTTGCCGCGTGCAGCAGGCGCTGGTATTCGTCCTTCGTCAGCTCGCGGTCGGCTCGCCGGAAATTTTGCCGTTGTATGCGCAAGAGCTTTACCCGGCATTCGCTCCATCCCAGAAACGTCAGCAAGCCGTTTACCGCCACCAGCATGGAATTAGCGCTGCTACCCTTATAATGCTGCGAAAGGTGCTTTTTATAGGATATCACGGTTTCCTTATCCACGGTCTTGTCCGCCGATAAGAAGGTGAAAAAGTGCCGTATATCTCTTAAATATTTGACAATGGTCTCCGGGCTGCGCTCATCCTCGATCAGCTGTTGATGATAGCGTTCCAGCGAGCTTAAAGAGAGAATATAGTGCTGCGTCATGTTGCTTCCTCCTTTTCGTATGCGGATAGTATGGCCCGATGGGCCGCTCCGCAACCGAAAAGCTATTTTATATGGAGCGCATCCTAAAAGGCGCGCGGGTGTGTCTTCTACTAATCATAGCCGGAATTTCCGTTCATACAAGGTCTTCATCCCGAACAACCTTTTTGACATTCCCAATCGCCCTCTTGCAGATCTGCTCCCGCACCTCCGTGTAACGCTTAACCGGTATGGGCAGCACATGACCGCCATATAAGTGCAGGGCAAAGCGCCTAACGCCGATCACGTAATGCGCGTTTACCAGAAAGCTGCGATGGCTGCGTACAAAATGCACAGGCAGCTTTTGGTGAAGCTCCCCTAATTTTGCGTACACCTCGATCGTGTCGTCCACACCGTGCAGAATGCAGTGCGGCTTTTGCGCTTCAATAAATAGGATTTCATCCGCCAGCACAATGTGGGTGTTGTAGCGGATATCCCGCACGGTTATTTTTTTGTGCTTTTTCTTCTCCTTTCGCAAAATTTCCTGCATATAGCGGTAGGTCTCCCGCCCCGCCCGAAAGGGGAACAGTTCGCCCGGCTCCGTTAGGTCAAAGCTGTTGGAAACATGGATATGTACGGCCTTCGGGCCGTCCTCAAACAGCGCGTATTGAAATGTGGCGCGCTGAAGGCTCGCCAGCACCATTTCTGACGCCCCTGTTGTTCGCGCATGCAGCCGGCCGGCCACGGTACAGCAGTGTTCATCCGCGTAGATCACCCCATATTCTGAATCCGCGACCTCGCGCAAGATCCCCTTTTCCGCGGATAGCATTTCCAGCATCGTTTCCGCGCCTTCGATAAACTGCCATTCCATCGCACCGATCCATATCAGGTTCGGCGCAAAAAATCCGGCGGCTTCCCTGATCCGGCCCGCGTAAACCAGCTCCATGATCTCCTTTGTGACCTCCGGTAATTCCTTACACCAGTCCGGTATTTGCTCTTCATGTCGATAGCCGTAAATAAACGGCCGCTTTTCTTTGTACTGCATTTTTTAACCTCCGCGCAGCTCATCTAAAATTCCGTTCATTATTCTACAATAACGTGCGCAAAAAGGCTATATAAAGTCATGATTTGGTTCATATTACCTTGCTTCGTTCCCAAAAAATATAAAAAAACTCCCGGAACACAACGCTTTCGCATTGTGTTCCGGGAGTTTGCTATGGAGCTGTTGACGAGATTCGAACTCGTGACCTCATCCTTACCAAGGATGTACTCTGCCTACTGAGCTACAACAGCAGATAAAAGAAACCGACGGCTACGCCGCCGGTTTCTTTGCTGTGGCGACCCGGATGGGACTTGAACCCACGGCCTCTAGCGTGACAGGCTAGCGCTCTAACCAACTGAGCTACCGGGCCAGATAGTGAAAAAAATATGGTGGGCCTTCAGGGACTCGAACCCAGGACCGACCGGTTATGAGCCGGTTGCTCTAACCAACTGAGCTAAAGGCCCATATTCCAAGGAATGAACAGCACTTTGCCGCCACGGTATATGGGTGGCGGCAAAGCCTGATCGCTTATGGCTCCTCAAGTTGGACTCGAACCAACGACCCTGCGGTTAACAGCCGCATGCTCTACCAACTGAGCTATTGAGGAATATAGAAGCGAATCAGTTAAAAACTAATTCGCTTAGTGTGCGCATTGAGTTATCTTCCCGGGCCGTCGCCAGCCAAGTATTGTCACCGTAAGCGAGCTTAACTACTGTGTTCGAAATGGGAACAGGTGTACCCTCGCCACCATTAACACGCACTATATTTGGTAAACACTCTCGTGCTTAACCGCTTGTCTAACATACCACGTTTCGCCGCTTCTGTCAAGTCCATTCTTTGGAATGGTGACCCGTGGGAGAATCGAACTCCCGTTTGCGGCGTGAGAGGCCGCCGTCTTAACCGCTTGACCAACGGGCCATTTCAGCTTCTCCGGTATGTCTTTCGGCACCACCGTGGGAATCGGCTTTTCCCCGATCCCACAGCGCACCGTTCTGGTACACCATCACGGGCTCGAACCGTGGACCCACTGATTAAGAGTCAGTTGCTCTACCAACTGAGCTAATGGTGCATACTTCCCTCAAGATCGCTCTCTCGGAAACTCTTTCAAGGTTTATACCCTGAAAACTGAACAACAACTACTTACAAGCTATAAGAGATTTGAGGTTACCTCTAATAATGAGGTCAAGCCCTCGGCCTATTAGTATCAGTCCGCTGCATGTGTTACCACACTTCCACTCCTGACCTATCAACCTTGTAGTCTACAAGGGGCCTTACCCCCGAAGGGTGGGAATACTTATCTCAAGGGGAGTTTCACGCTTAGATGCCTTCAGCGTTTATCTCGTCCGTACTTAGCTACCCAGCTATGCCCTTGGCAGAACAACTGGTGCACCAGCGGTACGTCCATCCCGGTCCTCTCGTACTAAGGACAGCTCCTCTCAATATTCCTGCGCCCGCAACAGATAGGGACCGAACTGTCTCACGACGTTCTGAACCCAGCTCGCGTACCGCTTTAATTGGCGAACAGCCAAACCCTTGGGACCGAATTCAGCCCCAGGATGCGATGAGCCGACATCGAGGTGCCAAACCTCCCCGTCGATGTGGACTCTTGGGGGAGATCAGCCTGTTATCCCCAGGGTAGCTTTTATCCGTTGAGCGACGGCATTTCCATTCACATACCGCCGGATCACTAACTCCAACTTTCGTTACTGCTCGAACCGTCATTCTCGCAGTTAGGCTCGTTTATGCGTTTACACTCAGTGCACGATTTCCGTCCGTGCTGAACGAACCTTTGAGCGCCTCCGTTACTCTTTTGGAGGCGACCGCCCCAGTCAAACTGCCCACCTGACAGTGTCCCCCGACCCGATTCAGGGCCGCAGGTTAGAATCCCAATATCCCAAGAGTGGTATCCCAAGGTTGCCTCCACACATGCTGGCGCACGTGCTTCCTAGGCTCCCACCTATCCTGTACATGGAATACCGAGATCCAATATCAAGCTACAGTGAAGCTCCATGGGGTCTTTCCGTCTAGTTGCGGGAAACCGGCATCTTCACCGGTACTACAATTTCGCCGGGCGGGCTGTTGAGACAGTGCCCAAATCGTTACGCCATTCGTGCGGGTCAGAACTTACCTGACAAGGAATTTCGCTACCTTAGGACCGTTATAGTTACGGCCGCCGTTTACTGGGGCTTAAGTTCGCACCTTCGGATTGCTCCTAAGCACTCCCCTTAACCTTCCAGCACCGGGCAGGCGTCACCCCCTATACGTCATCTTTCGATTTAGCAGAGAGCTGTGTTTTTGCTAAACAGTCGCTTGGGCCTTTTCACTGCGGCCTACTCTCGTAGGCGCCCCTTATCCCGAAGTTACGGGGCCAATTTGCCGAGTTCCTTAACAACCCTTCTCCCGTTGGCCTTAGAATACTCATCCCATCTACCTGTGTCGGTTTGCGGTACGGGCACCTTAGTATACACATAAGCTTTTCTCGTCTCTCACGCCATCGACTTCCCTACTTTAATTTCGGTCCCTTTCGCCCCGGGCAACCATCGCCGGGGTTCGACTTAATGAAAGCGTCCCTTATGCTTAAAGTTCGGTGGTTACGGAATTTCTACCGTATGTGCATCGACTACGCCTTTCGGCCTCGCCTTAGCTCCCGACTTACCTTGGGCGGACGAACCTTCCCCAAGAAACCTTAGATTTTCGGCCATTATGATTCTCACATAATTCTCGCTACTTATTCCGGCATTCTCACTCGTATGCTGTCCACCAGTGCTCTCGCTCTGACTTCGCCCCGCATACGACGCTCCCCTACCCAATACAATTTCTTGTAATGCCTAAGCTTCGGTTAGATACTTAGCCCCGTTACATTTTCTGCGCAAAACCACTCGACCAGTGAGCTATTACGCACTCTTTGAATGTATGGCTGCTTCTAAGCCAACATCCATAGTTGTTTTCGCAGTTTCACATCATTTTCCACTTAGTATCTATTTGGGACCTTAGCTGTAGATCTGGGCTGTTTCCCTTTCGACCACGTGACTTATCTCTCGTAGTCTGACTGCTATTCATCAATTAGCCGGCATTCAGAGTTTGATAGGGTTCGGTAACCTCGCGGCCCCTAGCCCATTCAGTGCTTTACCTCCGGTAATCTAAAATAACGCTAGCCCTAAAGCTATTTCGGGGAGAACCAGCTATCTCCGAGTTCGATTGGAATTTCTCCGCTATCCACAAGTCATCCCCGGCTTTTTCAACAGACGTGGGTGCGGCCCTCCATTGCGTCTTACCGCAACTTCAGCCTGCTCATGGATAGGTCACCCGGTTTCGGGTCTAATACACGTAACTTCATTCGCCCTTTTCAGACTCGCTCTCGCTACGGCTCCGGTACTCCAGTACCTTAACCTCGCTACGTACATTAACTCGCCGGACCGTTCTACAAAAAGTACCCGATCACACGTTAATGTGCTCTCGGTGCTTGTAGGCACAAGGTTTCAGGTTCTCTTTCACTCCCCTCCCGGGGTCCTTTTCACCTTTCCCTCACGGTACTGCTTCTCTATCGGTCACTGAGTAGTATTTAGGCTTGGAGGATGGTCCCCCCATGTTCCCAGCGGGTTTCACGTGTCCGCTGGTACTCTGGATCCTGCTAGCGCTCCATTCTTTTCACCTACGGGGCTATCACCCTGTTTCGCCGCTCTTCCCAAAGCGTTCGGTTAAAAATGAAAGCTACATGTCGCAGTCCTAACCCCGGAAATATTGCTACTCCCGGTTTGGCCTCTTCCGCGTTCGCTCGCCACTACTTGCGGAATCTCGGTTGATTTATTTTCCTCGCCCTACTTAGATGTTTCAGTTCAGGCGGTTTCCCTACGTACACCTATGTATTCAGTGCACGTTGACAGAGTATTGCTCTGCCGGGTTTCCCCATTCGGAAATCTTCGGATCAAAGCCCATTTGCGGCTCCCCGAAGCTTATCGCAGCTTGTCGCGTCCTTCATCGGCTCTCAGTGCCAAGGCATTCCCCTTGCGCCCTTTACAGCTTGACCAGCTGTAAGACCTATGGCGGTTAACCATAGGAATTATTTAGCGGGCAGTTCCATATTTCTCAAAATACTTTCCTGCCTTTGAATTATTAGAGTAATCTCGGTTCTTTTTTAGCTATTTTGTAGTATGATCTTTCGATCATATTTCCCAACAATATAAACGTCAAAACCTTTATGCTGATCTTTTAAAGATCGGAATAACATTTTAACATTTTCCTCTATCGATTTTTCAATCGATATGATGTTAGCATTCCTGCTTCCATCATATTGTTGCTTTTGCTTTCGTTATTGTTCAGTTTTCAAGGTACAAATTCAGTTAGGAGTGAGGAGGTAGGAACTAGGAGTTACCCTATTCCTTCTTTCCTTTTAGCAGCTAGCTTTCAGATCTCTCCT